>NZ_JBSFYQ010000079.1:0-13802 GCF_053599855.1 Micromonospora sp. NPDC005161
GCGCACGCCCAACACCGCCATCAAGGCGGTGTTCCTGGAGGACATCGCCGCCCTGATCGGCCTGGGGTTGGCCGGTGCAGGCCTGGGGCTCGCCGGCCGTTCCCGGGCCGGGCGTGAGCCGCTGCTCGACGTCGGAGTCGGCTGCGGAACACCGCCGACCCGGCCAGGTAGGCCAGGATTGCGTACGCCAGCACGCCAACCACCAGGCCGACGGCCGCCAGTTCGCCATACCCTTCCGGCCAGCACCGGAAGCAGCCACAGGAGCGGCGCACCTCGCAGGACGCGCCCTTCCCTGCTCAACGCCGCCAGCATCGGGGCAGTTTACATACGGGGACGTCGATCAGCGCTCCCACGCACACCCGGCCTCACGCCGCGGTGTTCCGTACGCCCGGGGCCGGAGCGTGGCACAGGCAGATCCACGAGCAGCTACGGATCGAGCCCCCAATTTAGGAGTCGTCCCATCGAATGTCGGCAGACCCGGCCCGTAGTGCCGGCGACAGCGTCGGTCGCGGCAACCAGCGACGAACCCGCTCACATCGACACGACCGGACGCCGGCTCGATCCGCCTGCCGTGATACTCCGTAGTTCGCGCTCGCTCGGCGGCTACTTATCTACTGGTGGTACGACCGCAGCCCGGCCAGGCTTGGTCGAGGTGACCGGCGGGGTGGCTCTCTCATCGGCTGCCCACCGGGGTTTGGACTCAGCCTGGTCCCGGTGCTGCAGGCCCTGTACGACTGGGGCGCCGCACGGGCCGCACGTACCGGTACCGCCATCGACGAACCTACCCGACCAGATCTCCGGGCGAGCGGCACGTGATACAGCTCAGGAACGACGGCGCCGCACGGCGGCGTGTCCGACGGAGATCGAAGCCATGGCTCGGTGGACAGTTTCGGTCATGTCGTGGCGTTCGCCAGCGCCGCCCGCCCCGGCGTATCCGGCGCCCCGGCGACCTTGTCGGAAGGCGCGGCCGTCAGCGCTGGACGGCGAAGCGGGCGGCCGGAAGACCGGCTACGCCGACGTCCGCGGTGAACACGGCTCCGGACAGCTCGGCGCCGTCCGACCGGGCGGTCGTGACGAAGATCCATCGATAGCCGGGACCGCCGAACGACATGTTCGTGACCAGGGGCGCGGGCAGGCGTAGCGTGCGGTCCGGAGCGAGGTCGGGCGTGTAGCGGAACACCATGCCGGATCCCCACGAGGCCACCCAGACCCCGCCGTCGGCGTCGACGGCGATCCCGTCGGGGTGCCAACCCGCACTGCGGCAACGGGACGGCCTTCGGGCCCGTACGCGGGGTGACCGTGTCGGCGAAGCTGTCAGCGTGGTAGAGGAGGCGCCCGCCCGGGCTGGTGTCGACGCCGTTGGATGCGCCCACGTGCCCGGCAAGGATGCGATGGTTCAGGTCCGGCTCCACCACGTACAGGGCGGCGCGTTCGGCCCGGGTACGGTCAATCGACCCGACGTAGAGGTTGCCGTCGCGTCCGCACACCGCGTCGTTCAGTGCCAGGTCGGGCGGCCCGGGCAGGGACAGCAGAGGTTGGAAGGTTCCGTCGTCCGGGTCGAGGGTGCCGATGTCCCGCCCGGAGACGCCGAGCCATCCCCCGTCGGCCCGCGGCACTAGGGCGGTGACCGGCCGGTCGCAGGTCGCGCCGGAGGCGGTGCCGGCGGCGGGATCGAGGGCCCAGAGGCGTCGGTCGTCAATGTCCACCAGGTGCAGGCGGGCCGAGGCCTCGTCCCAGACTGGACACTCCCCCAGCTCACAGCGCAGGTCAGCCAGCACCGCCCAGTCCCCAGATGTCACAGCCATCTCGCTCGCAGGTCGGGGCGGAGCCACGCCGCTGGTGAGGCGATCGACAGGCCACCGTCGACGGGCAGCACGACGCCGGTGATGAAGTCCGCTGCCGGCGAGGCGAGGAACGTCACGGCGGTGGCGACGTCGTCGGGTCGGCCGACCCGCCGCAGTGGGTAGCCCTCGGTGACCGAGGGCAGGTCGGCCTTGCCGATCATGCCGGGGGCGACGGCGTTGACGCGGATGCCCGCGGGACCGTACTCGAGCGCAAGCTGGCGGACGAGTCCCTCCACGCCAGCTTTCGCGGCCGCGTAGCCCGGCAGGCCGGGCGCGGCGACGGTGGCGTTGACGGAGCTGACCGCGACGACGGCGCCGCCGCGCGGCAGCAGGGGCAGGGCAGCGCGGACGACGTAGAACGTCGAGCCGAGGGTCGCGTCGAGGGCCGCCCGCCACTGCGCGTCGGTGGTCCGCGTCGCCGGAGCGACGGGCATGACCGCGGCGGCGGGCACCACCACGTCGAGCCGGCCGAGGGTGCGGTGGGCATCGGCGACGGCGCGGGCCGCAGCCTCCGGGTCGGCGCAGTCGGCCACCAGTTCCGCCGCGAAGGCGGGGTCGCTGTGCTGTTCGAGGGAGACGCCCACGACGCGATCGCCGGATTCGGTGAAGGCGCGGGCGATCGCGGTGCCGATCGGCGAGGAGGCACCGATGACGAGGATGCCGCGTCCGCTCACCGGGCAAGCCCAAGGTCGGCGAGGATGGTGGCGAGTGAGTCGCGGCTGGCCGGGTCGAGCGGGCGGGCCGGCGAGCGGACGGTAACGTCGGCGATGAGGCCACGCCGCACCAGCACCTCCTTGTGCACCGCCCAGGCGATGCCCTGCTGCAGGCCGAACAGGATCAGCGGCAGCAGCCGGGCGAAGCCCGCGCGGGCGTCGGCGTGCCGGTCGGCCTGCCAGTCTGCGAGCACCGGGCCGAGCAGGTCGGGGAACTCGCAGGCGGGCATGGTGCCAATCGCTCCGCGGGCGTACTCCTCCAGGCAGAACTGGGCGTTCTGGCCGCCGAGCACGGCGAAGCGGTCGTCGGCGCGGGCGGCGACCACCGCGACCACCTTGGGCGCGGTCGGCGGCGATTCCACCTTGACGGAGGTGACGCCGTCGAGCTTGCCGAGCTCGGCGATGAGGGTGGGCGGCATCGTCACGCCGGTGGCGCCGGGCGCGTCCTGGACCATGACCTCGACCCCGGCAGCGGCGGCCACGTCGCCGTAAAAGGCGAGCAGTTGGTCGGAGGTCGGCTTCACCATGAACGGAGGAAGCACCATCAGCGCGGTCGCGCCGCCGGCCACCGCGGCGCCGGCCTGTTCGATCGCGGTCACCGTCGACGTGCCGTTGACCCCGGCGACGACTGGGACCGCGCCGGCGACCACCTCGGTGACGGTGGCGAGAATCCGGGCCCGCTCCTCGGTGGTGAGCGCGAAGCCTTCGCTGGCCATGCCGAAGACGGCGACGCCGGTGACGCCGCTGGCGAGCTGGAACTCGGTGAGCCGGCGCAGGCTGGGCAGGTCGAGGGCGCCGTCGGGCCCGAACGGGGTGGCGAGGATCGGCACGAGGCCGTGCACGGTGTGGGGCACTCAGGACTCCTTGGCCAGGGCGCGAACCGTCTCGGCGTCGACATCGACGCCGAGACCGGGACCCGCGGGCAGATCGAACGCGGCCGGGTGCACGGGCACCGGCCCGGTGAGGATGCGGGATCCGACCTCGGTGGAGGTCGGCTGGTACTCGAACGCGGCGAGGTCGGCGACCGCCGCGGCGACATGCAGGCCGGCGGCGAGCGAGACACCCATGCCGACCGAGTGGTGCGGTGCGACGGGCACGTGCCGGGCGGCGCACAGTTCGGCGATCGCCATCGCCTCGGTGATGCCCGTACGGGCCACGTCCGGCTGGGCGATCCGCAACGCCCGCGCGTCCAGCCACTGCGCGAACTCGTACCGGTTGCGCAGCGTCTCGCCCACGGCGATCGGCACGGTGGCGCGGCTGACGAGTTCGGCGTGCCCGGCGACGTCCTCTGGGGCAAGCGGCGCCTCCAGGAACCACGCGCCGCGATCGGCGAGACCACGCGCCAGCGCGGTTGCCTCGTCCACCCCGTACGCCCAGTGCCCGTCCACGGCGATGCGCAGGCTGGGCGCGGCCTCGCGGACCGCGTCGACGGTGGCGAGGTCGGCGGCGACGCCGTGCCCGAGGTGCAGCTTGACCGCGGCGGCGCCCCGCTCGGCCCAGTTCCGGGCCAGCGCCGCGCGCTGCGGGTCGGTGGGGCGGGGCAGTCCGGAGACGTACGTGGGCAGCCGGGTGCGGAACGCGCCGCCGAGCAGCTGGGCGACGCCGAGCCCGGTCAGCCGTCCGGCGAGGTCCCAGAGCGCGATGTCCACGGCGGCGAGCGCGTCGGCCTGGTGGCCGACCAGGTGCCCGCGCTCGCGCATCAGGTCGCGCAGCCGGTACCAGGCCGGGCGCGGCGCGGTGGCGTCCATGCCGACCAGCACCGGCGCGAGCAGCAGGTCGACCACGGCGGCCGGCACCTCCGGCGCCACCGGCGCGAGGGCCTCCCCCCAGCCGGTGGTGCCGTCCTCGGCCAACACCTCCACCAGCAGCGTCTCGTAGCGGGACGAGTAGAGGCTGCGCCACGGCTCGCGGACCTCGTAGCCGCCGCCGATGGCGCTTCCGTCGCTCTTCGGCCCCAGGTACGCCTCGTCAGCGCGCACCTTCAGCACGTGGGTGCGCACCTCGCGGACCCGCATCACGCCTCCTCTCCGCAGGCCAGCCGCACCGGCCGGGACCGCCGGTCGCCGATCTGCACGACGTAGGTGAACGCTGCGGACAGGTCGTCCACGGGCACGGTCCACTCGTTGGGGTGCACGGTGCGGTCGAGTTGCCGCCAGGTGGCGCCGTCGTCGAGCGACCAGTGCAGGGTCGCCGGCTCGCGGTGGGCTGCCTGCACGTAGGCGTGGTAGCGGCTGCCGTCCGGCTTGGGGATCAAGATGCCGCGCACCGGACCCACCGGGCCGTCGTCGAAGTGGTGCGCGCCGACCGGCGCCGCGTCGGTGCGGTGCAGCGGTACGTCCAGCGGGCCGACGCCATGTACGACGATCGCAGTGATGCCGTGCCCGGACACCTCGACGGTGAGTTGGTGGTCGACCACGGTCGCCTCCTCCGGTGCGCAGCGGTCGCGGATCACCGTCGCCCGGTACGGGGTGGCGGCCGTCATGGGCACCCGTGCCGCGTCCAGCGTGACGGTGACCGTGGTCGGGGTGGCCGACGCGTTGGTGAGGCTGACGCAGAGCCGGTCCCCGCCCTCGGCGGCGATCCAGTTGACCTGCTCGGTGTCCAGCCGCACCAGGCCCTTGGGCAGCCACAGCCAGACGCCGTCCTCGCCGTGGAAGCGGCCGGGCCGGTGGCCGTAGACGCGGTAGACGAACCAGACGTAGTTCTGCTCGAACTCGGCCGGGAAGGCGATCGCGCCGCCGGAGCGGGTCTCGTGCTCGGCGATCAGGTAGTCGATGGCCATGCCGAGTTGGGCGGGTGCGTGGTGGTAGTAGATGGTGGTGTTGCCGAACGGACCGGTCCAGGGGAAGTCCGGGCGCAGGTGGTGGACCGTCAGCTGCCGGTAGTAGTAGCCGGGGTAGTTGGTGAACCGGCCGACCAGCGCGTTGTGCGCCACGTCCCGCAGCAGGTCGTCGCCGGTGTGCGCGGCGAGGCGGAGCAGGAACGGCGCCCACGCCGGGTTGAGGGTGAACCCGTTGAACCGGTAGGTGTTCATCGCCTCGATGCTCAGTCCGGTCGGTGACACCTGCCAGGCGGGCACCACCTCGTCGGGCACGTCGCGGGCCGGATAGTCGTGCAGGGCGGCGGGGTCCCACCAGCCGGTGAGCTCGATCTGCCGGTCGACGAAGAGCGGTCGCTGCGGCACGGGCACCGGGCCGTCCGGCACCGGGCGGGCGAAGACCATGGTGACGAACCGCTTCGCCTCCCGGTACGCGGCGTCCAGGTAGCGCCGCCGGCCGGTTTCCTCGAACATCTCGAGCAGCTCGACCCAGGCGCGGCAGTAGTAGATGGCGAAGTCGTGCGGGTCGGCCGCGCCGCCGTACGGCTGGTCGAGCTCCTCGGCGATGTACCGCTCGGCGGCCTCCTCGGCCTGCTGCCGCAGCTTCGGATCCCGCGTCATCCGGTACGCGGCCAGCGGCTCACTCATCGGGGTGCGCTTGAGCCAGTAGTCCTGTGTGTCGAGCGAGGAGAGCGCGAGCTCTCGGGCGGCGGTGAGTGTGCCCCGGGACAGCGCGTACAGGGGGCCGAGGGCGGGCGCGCCGAACGGGGTGCCGCACAGCTGGTGCTTCGTCGGGTCACCGTAGACAGTGGCGTCCTCGCGTGGCGTCCAGCCGTACCCGTTGCGGGACAAGTGGAACTCGGCCGTCGGTAGCGCCCGGGTGTCGTACAGCTCGTCGTCGCCGGTCAGCTGGTAGGCGCCGAGCAGCACTACGGTGGTGGTCGCGCGGACGGCCTGGTCGTTCTCGATGTCGATGAAGCCCTTCGCCCGGCTCCACCAGCCGCTCGGTGACCCCTGGTAGTCGACCCGGTCGTCGGTGTCCGGGCCGGCCTTCATCAGGTCGATCAGGTTGTGCACGGTGTCGGTCAGCGAGGCGTGGACGTTGCGCCGGTACGCGGTGTAGCCGTACTCGCCGCGCAGCAGGTCGCGGTACGCGTCATACAGCTCGGCATGGCCGGCGTACACCCCGACGGTGAACCGGTAGGGCTCGCCGGCGCGCCGGTCGGCGCGCCGGCCGTACTGCGGGGCGTAGAGAGTGGGCTGCACCGTGCCCTCGGGGGTGCCCAGGCTCATCCCGAACGGCTGGTCGTCGTCGCCGCGCGCCGACTCGTACTCGAACGGCAGCTCCGCGGCCGGGGCGAACAGCCCGGTGGTGACCGGGCCGCGCTGCACCAGGCACAGCGGCGCGAACAGCTCGTCGCGCCCGACGGACGCCGGCCCGCCGACCATCCGGGCGTGCCGCAGTGGCCCGCACAGCACCTCGTCGATCTCGTCGACGGGTGCGGCGGCGAAGGCCCGGTAGGCGATCACGAACCTGCCGTCGACCTGCGGGATCAGCTCGATGTCCACCGTGGGGTGCGGCCCGGCCAGCCGCCAGGTGACCGTGAGGGAGAACAGCTCTGGGTTGCCACCGCTCAGCCGGACCGCGTCCGGGCCGAGCAGCTCGACCTGGTCGAGCGCCACCGGGTGCCGATCGAGTGTCCGTTGTGGATTCCGGCGGCTACCGCCGCCGCCGTGCAGCACCAGCCACCGCTCGCCGAACCGGTCGCCGCCCACCGGTTCCCAGCCGCCGTCCGCCCGGATGGACAGGTCGGCGGCGTACCCGGACCCGCCGTCCCACCGCAGCGCGGCGATCTCCAGGCGGTGCGCGGCCCCCTCGACCGCGGCGTACGGCTCGACCACCGCCTTGGTCAGGTCCGGGCTGGCGGTGTCGGCGCGGTCGGCGGCAGGCGGCGTACCTGGGCCGAGGTCGACCACCTGCACCGGGGCGAACCCGGCGGCCATCCCGGTGGCCCCGACGCCGACCCCGCCGCCGTCGAGCGGCTCCGGGTCGGTGACGATCACCGGGGTGCGCCCATCCACCGTGACGGTGAGCCGGCCGTCGACGACGGTGACCTCGACGGGCAGATACCGCCCGAAGTCGAAGGACACGATGTCGTCGGCAAGCAAATCGTCGCGCCCGCCGGCGTGCCGGAGCACCGACAGGTACCGCACGCCGGTGCGGATCCGCAGCCGGATCGCGTACCAGCGCTCGGCGTCGGCGTTGACCCGCAGTTCGGCGGTGCTGACACCGGTGCCGTGGCGCGGTTCCGGCACCCGCACGGCGGTGCGGACCACGTAGTTGCCCGTCATCGCCGGCAGCGCCGCGCTGAGCAGGTGCCGCCCGTCCGGGTGGCCGTGGCCGTCGACCTCCGTCGGGCCCCCGAAGGGCAGGAATGCAGGCTCAAATGTCACAGAACCGCCCCCGTGGCGCGGTTCTGCAACTCGCATGCAATGGACGGTTGACACGATGCAGCATGGGGGTCACTC
This sequence comes from Micromonospora sp. NPDC005161, assembly GCF_053599855.1. NCBI lineage: Bacteria > Bacillati > Actinomycetota > Actinomycetes > Micromonosporales > Micromonosporaceae > Micromonospora > Micromonospora sp. NPDC005161. The sequence continues at coordinate 7,905 of NZ_JBSFYQ010000079.1, forward strand.
TGGCACAGCAATGGATGGGACGTCCAGAAGGAGATGCCGGTGGCGAGTGATCAGGGCACCAACCAGAGCGTCGAGAAGGCGGCCGCCGTGCTGAACGCCTTCCTCGGCGGCCAGCCCGCGCTGCGGGTCTCCGATGTCGCCCGTCACGCCGGCCTCGGCCAGTCGACCGCGTCCCGCCTGCTGGCCACACTCGAGGCCTGCGACCTCGTGCAGCGCGACCAGGTCAGCGGCCTATACCAACTCGGCCCCGCGCTCATCACGATGGCCGGCGTCGCGCTCAACAGCCACCCGGTGCACCGCGAGGCCCGCCAGCGGGCACAGAACCTCGCCGCCGAACTCGGCCTCGGCGCCAACGTCGCCGTCCGCCGCGGCGCCACGCTGTTCTACCTGTGCAACTTCGAGGGCACCCTCGCCCCGCGGTCGTTCGTCCTCATCGGCCAGCACAACCCGCTGCACGCCACGGGCATCGGCAAGTGCCTGCTCATCGGCACCGACCCCGAAGAGCGCCGGGCACTCCTGCCCGATCTGCGCGCGTACACCCCGTCCACCATCACCGATCACGCCGCGCTGGACGAGGCCGTCACTCAGGCCGCCCAGGGCCGTTACGCCACCGAGGTCGAGGAACTGGCGCTGGGCCGCGCCTGCATCGCGTCCCCGATCCTCGACCACACCGGCACCGTCTGCGCAGCGCTGTCGGTCTCCGGACCGCTCTCCGCGATCGCCCTGGACACCCGGGAGGCCGAACTGTCCCGCATGGTCATCGAAGCCGCCGACGCCATCAGCACCGGCCTGGGCTACCTCGGCCCCGCCGACCGCATCCCCAGCCGAATGCAGGCCGTCCGATGAGCACCGACACCGCCCACCCGGACACCACCGGCCGCACGCCGGCGTCCCCGCCGGCCGGCAACCGCCCGCCCCGGTCACTCGGCGACGGCGCCTTCGCCGCGCTGCTCATGCTCCCCGCCCTGGCGATGCTCGCCGCGATCGTCGTCTACCCACTGGTCGCCTCCCTGGTCACCGCGTTCTTCGAGCAGAGCCTCGTCGAACCCGGCCGCACCTTCGTCGGGCTGGATAACATCACCGACCTGCTCGGCGGCGACTTCTGGCGGCTGCTGCGGCAGACGCTGGTCTTCACCGTCGGCGCCACCATCGCACCGTTCCTCGTCGGCCTGGCCCTCGCGCTCGCCCTGAACACCCGCATCCGCGGCCGCGCCACCCTCCGCGGCCTGCTGCTCATCCCGTGGCTGGTGCCCAGCGTCGTCGTGTCGTTCCTCTGGATGTGGATCTTCAATGCGAACTACGGCCTCGCCAACGGCGCGCTGGAGGCGCTCGGCCTGATCGACGCCCCACAGGCCTGGTTGGCAGGGTCGGGCACCGCGATGACCGCGGTCATCGTCGCCAAAACCTGGGCGAGCTTCCCGTGGATCATGGTGATGATCCTCGCCGGGCTGCAGACCGTACCGGTCGAGCTGCACGAGGCAGCCGAGACCGACGGCGCCGGCGCGGTCCAGCGGTTCTTCGCCGTCACTCTGCCGCACCTGCGCGGCATCATCGGCATCGTCCTGCTGCTGGAACTGATCTGGAACTTCCAGCACTTCGACCTGATCTACGTGATGACCGGCGGCGGCCCCGCCGGCGCCACCGAAACCTTCGCCACCGCGGTTTACGAGACCGCCTTCCAGGGCTTCGACCTCGGCCGTGCCGGTGCGCTCGGCCTGCTCTGGATGGTGCTGCTCCTCGTCATGGTCGCGGTCTACGTCCGTCGGTCCGAGCGGGAGGGACAGCTGTGAGGAAGCGCTCCGCACGGGAGAGCCGCGGTTCCCGCGCCGCGGCGTGGACGGCCGTCGTCGTCCTCGGCGCCTTCGGGCTGCTGCCGGTGTACTGGATGCTGGTCACCGCGTTCACCCCGGCCCAGCAGACCTTCCGCTACCCGCCGTCGTTCGTCCCCACCGAGCTCACCCTGGACAACTTCACCCGCCTCGCCGACGAACCCGCGCTGGCCCGGTACCTGGTCAACAGCCTGGTCGTCTCGATCGTCACCGCGGTGCTGAGCGTCGTGGTGTCGGCGTACATGGGCTACGCGTTCTCCAAGTTCCGCTTCCGCGGCCGGCGCAGCCTGATGTACTTCGTGCTCTCCTCCCAGATGTTCCCCCAGGCCCTGCTGCTGGTCACCCTCTACGCCCTGTTCAGCGCCTACCACCTGCTCGACACCTACACCGCGCTGGTGCTGTCGTTCACCACCTTCACGCTGCCGCTCTGCGTCTGGATGCTCAAGGGCTTCTTCGACACCATCCCCGACACCCTCGTCGAGGCCGCCCGCGTCGACGGCGCATCGCGGCTACGCACCATCCACTCGGTCATCCTGCCGCTTTCGGCGCCCGGTCTCATCGCCGCCGGTCTCTTCGCCTTCGTCCGCGGCTGGAACGACTTCATCTTCGCCCTCACCCTCGCCGGACGCGAGAAGACGACACTGCCACCCGGCCTGGTCAACGCCTTCCTCGGCGAGGCGACCGCGCAGTGGGCCGAACTCATGGCCGCGTCCCTGATCGCGTCCCTGCCCGTCGTAGTCGCGTTCATCGCGCTGCAACGGTTCCTGGTCGGCGGCATCACCGCCGGCGCCATCAAGGGATAACCACCACCCGTCCCGGAGGTCCAGCAATGAACAGCAACCTTTCCCGCAGGGACATGCTCCGCCTCGTCGGACTCGGCGCCGGCGCCCTCGGCCTGGGCGGCGTGGCCGCCTGCGCACCGAGCGCCGACACCCCCGAGGCGGATACCGCCAAGTCCGCCACCAACTTCTCGTTCGCGTCCTGGAGCCTGGCCGACAACGCCTCCAAGGCCAAGATCGAACAGCTGATGACCGGATACGGCAGCAAGGCGGGCATCACCGTCAACGGCGTGCCGCTGGCCTACAACAGCTACCTCAACCAGCTCACACTCCAGGTGCGCGGCGGGCAGTTCACCGGCGCCGCGCAGATGGACATCGCCTGGCTCGCCGGCCTCGCCGCGCTCGGCAAGCTCCGCGACCTCGGTGACGTGGCCAAGGACGCCGGCTACACGGCGGCCGCCCTCAGCTCGGGGCAGGTCGAGGGCAAGCAGATCGGCCTGCCCTGGACCACCGCCGCCATCGGCCTGATCGCCAACCGGGACCTGATGCAAAAGGCCGGCATCACCACCGCGCCGACCACCATCAACGACTTCGAGGCCGCGCTGCGGGCGCTCAAGGGCACCGGCGTCATCCCGTACGCCGCGTCCACCAAGGTCGCCCAGCTCAAGGACATCCTCATCTGGATGCAGACCTTCGGCAGCCCGCTGCTAGACGGGAACAAGGTCACCGTCGGCGACGACGCCAGCATCGAGGCGGTCGCCTGGTACAAGAAGCTGTACGACGACAAGCTCATCGCTCCGGACGTGGAGCGGGTCGACGCGCGTACCCTGTTCGCCCAGGGCAAGACCGCCATCTACGACGACGCCATCGTCGGCCGCGACTTCGTCGTCAAGGGCTCCCCAGACAAGTCCATCGCGGACAAGCTCGACCCGATCGCCCGGCCGGTGAAGAACGCCGGCGACAAGCCGCGGGCCGTGCAGTGGGGCCACGCCGTCGTCGTGGTCGAGGGCGAGGGCGCCAACACCGCCACCGACTTCGCGAAGTGGCTCACGTCCGACGAGCAGACCGTCCTCGGCTACTTCAAGGACCTGTCCCTGCCACCCACCACCACGGCGGCGCTGGCCTCCGAGCAGGTGAAGACCGACGCCTTCACCTCCCAGTTCAGCGAGCGGATCACCGCCACCGCCACCCCGAACCCGTTCTGGAAGTACCCCCAGTACGCCCAGATGGAGACCGCCATCTCGGAACACGTCCAGGCGGTGCTGGTCGGCAAGAGCAAGCCGGCGGACGCGATGCGCGAGGCCGGCCGAGCGGTGCAGGCCCTCATCAAGTGACCATCGAGCACGACACCCGGCTGGTGGCGGCGATCGCGGACGCGACCGCCGCCACCACGCCGCGGATCTGGGGTTTCGGCATCGGCGGTACGCTCACCGCCCTGCTCCGCGCCGCCGACGCGCTGCACCGCCCCGACCTCACTCAGCGGGTGGTCGACCTCGTAACGCCGTCGCTCACCGCACCGCCGGACCCCACCGACCACCTCATCGCGGTCGAGGCGCTGCTCGCCCTCACCGACCGCCGACCCGACATCGACGTAACGGACGCCTGCCGCCGCTGGCTCGCCGCCGTCCGGCACGCCCGACCGGCCCGCCCCGGCGGACCTCGCCTGCACCGTCCCGACCTGCCACCCTGGTCGTCAACGGTCTGGGTCGACTGCATGCACACCGACGGACCCGCCCTCGCCACACTGGGCCACCCCGACGAGGCCGTCACCTACGCCACCGAGTACGCCGACGCGCTGCAACTGCCCCACGGGCTGTTCCAGCACGGCTACGACGCCCGGGCCGAACGGGGCAATGGCGTCGCCTGGGGACGCGGGCAGGCGTGGGCGCTGCTCGGCCTCACCGACACCCTGATCCACGCCCCCGACCACGGGCTCGCCGAGCGGCTCACCCGCCTGGTCGACGCGCTCGCCACTCACGAGCGCGACGGCGAGTGGTCCACGGTGGTCGACGACCCGGACGCCCCGGTCGAGGCGAGCACCTCGGCGTACCTGGCCTGGGTGGTGCCGCGCGCTGTCGACGCCGGGCTGGTCGACCCCGCCCACCGGGTGATGGCCGACCGGGCCTGGCACGCCACCCTCCGCCGACTCACCGGCGGCGCCCTCGCCGTGTCCGAGGCGACGCCCGTCGGCACCGCCCTCGACTACCACCGCCGGACCCTCGGCGTCTTTCCCTGGGGCCAGGCCCCGCTCCTGCACGCCGCCCTGGACCGAACCACTGCCAAGGAGAACGGTTGACATCCTCCACCGCCCTGAAGGGCGGGGATTCCCTCGGTCACCCGAGGGGGTTCCTGTTTCACCGGGCCGCGCCTTCACCGCTTTCGCGGGTCGGGTCTTATCGGCCCTCCACAGGCGTTTCACCTCTCCGCCAGCCCGGCGGCGAGAATGTTGCGGGCGGCGGCGATCACCTGCCGCCCGTACCAGGCGGCCTTGTACTCGACCATGCTGCGCAGGTGCGTCCACGCCGCATCGGAAATGGCGCGGGCCAGCGAGTGGTTGCGCAGCATGTTGCGCACACTGAGATCTTCGATCACGACCGTTTGGTTGTCGCGGACGAGTCGAGTCGACAGCTTGTGCAGGTGATCCCGCCGCCGGTCGGCTATGCGGCAGTGGATGCGGGCCACCGCAAGCCGGGCTTTGGCCCGGTTCTTGGTGTCCTTGCCCTTACGGGACAGGTTCCGCTGCGCCTTGGCCAACTTGCGCCGGTCGGCGCGCTCATGACGCGGGTTGGTGATCTTCTCCCCGGTGGACAAGGTGAGCAGGCTCGTGATGCCCACTTCCACCCCGACCACCGTGGACAGCGGCGGCAGTGCCTTGACGGTGGGGTCATCGACCAGCAGGGACACGAACCACCGACCGGCCGCGTCGCGGGACACCGTGACCGTCGACGGTTCGGCCCCTTCGGGCAGGGGCCGCGACCACACGATGCCCAGCGGGGCGTCCATCTTGGCCAGGGTGAGTTGCCCGTGACGCCAGCGGAACGCCGAGCGGGTGTATTCCGCCGACGCCCGGGACTTGCGCTTGGCCTTGAAACGCGGGTAGCGCGACCGCTTGCCCCAGAACGCGGCGAACGCGGCTTGCAGGTGCCGCAGCGTCTGCTGCAACGGCACCGAGCTGACCTCGTTAAGGAACGCCAACTCCTCGGTGCGCTTCCACTCGGTCAGCCACGCCGAGGACTGCACATAGGTGCTGCGCTGCCGGTCAACGGCCCACGCACGGGTGCGCGCCTCCA
>NZ_JBSFYQ010000080.1:0-13451 GCF_053599855.1 Micromonospora sp. NPDC005161
GCCGGGCCATCACCATGCCCACACTCGGCCAACCGCAGACAGAGATCAACTAATGCCCGAACGATCCATGATCAACCACTAGCGAAAGACCGAGGTTAGGGGCACCTGCGCAGAGGCGCAGCGCGACACCGGCTGCCAAGGGCGGACAAGGAGTGCCCGGCTCCCCCGACGGGGGTCACCCTCAGCGCGCAGGGAGCCCGACAGCGGCGGCGACTTGACATCAGTCGTTGACCTCAACGGTGGCGGCCGAGGCTGGACGAGCGCGGGCGGGTGTCGCCTCGAAGTCGGACCCCATCCTCGAAACCGAGTCCCCGCTGTGCACAACACGGTAATTTCGCGATATGGGCATCATCGGGGGGATAGCATGCGTCTTTCTGATCGTCGTCATCGCGGCGCTCATCGTGTTCTGGGTGGCGCGGAACGCGAAGCGCTGAGCCGTTTTTTCAGGGCCGACGCATCTTCATAGGGCAATTTGGCGCTTTCTACCCGTTGGCGGACTTGCGACATCGGGCGACTAGCGGCTTCGGGACCGGACGCTGCGAAGGCACGGTCGGCCGCCAGCTTTTTCCGACCTCAGTCTGGTCGGCCCTGTCCTAGCAGGACAGATGTCTGTCATGTCAGCCATGAACTCAACCAGGTCGACCTGGTGTTCCTAACGACCTACGCGTCCTGGCTGAACTGGATCGAAGCCGAGTTCGCCGCCGTCCGATACTTCGCGCTCAGCGGCACCGACCACCGCACCCACGCCGAGCAGGACACCGCCATCGGCGCGTACATCCGTTGGCGCAACTACCGCGCCCAACCGAAATCCGGATTCGTCATCAACTCCAAGATCCGCCACCCGGACTACCCGTTCAAGGCTGCATGATGAGGCGCTAGCCGGACTGCCGCGCCAAGTTGTCGGCGGTGCGCTGTCGCTCTCCGGTGGGCTGTCCGGGGACCCGGGCGAACCGCGTCCAGGCGGAGATCACCTGTACGGCGGCGTGCCACGGAACCGGGTCGGCGACCTCGGAGGGCTCGGCGGGCCGGGTCACCGTCACGCCCCAGTGCCGCAGCCGCTCCAGGCTCTCCAGGAAGGCGGGGTGCCGGGCGAGCGCCGGATCCGGGGCCGGCACGGCGACGACCGGCAGGCCGACGGCGATCGCCTCGTTGAGCAGCCGCAGGCCCAGGTTGTCGTTGAGGCCGTACGCCCACTTGTTCACCAGGTCGAAGCTGGCGGGCACGACGGCGAAGGCGTCGGCCGGCGGCAGGGGATGGAGCGTCTCCGGCTGGTCGTCCTCGCGTACCGGATGGTGGGTGAGATCGGCGAGCCCGTCCCGGTCGATCGAGTCGACCGCGTCCGGGGTGGCGATGAGGTGGACCTCCCACCTCAACTCCTGGCAGGCCGTGATGAACGGTCCGAGCTCGACAGCGGGCTCGGCGTGGCAAACGACGAGGTGCAGGACAGGCGATCGTAACTTCCCGGGCATGGCGCTCCTATCGGCCTGAGAGGTCCCCCCGGCGCCAGTCGTGGCGAGAGCCGGCTGCGCGCCGGGACGTCGAGCGCCCGCGTCACCGGCGATCTCGCCGATCGAGTGGCTCCGGATGTCCGTGTGGATCCCGAAGCCGAGAGTATCGAGCCGGCTGCGAACGCGAGCCGTTATCCAGTGAACTGGCTGGATGGATGTGGCGCCGCTCCATCCGAGGAGCTGACCGAGCGGTCGGCCGGGCGTCCTTAAGTGGAGGATTCGGCGGCGCGCCGCCGGGAATCAGGTCGCGGACCAGGACGTGCAGGCGGTTGAGGACGCGAATGCGTTCACCGGCCAGGTCGTCACGGCGTTCGGCCAGCAGCCGCAGCTGTGTGGTGTGGTCCTCGGCGACCACCGCGCGCAACCGCTTGTGGCGCATCGCGTCGTGCGCGACGCTGGCGGCGTCGGCGGGATCGCTCTTGCGGGCACCGCCGATGTCCAGCAGCCGGGCGCGAGCGGCGAGCGTGGCCGGCACGTCGACGACGTCTTCGCCGCCACCGACGAGCAGCTGGGCGATGCCGCGGCCAAGACCGGCGGCGCCTTCCACGGCAGACCGCCGCTGCGGCCAGCGGGCGGCCCACCCCATCAACGTCTTGTAGGTGCCGGCGTTGACCGCCACGCGTCTGACCGTCAACTGCCGGCCGGTGGCATCAGTGGGAGGAGGGCAGGGTCGCGCATCCCAGCCGGAGCACAGCGACCCGGGCAACCATGCTGACCCACTGCTGGCCGGCAAGCAGGTGGGCGAGCCACTCCTCGGCTGGTGGTGTACGCGCCGGGAACCGGCCGCGGCGCCGAGGCCAACCGCCACGGGTCGTCGCGACCGGCCGGTGGCGGGAGCGGATACGGCGGGCGGGCCCGCACCGGTGATTCGGTACGGGCCCGCCGTCGGCCGCCGTGGCGGCTACTTGTTTCCGGTGTTGCTGACCCGGAACGTGTAGTCCGCGTCGAGGAAGGTCAGGTCGCCGGTCGGCAGGTTGGAGACCAGGACGGCGAAGTCGTCCTGGTTGCCGTTGGCGCACCTAGTTTTCAGGTTGCTGGCGGTGAACTGGTCCCCGGTGGACCGGTAGACCCAGTTGCCCGCGCCGTCGGTGGTCTCCCCCGCCGTGGTGGTGCCGGGCGTGAGGTCGCAGTGCGCGACCACCTGGACGGTCCAGTTGTTGTCCTGCGTGCCGGTGGTGGTGAACCAGTCACCGGTCGCCGAGGAGAGGGCGGCGTCGGCTCCGTTGACCCGCACGTCGTCGACGAACCAGCCGGTGTCCAGGTAGGCGGCGTCGGTGGAGTAGCGGAACCGGACGTCGGTGGCGCCCGCCGGCACGGCGGCGGTGAGGTGCACGTAGACCGGGTCGTCCACGAAGTACGCGCCGCCGGAGGTGCCGGTGAGGCCGTTGCCCTCGGTGTTGTTGCCGTGCGGGTTGTCGTCGGTGGTGACGACCTGACCCGCGTCATTCCGCAGCGGCACGGTGACCCACTCGCCGCCGACCAGGGCCTCGACGAAGCCGTAGTCCCAGCCCTCCTCGATGAAGTTCCAGCTCCAGAAGTCCAGCGAGGTAACCGGGCCGGCGGTGTCGACGTCGAGGATGTTGTCGGACTGGCTCTCGTAGCCGGCGTACCAGTGGGTGGTGCCGGTGTGCGGGGCGATGGTCGTCTCATCCTCGCCGTCGAAGGCGAGCGCGACGGTCGGGCCCGGGTTGCGGAACCGCTCGACCGACATGCCGAACGGCACGGCGGTGGTGTCTGGCCGGTTCTTCAGCCGGGCCCACTTCGCCTCCGGGGTGGCTCCCTGGTAGCTGCCCCGGCCCGCCCAGAAGGAACCGTCGGCGATGTCGATGGTCCACGACGTGTCGGCCGGGTCGCCGAAGTTGAATGCCTTGATGTCGTAGACCGGCGAGTCCTCGTCGTCCAGGTAGACCGCCACCGACCAGTCCCGGAACAGGGCCTCGGCGCTGCGCAGGTTGGCACCCGTCGCCGCGTTGAAGGTGTTGATGGCGTCCTACACGCCGGCCATGCCGTCGGCCTGCTCTTCGAAGATGGTCTTGATGAGCAGGTCACCGCGGGCGGCGTCGTACTGCTTGTCCGGGGTGTAGGTGCCGTCGCCGTTGCCGCCGGCCTGCTCCCAGAGGTACTGGAAGTAGGTGAACGCGGCGCCGTAGTTGGCCAACGTGCCGCCCCACCGGGTCAGCGAGGTCTCCTCGTAGAAGACCTGGTGGTTGGTCAGGTGCGAGCCGCCGGCGTCGAGCCCGTTGAGGAAGATGGCGAAGTCGGCCAGCCCCTCGTCGACCCAGGAGAGCTCGCCCGGGTCGCTGTAGTTGTGCAGCAGGTGCTCCAGCTCGTGGGCGACGGTGCCCTCGTACAGCTCGGGCCGGTCGTTTGCCGGGTCGGCGTCGCGCCACGGCGCGTCGTTCGGCCCGACCCGGTTGGCCCAGTCGAGGGCGTCGACCACGATGACGTTCATCCCGTTGCTGTCGATGAAGTCCGGGGCGAAGTAGCCCGCCGTGTAGGACGTCTGCGCGCAGTCGTAGTACGCCTCGTCCTGGATGTTGTAGAGGACCATCACCAGCGAGTCGCTGGCCGGCTCGTCCGGGTCGGCCGCGTCCATCAGGCCGAAGTGCTCCTCGTCCACGGCGACGATCTGGCCGGCGAGCTTGTCGCCGACGTAGTCGATCTGCGCCTGGGTGAGGGCGAACTGGGCCGCCGTGGCGGTGGCGCAGGGGGTGAACCCGTCGCCCGGGTTGTGGTCGAACTGCGGGTCCAGGCTGGCCACCCCGGCCGGCGCGGAGCCGTCCAGCGGGGTGCCCTCCGGGACGTAGATGTAGACCGGGGTGCCGTCGGGGGTGGTGTTGGCGTACACCCGGGTGAAGTCCTGGTTGTACGTCCCACCCGCCGCGCTGTCGTTGATCGGCAGCGTGATGGTCGGCTCTCCGGGAAGGTTCAAGTGGTCGTCCGCCTGTGCGGGGGCCGAGACCGTGAAGGCGAGCGCGGTCACGCCCGCCATCGCGGCCGCGATCCGGCTCGCTCGTTTCATTCGCACGCGGCTGCCTCCTGCGGGTGAGGCTGGGCGGATCGGGCCGCCCAGTCGTCGATGTAACACTTTTGAGCCCTGCGACGCTGCCTCAAACCCGCGCCTGAGCAGGGAATATGGGCTCAGCAGACCACTTCGGACGGTGACTGCGCAGGCCCCCCAGGTCACAGCTGCGTCACGAAGACGAGTCATCCGGCGGGCTCGGTGACCGCCCGGCGGCGCAGCAGCCGCCAGGTCGGCGCGACGCACGCCGCGAGCGCGAGAAGCAGGCACAGGCCGACGACGCCACCGACCACCGGCCACGACCAGGTCGACCGGCGCCCCGACCTGCTCGGCGAGGCCGGCCCGGATGCTCAGCAGACCGGCGAACGCCACGGACCCGCCGAGCACCGCGCCGATCAGCACCACCAGCGCCGACTCCGCCGCGACCAGCCGGACGACCTGCCGCCGGGTCGCCCCGGCCAGCCGGACCAGCCGCAGGTCGGCGGCCCGCCCGGCCGCGGCCATCAGCAGCGTGTTGACCACCGCGATACCCCCGTAACCGGCAGACACCCCGATCAGCAGCAGGGTGGCGAGCCAGACCAGCCGGCCCTCCGCCGTAGTTCTTACGGGCTTTCGCGTCGGTGAGGCGGTGCGGGTCGTCGCCGAACTCGCCGAGGATCCGGGCGCCGAGGACCACACCCAGCATCATGATGCCAGTGACCGCGAGCCACTCCAGCGGGCCCGCCCCCGAGCGGAAGCCCATGACGAGGGCGACCAGCACCACCACCACGAGCGAGATTAGGTTGGCGACCAGCGAGGTCAGCCCGTGGGCGCCGTTGCATTATCTGATGGGGAGGCGCGTTACGCCCGGGTCGGGTTCGCGTGGTGGTCGCGCTGCTCGTGCGGCAGCCGTACAACCCGGAGCGGGACCATGTCGGGATCCATCGGTGAACCGGAGTCGGATCACGATCAACTGGTGTCCGTACGAATGGGGGCGGGCGATGAAGACTCGCAGCGTAGCGTCCACTCTCCATCTCCGCTTGCCCTCCGAAGAGCTCGGGATCGGCCTACGACAGGTGGACAGCGATCTGACCGAGGAAGCAGCGCGCCGGCGACGGACGACGTGTCGGGGAGCTAGAGCACTTCGTCCCGAACACCGTTGCGTCGCATCGTCTGCTGCCCTCGGTTGTCATCCCGTGCCCCCCAGCGCGGCCACCACCCCGTCCGCTGTCGCCACGTGTCGCCCGCATGCGGCACGTTCGCTGCTTCCTCGCTGCTTCCGGTAGTGGTCGAGCGAGCGGTCCCATGGACGTTGACCCGAGCAGCGAGACTGACGGTGTGGATGCCTGGGTGACTCTTATCGCGGCCGTTTCTGGTGCTGGGATTGCGATCTTGGGACAACACATGATTCGGCGAGGTGAAAACAACGCTAGGCTGGCCGAGCTCATGCTCGAGCAGTGCGCTCGGCTCGTGTCGATGTCCGAGGATTTCCGGAACCGAGTGTGGGAGGAACGAGAGCTAGGGCTTCCCGGACGTGTGGACGGCTGGGACCTCGGCGGGTTTCGGCTAGCCGCAGCACGGCTGCGCATCCTGTGCCGTGACCAGCATGTACTCAAGGCTCTAGATGAGCTGAACTCGTCCAGCAAAGCACTCGGAGCATATTGGAGACGAGGGAATGTCGACGCCGGCGAGTTTGCCGACCGCTACGAACAAGTGAAGCTGGCCACCGAGGCGTTCAGCACCGCTAGTGAGAAACTCTTCCGCTAGCGCTTCCGTGGACCAGCGGGGTGCGGCCCGGCTCTGTTGCTGTCCCCGTTGCCGTCGCTAAAGGACGTCTCGTAACACGGTGGAGGCGTTGCCCGGCGGGGGGCTGGGGAGTCAGCCTGCCAGGATGATGTTGTGCAGGTGTGCGATGCCGGAAGCGGTGTCGGTCAATGTGCGGGCGGCGCGGCGGTAGTCGCGCAGGATTTTGAAGCACTTCATCCCTGCCAGGGTGCGTTCGACCTGCGCGCGGACGGTGCGGTGCTGGGCGTTGAGGTCTTCCTTCCAGGCCGGCGGCGGACTGCCGTCGCGTGGCTTGCGGTACGGCATGATCACCTCGCGGTTGCCCTGGTAGCCGCCGTCGGCCATGACCGGACGGTCGGCCCAGTTTCTGGTCGATGCCGGAGGTGCGGTAGACGATCGTGTCGTTGCGGTTGCCGGGCTGCGGGTCACCGAGGGCGATGACCAGGCGGGTGCTGGCGTCGATGGCGACCTGCAGGTTGGTTGAGTACCGGTAGTTCTTGCTCGGCGCGGCCAGTCGATGGTCCCGGGTCGGGATCAGCGTGCCGTCGACGATGGCGATCTGGTCGACCGGCCGCCGGCGCACCGGCGCGAGTGCGAGTAGCGGGCCGAGGGTGTCGATGACCCGGTGCGCTGCGGAGTGCGACACCCCGAACAGCGGGCCGATCTGGCGCATGGTCAGGTTGGTGCGCCAGTACGCCGCGACCAGCAGCACCCGGTCGGGCAGGTCCAGGGCCCACTGCCGGCCCGGCCGGCCGTCAGCGATGGCGTCCCCGCCACGCTCGGCGACCAGGCGGACCAGCTTGCGGAACTGGGCGGTTGCAGCCCGGTGAACGGAAAGATCGACTCGGGGCGCGCTGCGGAGATCACCTGCACCCAGGCATCATCGGCGATCGTCCTCAACAGACAGACGCCGGGGTTACGAGACGTCCCCTAGACCTGCGCATTACGAGTCGGTCCCATGGTGCTGCTCCACCGCCTGGCCGTCGTGCCTAACGTGGTGTCCCGGTCCGGGATTGTCAGCCCGTGCTCGCCGGCTTGGCTGCTCGGATGGCTGCTCGTCTTCGCTGCCCCACCCGGCGTCAGCCGATCAGACCGCTCAGGTCCCGGGTGGTCCCGGGTACCCCAGATGGTTGCCGGCCCAGCCGATGCTCCCGGGCGGTTGCTTCCATTCGTTGGCGCGCCTCTTCGAGATCGACAGGTTTGGCCAACGCTTGCGCGCCGCTTGCCGGCTGGCGCCTACCGCTGCCCCAAGCTCGGGATAGCCGGCCCCGCACATCGCCGCTTGCTCTGCGCTGGCGGATACGAGGTCGGCGAGAAGCCGACGCATCTGCTCCCCTGCCGCCATGCGGGCCAGGTGAGTCCGCATCCCATCCGGGAGGCTCCGCTCTTGGTCTGCACCGCGCTGGGCATCCATGCCAGACGCGTTCAGCCGCTGCGCCCAACTGGCGGCGACAGCACTCAGTTCCCGCCGTAGTTCCTGCCGCTCGTCCGACGTCAGTTCCCGCATCATGGGCTCCTTCGCCAATGGCCTCTCACCTCAGAATCAGCTCGACAACCAACGTTGTCAACCCCTGAGTGAACGGTCTTTTGACCTGCCTGCCGCGGCTGACCCGGGCCTTGACGCCTCGCTTACAAGCTGTGTGCGGCATGTCCGTCCCCGCCTGGGAGCGGCCGTCAGCTCGGAGCAGCGTCCATCCCTGGTCTCGGTGGTGCGTCGGCGTCCGGGGCGATTGCTGTCAGCGTTGCTGTCGACAGCGCCGCCGCTGGCACGTCCAGCTAAGCCCGACCCCCGCCGGGGGAGCGTGGTCACTGTTGTCGGGCAGTGTCAGCGGGTGTCGTTCCCTGTGGTCCCGCCCTCGGTGTCATGCCGGCTGTGACCATTGGAGTCGGTCGCGCACCACAGCGTTCGCTGATTTTCTGCTGACGTGGCGCCTTCTTGACCCCACAGACGCGCCGAGAGGGGCCCCACCAGCCGGTGGGCCCCTCGTCATCTTGTCCACCACGCGTCAACTACGACATGAGTCGCTAGCCTTCCGGTCCATCCCCGCATCGGGGGGCGGTCTTACTTTTGGTATATGACGGTGCGTCGGCGGGCGCCACCGATGTGGCTGACCGCCGTGTTGATGTTTGCAGTTGCCGGTTGCGGGACCGGCACGTCACCCAAACCCGAGCAGGTTGAGGAGCGCCTCAGCGAGATCGCCGCCGAGGCCGAACGGCCGGTCTACTACCTCGGCCCGCGGTTCCGTGATTGGCCGCTGACCGAGGTGGGCGCGGACGACACCGGCCGGGTCGACGCGATCTACGGGACATGTCTCGCGGCCGTTGACGGGTGTTCGCCCCCGCTCGACGTCATCAATCAGCCGCTCGACTTCTCAGCGTGGAGTATGGCCGTCGGTTGCAGGCGCCTGCCGCCGGTCCGTGGCGTCCCAGCAGCGCATTTCGGCGGTGCGCTCGTCCTGCTCACCGGTGACTCGCTGGTCACCGTCGCCGTGACCGGTGATGACACGGCGACCGCCGTCGCCGCAGCGGAGCAGCTGCGCAAGGTAGGTGCGGAGCTTTCCCGTGCGGCGCTTCCGCCGCCGGACACCGTGGCCCTGCATGTCGTCGAAGCTGCCTGCGGGAAGAACCCGGGCGACACCGGTCGCATGGAACCCGAAGAGGGATCGGAACCGGTCGGGGATATGCAGGTGCCTGACTTCACCGTGGCCCGGCTCGGCGGCGGTGACCTCCGTTGGGCGGCGTACCTCGGCGAGCCCGCGGTGGTCGTGGTCGGTGACGTGCCGCACGTGCTCACAGGGATTCAGCGCGTCCTTGCGCTGACCACCAGTTCCCGGCCGGCCGTCATTGGCCTGTTATGGAAGCCGTTCGGGTCCAAAGACGCCCCGGCACCAATCGCGGAGATCGAGCAGGAGGCCGGACAGGTTACCGTTCCAGTTGGTTATGCCGCGATCCCTCGGCCGGCGGTCTGGTTCTTCGACATGGCAGAGGTCGACGCGGCGCAGTCAGGCGTGATCGCGTTCGTCAACGCCGACGGCACCGTCATCCGCCAGGTCCGAACGGACGCGCCCGACGACGCCATATCCGCCGCTCTAGACAGGCTCGCACGCTGACCGGCATGCCTGCCCATCGGGCGAGGGTTGCAAGCCTGCCTTGCTGGAGGCCCTGCGACACACGGTTTAGGAAGGAAGTTGCCCCGCCCCGGTCTACCCCGCGTTGCTCGACGAACTGGTCCCCTCGGCCTGGCACCACGTCGAGCGGTACGCGAACAATCCGATCGAGGCGGATCACAGCCAGCTCAAACACCGGCTACGACCCATGCGTGGACTCTGGACCGACCAGACCGCACAAGTGATCATCGCCGGACACGCCTTCATGCAGAACTTACGACGCGGTCACTACGAACTTTCCGTCGATGTCCCGCCAGCGAAGAGGGTCGCTGCCGCGTTCACCGAGCTGGCCCACGGGATCTGACCGTGGACCCGAAACGGGCTCGCCATCTCCTTGACCCGCAACGCAACAGCGCCGTCGTCGCCGAGCCTCGCTCGGAGACAGAGGGCATGGACCGGGGTTCGGCGGGTGGGAAAGCTGGCGTGTTCATGCTTGGGTGGCCCGTGGGTGAGCCGTCGCGGCGGCTGGTCGGCCACCGCGACGGCGTGTCGTGTGTCTATGTCAGACGGTCGAGAGTTCCCTCGTCGCTTCAGGGTGGGCCGAAGGGGTGGGGGTGCTCGGGGCCGGCGCGGGGCGGCTGGGGAGCCAGATGAGGGCGGCGAGGACACCGGCTGCGGCGATCGCTGCGGCCACCATGGTGCCGGTGTTCATGGCGGCGGTGAATGCGTCGTTGGCGTCCGCGATCAGCCAGCCGGCCACGTCGGCAGGTAGGTGGCCGGCGGCCTGGTGTGCCTCGGCGAGGTCCTCGTTGGCGCCGGGGACTGTGGAGGTCCGCATGGTGTCGCGGTAGTTGGAGGCGACAATGGTGCCGATCACGGCGATGCCGAGTACGCCGCCGAGTTCTCGTACGACGCTGTTGATCGAGCTGGCGCCGGCCGAGCGCTGCTGGGGTACGGCGCTGATCGTGATCGTGCTGGCCGGTGCCATGATCATGCCCATGCCGGCGCCGATGAAGCCCATGATGGTGGCGAGCACCGGGTAGGGGGTGCCGACGGTGGCCTGCGAGAGCGCGACCAGGGCCAGCGCGACGGTGGCGAGGCCGACCGCGACGGTGTAACGGGTGCCGAGTCGGGCGCTGATCGTCGCGCTGGCGGCTGAGGTCGCGGCCAATGTCAGGGCGAAGGGCATCGCGCCCAGGCCGGCCTTGAGTGGGCTGAAGCCGTGGACCATCTGCAGGTACTGGGTGAACACGAACAGCGCGCCGAACAGTGCGAAGAATGTGATGCCCAGGGAAGCGGCGGCCACGGCGAACCCGCGCCGGGCGAAGTCCCGTACGTCGATCATCGGTTCGCGGGTGCGCAGTTCCCAGCCGACGAACGCGGCCAGCAGCAGCAGGCCGGTGCCGGCCTCGGCGGCGGTGGTACCGGACAGCCAGCCGCGTTCGGGTGCCCGGGTGATGGCGTCCACGGCGAGCGCGAGCCCGGCGGCGGACAGTGCCGCGCCGACCAGGTCGAGGCGGCCGCCGCGGCGGCCGGGCAGGGCGGGGACGACGGCGAGCAGGCCGGTCAGCGCGAGCGCGATGAGGGGCAGGTTCACCCAGAACACGCTGCCCCAGGCGAAGTGGTCTAGCAGCAGTCCGCCGGTGACCGGTCCGAGTACCACGCCGACGCCGGCCGCTGCCGACCAGATCGCGATGGCCTTGGGTCGTTCCCGGGCGCGGAAGAGCTGGATGATCATCGCCAGGGTGGCGGACATGACGAACGCGGCGCCCAGCCCCATCACGGCGCGGAAGCCGATCAGCGTTTCGGGGGTGTTGGACAGTGCCGCGGCGGCGGAACCGCCCGCGAAGATCAGCATGCCGGCGGCCATCGCCCGGCGGAAGCCGATCCGGGCGCCCACGCCGCCGACGATGATCAGCGTCGCGGCGAAGACCAGTGTGTACGCGTTGTTGATCCATTGCAGGTCGGCGGTGCCCGCGTGCAGCGCGCTGGCGAGGGTGGGCAGCGCGGTGTTGAGGATCGTGTTGTCCAGGGTCACCACCACCAGCGACAGGGCCAGGATGCCCAGTGCGGCCCAGCGGCGAGGGTGACCGGTCTCGGTGTTCGCGTTCATGGCTGCCACGTCCTTCATTGACCTTACGACCGTTAGCTTACCGGCGTTAGGCTAGCATCATCGACTAACAGGTGTAAAGTTACGGGCGTGAAGAATGCTGAGGAGGCCGCCGGCACCCGTCGCCGCAACCGTCGTGGCCAGGGCGCACTGCTGCGCGAGGACATCCTGCGCGCCGCGGCAGGGATGATCGAAGAGACCGGCTCCGATGAGCCCGTGACGCTGCGCTCTGTCGCCCGCGAGGTGGGCATCGCCGCGCCGTCGATCTACGCGCATTTCCCGGATCGGGAGGCGATCGTCGACGCGGTCATCGACGACGCCTTCGCCGAACTGAGCGCGGAGGTGAGCACCGCGGTCGCGGCGTACACCGACCCGGTCGACCGCCTGCTGGGCGGCTGCCAGGCGTACGCCCGCTTCGCCACCGACTGCCCCGGCCGCTACCGAATGCTGTTCGGCCGCAGTCCCAACCCGGAAGCGCCGCTGCGCGAGGTCAGGATGCGCGCCTTCCAGCCACTCGTCGACTCGGTCGCCGAGGCCGTCCAAGGCGGACGCTCCTCCAGCACCGACCCCTTCGGCGACGCCACTCTCATCTGGACCGGCCTACACGGCGCCGTCGCCCTCCGCGCCGCGACGCCCATGTTCCCCTGGCCGCCCCTGGACACCGTGGTCGAGGAACTAGTCCGCCGCCTCGGCCGAATCAAATAAGCCAACCAATCCGACCGCGATGAAGGGCGACGGGTGGATGTAGCGGTGCGGTGGAAGGGGCCACGGCACCGTCCACCGCACCCGTTGCGTTATTGACGCGTCTGTGTCGCGCGTCGGCGGCCAGCGGGCCGAGGATTCTGCTAGGAGTTGCCGACCGCGCCGACCCGCAGCGTGTACACCTCTCCGGCCTAAGGCGTGTTTCATAAGCAGGTCAGAGCCACTCGGTGATGATGGTGATGGTGAGGACGGCTTGGAAGCGGACGGCCAACTTGTCGTATCGGGTGGCGACGCCGCGGTGGCGTTTGAGACGCGCGATGCCGTTCTCGACGGCGTGGCGTAGCCGGTAGAAGTCTCGGTCGAAGGCGGGTGGGCGTTCGCCGCGGGAGCCTTTGGCTTTGCGGTGGGCGTCCTGGTCCTTCTTGCTCGGGATGCAGGCTTTGATACCGCGTGTCCGCAGGTAGCGGCGGTTGCCGCGCCTGGTGTAGGCCTTGTCGGCCAGGACCACATCGGGGCAGGTCCGGGGCCGGCCCACCCCGAGGCGGGTGACCCGGATGCGGCGCAGGACCGGGATGAACTGCAGACTGTCACCGCGGTGCCCCGCGGTCACCACCATCGACAGGACCTTCTGGCCCTGCTCACAGGCCAGGTGCGTTTTCGTGGTCAGTCCGCCACGGGAACGGCCCAGCGCCTGATCGGCCGGCTCGTCGTGCACCCCGCCGGGCGGTTCCTTCTGCAGGTGGCCGTCCTTGCGGGCGCCGGCGGCGTGCTGATGGGCGCGGCTGGTCATCGAGTCCACGCTCACCGTCCACCCGAACCGGCCCTTGCGCATCACCGGCGGCCTGCAACGCCGACAGGATCTTGTCCCAGGTTCCGTCTCGCTGCCAGCGGCGGAACAGGCCGTAGACGGTGGGCCAGAGCGCGTACTCGGCCGGGACGTCACGCCACGGCGCGCCGATCCGGATCCGCCACCGGATCCCATCGATTAGCTGCCGTTTCTCCCACTTCGGCGGACGACCGTTACCCGACACGGCAGGCAGCAGCGGAGCGAGCCGCTGCCACTGCGCGTCCGTGAGGTCGTGCCGCCTCGTCACCGCTAATACTCCAGCCGGGGTTGTTGACCTTGGCTGAGCTGTGGCTCGATGCGGTGTGGGAACGAGGGCAGCCACCGTCGATCATGGACGGTTGTGTGGACTGACCATGACGCAGCGGTGGCTGCCGGATACAGGGTAGACGCC
>NZ_JBSFYQ010000081.1:0-12346 GCF_053599855.1 Micromonospora sp. NPDC005161
CGCCGCCGTCGACGATCCGCCCGTCCGCCGGAACCCGCCCACCCGGCCGGACCAGCACCACCACGCCGACCCGCAGCTCGGTTGCCCCTCCTTGCATCTCAGTACCGCTCGGGGCGGCGCTTGCGGCGCTCGTTGAAGTCGCGCATGCGCTGCGGGTAGCCCATCAGCCGGACGTCGTACACCGGGATGCCCATCCGGTACGCGAAGCGCCGCGCGCCGTCCGGGCCGTCGATGCGCCGGCGGGTCCACTCCCCGTCGTCGGCGATCAGGATGACCGTGGTCTCCGTCACCGTCGTCCGCGGTTCGATGTACGCCTCGACGCCGCGACGGCTCCGGATGAAGTTCTCGAGATGATCCAGATCACCGCGATCCGCCGCGCGGTCGTGGCTGGGCACACGCGCCTGTTTGCGGCGCCGGAACAACCCCACCGGACCTCTCCCCCACGCTCCGTCATCGACAACGGTGCCAAGGGTACGTGTCACCGACGTGTCGTTGGGCACCTCAGTACGCACCCTGTGCCCAGTGGTGACAAGATGACCGAGGTGGGGTGTGTCTGTAGTTGCCCCGCCGTGACCCCCGATGCAGTGACGCGACCTGGGAGTTGGACGTGAGCGAGCCGAACGACGCAACCTTCGACATTGTCATCCTCGGAGGTGGCAGCGGCGGCTACGCGGCGGCGCTGCGCGCCGCCCAACTGGACCTGTCCGTCGCGCTGATCGAGAAGGGCAAGCTGGGCGGCACCTGCCTGCACAACGGCTGCATCCCGACGAAGGCCCTGCTGCACGCCGCGGAGATCGCCGACCAGACCCGCGAGTCGGAGCAGTTCGGCGTAAAGGCCGAGCTGGTCGGGATCGACATGGCCGCGGTCAACTCGTACAAGGACGGCGTGGTCTCCCGCCTGTACAAGGGCCTGCAGGGCCTGGTGGGCGGCTCGAAGAACATCACCCTCGTGGCCGGCGCCGGCAAGCTGGTCGGCAAGAACGTGGTCGAGGTGGACGGCAAGCGCTACACCGGCCGCAACCTCGTGCTGGCCTCCGGCTCGTACGCCAAGAGCCTGCCGGGCCTGGAGGTCGACGGCGAGCGGATCATCACCAGCGACCACGCGCTGTCCATGGACCGGGTTCCGTCGTCGGTGATCGTGCTGGGTGGCGGCGTGATCGGCGTCGAGTTCGCCAGCGTGTGGAAGTCCTTCGGGGTGGACGTGACGATCGTCGAGGCGCTCCCCCGGCTGGTGGCCGCCGAGGACGAGGAGTCGTCGAAGGCGCTGGAGCGGGCGTTCCGCAAGCGGAAGATCAACTTCAAGGTCGGCAAGCCGTTCGAGAAGGTCGAGAAGACCGAGAAGGGCGTCAAGCTGACCATCCAGGGCGGCGAGACCGTCGAGGCCGAGCTGCTGCTCGTCGCCGTCGGTCGCGGCCCGAACACCGCCAACCTCGGGTACGAGGAGCAGGGCGTGAAGATGGATCGCGGCTACGTGCTGACCGACGAGCGGCTGCGCACCAGCGTGCCGAACGTCTACGCGGTCGGCGACATCGTGCCCGGCCTCCAGCTCGCGCACCGCGGCTTCCAGCAAGGCATCTTCGTCGCCGAGGAGATCGCCGGCCAGAACCCGGCCGTGATCGACGAGGCCGGCATCCCGCGGGTCACCTACTCCGACCCGGAGCTGGCGTCGGTGGGTCTGACCGAGGCGAAGGCCAAGGAGCAGTACGGCGCCGACAAGGTCAAGACGTACAACTACAACCTGGGTGGCAACGGCAAGAGCCAGATCCTCAAGACCACCGGCTTCGTGAAGCTGGTCCGGGTCGCCGACGGCCCGGTGGTCGGCGTGCACATGGTCGGTGCCCGGATGGGTGAGCTGGTCGGTGAGGCGCAGCTCATCTACAACTGGGAGGCCTACCCGGCCGAGGTCGCCCAGCTCGTGCACGCCCACCCGACCCAGAGCGAGGCCCTGGGCGAGGCGCACATGGCCCTCGCCGGCAAGTCGCTGCACGCGCACGCCTGATCACCACAACCCGCGGCGTCCGGCGACGGGCGAAGATCCCACCAGGGGAATGAAGGAGTCTCAGAACATGCCGGTATCGGTCACCATGCCCCGGCTCGGCGAGAGCGTCACCGAGGGCACCGTCACTCGCTGGCTCAAGCAGGAGGGCGACACCGTCGAGGTCGACGAGCCACTGCTTGAGGTCTCGACCGACAAGGTCGACACCGAGATCCCGTCGCCCGCGGCGGGCGTGCTGAGCCGGATCGTGGTCGGCGAGGACGAGACCGCGGAGGTCGGCAGCGAGCTGGCCGTCATCGCGGGTGAGGGCGAGTCGGCCGGTGGCGGCGAGGCCGCCCCGCAGGAGCAGCAGCAGGCTCCGGCCGAGTCGGTCGAGCCGGCCACCGAGCCGACGGCCGCCGCTGAGGGCACCGCCGACCAGGTGGCCCAGGACGAGGCGCCGGCCCCGGCCGCCGCCGGTGCGGGCGAGGGCACCGCGGTGAAGATGCCGGCCCTGGGCGAGAGCGTCACCGAGGGTACGGTCACCCGCTGGCTCAAGCAGGTCGGCGAGACCATCGAGGTCGACGAGCCGCTGCTGGAGGTCTCCACCGACAAGGTGGACACCGAGATCCCGTCGCCGGTCGCCGGCACGGTGCTGGAGATCAAGGTCGCCGAGGACGAGACCGCCGCGGTCGGCGCCGACCTGGCGATCATCGGCGTTGCCGGTGCCGCCCCGGCGCAGGCGAAGCCCGAGCCGAAGCCCGAGCCGAAGCCCGAACCGAAGGCGGAGGCCAAGCCGGCGCCCAAGGCCGAGCCGAAGCCGGAGCCGAAGGTCGAGGAGCCCACCCCGGGCGTGTCGTACAACGAGCCGTCCGCGGAGGCCGAGACCTCGGCGCAGCCGGTGAAGGCCGAGCAGGCCGCACAGCCGGCCGCGCCGACCCCGACGCCGCGGCGCCCGTCCGCTCCCGCCCCGGATGGCGGCGAGGAGGCCGCCGGGTACGTCACGCCGCTGGTGCGCAAGCTGGCCAGCGAGCACGGCGTCGAGCTGTCCTCGCTCAACGGCACCGGCGTGGGTGGCCGGATCCGCAAGCAGGACGTGCTGGAGGCCGCCGAGAAGGCCAAGGCGGCGAAGGCCGCCCCGGCTCCGACGGCGCAGCCGGCCGCCGCCCCGTCGGCGGCCCCGGCGAAGCCGGCCGCGAAGCCGCAGCCGAGCGGCAAGCGGGGGACCACCGAGAAGCTCACCCGGATCCGCAAGGCCATCGCCACGCGGATGCAGGAGTCGCTGCACGAGATGGCGCAGCTCACCACGGTGATCGAGGTGGACGTCACCAGGATCGCGAAGCTGCGGACGCAGGCGAAGGACTCCTTCCAGCAGCGACACGGTGTGAAGCTGTCCTTCCTGCCGTTCTTCGCCCTCGCGGCCGTCGAGGCTCTGCAGACGTACCCGATCGTCAACGCCCGGATGGACCTGGACGGCGGGACGATCACGTACCCGGACGCGGAGCACCTGGGCATCGCCGTGGACACCGAGCGCGGTCTGCTGGTGCCGGTCATCCACAACGCCGGCGACCTCAACCTGGGCGGCATCGCCAAGCGGGTCGCGGACCTCGCCGAGCGGACCCGGACCAACAAGATCAGCCCGGATGAGATCGCCGGGGCGACCTTCACGCTGACCAACACGGGCAGCCGGGGCGCGCTCTTCGACACCCCGATCGTGCCGTCGCCGCAGTCGGCGATGCTCGGCACGGGTGCCGTGGTCAAGCGGCCGGTCGTGGTCAACGACCCGGAGCTCGGCGAGGTCGTCGCGGTCCGGTCGATGGTCTACCTGGCCCTGTCCTACGACCACCGGCTGATCGACGGCGCCGACGCCGCCCGCTTCCTGGCCGCGGTCAAGGAGCGGCTGGAGGCCGGCAACTTCGAGTCGGAGCTGGGCCTGGCCTGATCACCGAGCCAGTCGGAAAGGGCGCCCCGGTCATCGACCGGGGCGCCCTTTTCGTCGTTCGAGGGCGGAGCGCCGGTCGGGGCGGACCCCGGCCGACGCTGCGCGCTCAGCCCTTGAGCAGCGCGGTCGAGACCTGCCAGAGCCGTTCAGCGGCCTCCGGGTCCAGCGCGTACGGGGCGACGCCGCGCCGCTCTCCGGGCACCACCGGGCCAGCCTCCTGGCAGTCCTCGAAGTACCGCCCGCCGGCCCCGTCGATCAGCGGTGAGGCGGCGACCAGCACCGAGGTGGCGGCGCCCTGCTCGACGGTCTTCCAGGCCGCCGCGTTGCCCGAGCGAATCCGGTTCAGTTCGTCCTCGCTGACGTAGCGCTGGAGGTTGGTCTGGATCGCGCCGGGCATCAGCGAGTTGGCGACGATGCCGTCGTCGGCCCAGAGCCGGGTCGCCTCCACGGCGAAGAGCACGTTCGCCGTCTTCGACTGTCCGTACGCCTGCCACGGCTCGTACGGCCGGCGCTCGTACTGGATGTCCTCGAAGACCACCGGCGAGCGCAGGTGGGCGGCGGAGCTGACCGACGCGATGCGGGCGCCGTCGGCGGCGGACAGCGCGGGGCGCAGCCCGGTGGCGAGCGCGAAGTGCCCCAGGTGGTTGGTGGCGAACTGCATCTCCCAGCCCTGCGGGGTCCGCATCTCGGGCGCGGCCATGATGCCGGCGTTGTTCACCAGCATGTGCAGCGGGCCGTCCCAGTTGGCCACGAAGTCGGCGACCGAGCCCTGGTCGGCGAGGTCGAGCGGGGCGACCAGGATCTGGTCGTTGCCGGTGCTGGCGGTGATGTCGTCGGCGGTGCGCTGCCCGGCGTCGGTGTTGCGTACGGCCAGGGTGACCTGCGCGCCGGCGCTGGCCAGGGCGCGGGCGGTCTCGGTGCCGATGCCGGACGACCCGCCGGTGACGATCGCCCGCCGGCCGCCGAGGTCCACGCCCTGGATCACGTCCATGGCGGTGGAGTCATGGGTGAACGGGGTGGTGATCGGGGTGCTCGTCGTCATGATCCATCCTTGTTCGGGTGGGGCGGGCCGACCCGGCCCGCCGCTACGATGGAAGCGGAGGATCCTCCGCTACGTCCGAGACTAACCGGAGCTTCCTCCGGATACCACTGGCCCGCACCAGCGAGGGAGGACGTGTGCCGGAGATCAGTCCCCGCCCGCTGCGGGCGGATGCCCTGCGCAACCGCGAGCGACTGCTGGAGGCCGCGATCCAGGCGTTTTCCCGCCCCGGGCCGGAGGTAACGCTCGACGGCATCGCCCGGGAGGCCGGGGTGGGCATCGGCACCCTCTATCGCCACTTCCCCACCCGCGAGGCGCTGATCGAGGCGGCGTACCGCAACGAACTGGGCAAACTCTGCGACGCCGCGCCGGACCTGCTCGATCACCTACCGCCGGACCGGGCGCTACGGGGTTGGATGTCCCGGTTCATCGACTACCTCGCCACCAAGCGCGGAATGGCCGACGCCCTGCGCCTGGTGATCGCCGCCGGCGCCAACCCGTACGCGCAGAGCCGGGACCGGCTGCTGGAGGCGCTCGACCGACTGCTGAGCGCGGGCGCCGCGGCCGGCACCGTACGGGCCGATGTCGACACCCCAGACGTGCTGGCCAGCCTCAGCGGGATCTCGCTGGCGGCCGCCGAGCGCGTCCAGGCCGAGCGGCTGCTCGACCTGTTGATGGACGGTCTGCGGCACCACCGGCCGGGCTGACCCGTTCCGGCCTCGGGCCGGGCTGGACGCTGCCAGAGTGGGATCGTGGGCGGCTACCGACGGCGTGGGCGACTGGGGCCCGCCGTCCCGATCGCCCCCGGTGCCCGGGTGGACAAGTTCGAGGTCTTCTTCGATCTGGTCTTCGTCTTCTCGTTCTTCATCATCACCCGGGCGACCGCCGCGAACATCTCCGGCCGGCAGCTCCTGCACGCCGGTCTGGTGCTCGCCGTGCTCTGGTGGATCTGGGTGGTGCACAGCCTGGTCGCCACCCGGGTCCGGCTCGGCGAGGGTTACGTGCCGGTGCTCATGGTGATCGCGATGGCCGCCCTGTTCGCGTTCGCGCTGGCGCTGCCGCAGGCGTTCAGCGACCCGAAACGCGGGGCCGCCGGCCCGATGCTGGTGGCCATCAGCTACGTCGTGGTCCGGGGCATCCACATGATCTTGTATCAACATGTGGTGCGGGACAGCCCGCAGGAGCGCCGACAGCTACGCCGGTTCGCCCCGGAGCTGGCGGCGAGCATCGTCCTGTTGCTGGCCGCCGCGCTGGTGCCGCCACTGATCGCCGATCCCGCTCAGGCCGCGATGGTCCGCGACGCCCTGTGGATCACCGTGGTGCTGGTCCAGTACGCCACCGGCTTCATCGTCGGCACCTGGGGCTGGGGGGTCACCAGCGCCGAGCATTGGACGGAACGCTACGACCTCATCCTGATCATCGCGCTGGGCGAGTCGGTGATCTCCGTGGGCGTCGGCGGCAACCTGCTCGTCGGCAAGCCGGTCACCTGGCCGGCGGTGGCCGCCGCCTCGCTCGGGATCTTCTTCACCGCCGCCCTGTGGTGGGCGCACTTCGACTTCATCGGCCCGGCCGCCCGGATCGCCCTGCACGCGGCCGAGGGTGGCCCCCGGGTGGCGATGGCCCGCGACGCGTACGCCTACCTCTACCTGCCGATGATCGCTGCGGTGATCCTCTTCTCCATCGGCAGCGAGGAAATCCTGCACCAGATCACCGACCCGGCCGGCGGACCAGCGCAACGAATCGACGGGCCCGCCGTGCCGTTGCTCTTCGGCGGGGTGATCTGCTATTTCGCCGCCAATCTGCTGTTCCAGCTGCGCACCCTGCACACCATCACCTGGACCCGGATCGGCGTGCTGGTGGTGCTGACGGCGGCCCTGCCGGTCGGGCAGCACCTTCCGGCGCTGGGCGCGCTCACCCTTCTCACCGCGATCTGCGTCGCGCTGGTGGCCGTCGAGGTGCTGGTGATGTCGGAGTCGCGGCACGCGCTGCGGGCCGCCGTCTTTGAGGAAAGGACCGTCCACGAGGCCCACGAGGCCGACTTCCGGGCCAGCTGGCACCTCAAGGAACCCGACGAGCCGACCACGCCGTGACCCCGTCGGGATACGCTACGGCTCAGCGTCGCGGTGCACCCGGCACGAAGGCCGCCGTGGGCATGGAGACGCGGGGACAGCATGGGACGAACGTGCACCCGAGCACTTCATCGGCCGACCGGCTCGCCGCCGTCGGCAATCAGATGATCGAAATCCACCTCTGGCTCGGCGCGGAGCTGGCCCGCCTCCGGGCGAGCCTCGACGCCGACGGCCTCGGCGAGGCCCGCCCCTCGCGGGACCTGCGGGCCCACTGCCTGACCTTCTGCGCCGCGCTCGGCCGGCACCACACCGGTGAGGACGCCGGCGCGTTCCGGCTGCTGGCCGACGAGGTCCCCGAGCTGCGCCCGGTCCTGGCCAACCTGATCACCGACCACGAGGTGGTCGCGGGGATCCTGGGCCGGGTCGAGGAGCTGCTGGGCGATCCCGCGCCCGTGCCGGTGGCCCACCTGCGTGCCGAGCTGGACGGGCTTGCCGCGTTGCTGGAGTCGCACTTCCGGTACGAGGAGAAGAGGCTGGTCACCGCGCTGAACGCGCTCACCGGCCGGCCGGGGACGGTCGAGGAACTCCTCGGCCTGACCGCGCCGCCCGTCGGCTGATGCCTTTCTCCCCTCGGCAGAACCGGCCTTCCGCACTGGCCACGAGGCCCCGCTGGACGGCAGGCTGGGGCCATGGTCACCTTCTCGATCCAGGCGAGCCCGTCCGACGCCGCCAGCTGGTGCGAGCTGGCCCGCCGGGCCGAGTCGGCCGGCTACGACGCGCTGCTGGTCGGCGACCACCCGGGCGTGGTCGCCGCGCCGTTCGTCGCGCTGGCCGCCGCCGCGTCGGTCACCTCGACGCTCGGGCTCGGCTCGTACGTCACCAACGCCGGCGTCCGGGAGCCGGCGCTGCTCGCCACCGACGTGGCGACCCTCGACCTGGTCTCCGGCGGGCGGGCCCGGCTCGCCATCGGCGCCGGCCACACCCCGGTCGAGTGGCGGGCGGTGGGGCGGAAGCGCCCGGACGTCGCCGGCCGGGTACGCCGCTGCATCGCGGTGGCCGAGGCGGTCCGGGCCCTACTGGCCGGCGAGGAGGTCACGGTCGACTCCGCCGACCTGGCGGTGCACGCCGCGCGACTGGACCGGCCCCGACCGGTGCAGCCGCGGATCCCGTTGACGGTGGGCACGGCCAACACCGACCTGCTGCGCTGGGCCGGGGCACACGCCGACGTGGTCGGGCTCAGCGGCTTCGGTCGTACTCTCGCCGACGGCCACGGCCACGACGTGCGCTGGCGCGCCGCGGAGATCGACGCGCAACTGGCCGCGATCGCTGCCGGCGCGGCCGGGCGGGACGCCCCGCCCGCGCTGGAGGCGCTGGTGCAGCGGGTCGTGGTGGGCGACGGTGCGGCGGCCGCCGCCGCGCAGACCGCCGGGGAGACCGGCCTGACCGTCGACGAGCTGCTCGCCACCCCGTTCGTGCTGATCGGCACCGCCGACGAGATCGTCGCGGCGGTGGCCGCGCACCGGCGGCGCTGGGGCGTGACCCGCTACGTGGTGCGGGCCGACGCGCTCGATCCGCTGGCCCCGCTGCTGCCCCGGCTGGCCGCCATCACCTGAGCGCCCGCGCGCACCGGCCGGGGTGGCCTACCCGCCCTCCGAGCCCGAGCCGGGCAGTTGCTCGTAGAAGCGGATCTTCTCCCGGAGGTGGTCGTACTGGCGCTGGAGCAGGCGCATCTGCTCCTCGACCTGCGTGGCGTGCCGTTGCAGCAGCTCCCGCCGGTCGTCGGCGGTGTGCTCGCCCTCCCGGGCCAGCTGCGCGTAGCGGCACATCTGGGCGATCGGCATGCCGGTGTCGCGCAGGCAACGGAACAACACCAGCCAGCCGAGGTCGTCGTCGGTGAAGACGCGCTGGCCGCCCGACGTCCGACTCACGTCGGCGAGCAGGCCGATCTTCTCGTAGTACCGCAGGGTGTCCAGGCTGAAGCCGCTGCGCCGGGCGGCCTCCGAGGGGGCGTAACCGGTCATGCCCGAGATGGTAGTGGTTGACCTGGAGCGCACTCCAGGTTGGAGGCTGGGGCGCATGACGACGACACGGAAGCTCGGACGCAGCGGCATCGAGGTGAGCGCGATCGGGATGGGGTGCTGGGCGATCGGCGGCCCGCTCTGGGGCGACGGTGGGCAGCCGTTCGGCTGGGGCGAGGTGGACGACGACGAGTCGATCCGCACCATCCACCGCGCGCTCGACCTCGGGGTGACTCTGTTCGACACGGCCAGCAACTACGGCGCCGGGCACAGCGAGCGGATCCTCGGCCGGGCCCTGGCCGGTCGCCGGGACGGCGCGGTGATCGCCACGAAGTTCGGCAACGTCAGCGAGGAGGCCACCCGTCGGGCGCTCGGCACTGACGCCAGCCCGGCCTTCGCGGTGCGCAGCCTGGAGGATTCGCTGCGCCGGCTCGGCACCGACCACGTCGACCTCTACCAGCTGCACATCAACGAGCTGCCGGTGCCCGCCGCGCTCGACCTGATCGACACCCTGGAGGGCCTGGTCGCCCAGGGCAAGATCCGGGCGTACGGCTGGAGCACCGACGACCCGGGCTCGGCGGAGGCGTTCGCGGCGGCGGGCGTGCACTGCGCCGCCATCCAGCACGACGAGTCGGTGCTGCGGGACAACGCGGCCGTCCTGGCGGTCTGCGACAGCCACGACCTGGCCAGCCTCAACCGCGGCCCGCTGGCGATGGGGCTGCTCACCGGATCGACGCGGGCGGTCGGCGCGGACGACGTACGTGGCCGGGCGCCCGAGTGGCTGCAGTGGTTCACCGACGGCCGGCCGACGCCGCGCTGGGCGGCCCGGGTCGACCAGGTCCGCGCGGCGCTCACCGCCGACGGGCGCACCCTGGCCCAGGGAGCGCTCGGCTGGCTGCTGGCCCGCAGCCCGCGTACGGTGCCCATCCCCGGTCTGCGCACGGTGGCGCAGGCCGAGGAGAACCTGGCGACCCTGGCGCTCGGCCCGCTGAGCGTCGAGGCGTACACCGAGGTGGAGCGGCTGCTGGCAGACCTGCGTCCGGCCCACGCGGCCTGACCATCGGGTCGGTCCCCGCCCCGGGCGCCGTCAGCGGAAGTCGTCCGCGTGCTCGGCGGCCCACTGCCGGAACGTGCGCCCGGGGCGTCCGGTCACCTGCTCGACGTCCGGGGCGACCCAGCCGTTGCCGTCGGGATACCGCCCCATCTCCAGGAACCACTCGATCACCTCGGCGGGGTAGTGGTCCTTCCAGTGCTCGCGGGCCTGCGCCGGGGTCAGCTCGTCGAGCCGCACCGGACGGCCGATCGCGTCACTGATCATCCGGACCGCGTCCCGGCGGCGGACCGGCTCCGGCCCGGTCGGCTGGTACACCCGCCCGGAGTGGCCGTCCTCGGTGAGTGCCACCAGGATGACCGCGGCGATGTCCGCCTCGTGGACCAACGCGCTGTTCCAGTCCCCGAACGGCGCCCGCACCACCCCCTCGGCCCGGATGCCGGCCGCCCAGTCCCGGGTGTTCGCCATGAACTCGCCGGGGAAGACGTGCGTCCACTCCAGGCCCGAGTTCTCGATGGCCCGGTGCAGGGGACGGTGGGGCGCCTCGATCGGGTCGTCGTCCGCCCGGCTCGGATCGTTGTGGCCGAGGTGGGTGACCCGGCGGACGCCGGCCTGCCGGGCCAGCTCCAGGATCTCCGCACCGGTGGTCAGCGGCCCGTACCCGTCCATCGCGACCAGGTGCATGCGCGTCACGCCGCGCAGCGCCGGGGCCAGCGTGTGCGGCCGCGCGAAGTCACCCGCCAACACCTCCACACCGGGGGGCAGTGCGGCGGTCGCCGGGTTGCGGGTCAGCGCGCGTACGTCGTGGCCGGCGGCCACCAGTTGCCGGACCAGGCTGCCTCCGACGGTCCCGGTCGCTCCGGTCACCAGGATCGGCATGGTTCCTCCTCACGGTCGCCCGACGGCGGGCATGGTGCGACGACCCCCTATCGGGGGCGCATTCGGATGACTCATGGTCGACCGAGTACGCGCCCGAGAGCAATCATGAACACCGCATTCACGTTCGCTCTGACCTGCGGAGACGTGTCCGGCGCAGGATGTGCGCCGCAGCTTTTTTCGACGCCTGAAACGCCCGCTGACCTGCGTTTTCGCTACCGGCGGCGGGAACCGCGCAGATTTCTTCGCCGGGGGCGCTCCGCAGCCGGTGACGTCGGCCGCGCCACGCATCCGCCGGCGGCATTCTGGGCGAAGATGTGGGCATGCGGATCCTTCTGGCCGGCGCGTCCGGCTTCCTCGGCACCCGGCTGGTTGCCCGACTCGCGGCCGACGGGCACCAGGTCACCCGGCTGGTCCGTCGGCCGCCGCGCGATCCGCAGGAGCGACGGTGGGACCCCGCCGCCGGGCAGCTCGACCCGGCCGCGGTCGCCGGGTCGGACGCCGTGGTCAACCTGGCCGGCGCGGGCGTCGGGGACAAGCGTTGGAACGACGACTACCGGCGGTTGATCCGCACCAGCAGGGTGGACAGCACCACCACGCTGGCGACCACCCTCGCCGACCTGCCCGCCGCCGATCGGCCCCGGGTGTTGCTCAACCCCTCGGCCGTGGGTTGGTACGGCAACACCGGCGACCGCGTGGTCGAGGAGGACGCGCCGGCCGGCGACGGCTTCCTGGCCGACGTCTGCCGGGTCTGGGAGGCCGCGACCCGGCCGGCGGAGGATGCCGGGGTACGCGTGGTGCGGCTGCGCGTCGGCCTGCCGCTGCACCGCGACGGCGGGATGCTGAAACCGCAGCTGCTGCCGATGCGGCTGGGTGTCTCCGGCCCACTGGGCGGCGGCCGGCAGTGGTGGCCCTGGATCTCGATGGCCGACTGGCTGCGGGCGGCCCTCTTCCTGCTCGACTCCGATGACATCGCCGGACCCGTCAACCTGGTCGGCCCGGCCCCCGCGACCAACGCGGAGTTCACCCGGGAGCTCGCCCGGCAGCTGCACCGCCCAGCGATCATGCCCATCCCGGCGCTGGCGCTGAAGGTGGTGCTCGGCGGCTTCGCCCACGAGGCCCTCACCAGCACCCGCGTCCTGCCGGCCGTGCTGACCCGTGCCGGCTTCACCTACCACCACCCCGACCTGCCCAGCGCCCTACACGCCGCGCTCACCGAGTAACCCCCACGGCGCGTCGATCATGAAGTTATTGCCACGACACGCCGAGGCGGCTGGCAATACACCGATGCCCGACGAGGCGCCGGTGACGACGGCGCGCTGCCCGGTGAGGTCGACGCCGGCGACGACGACGCCCGCGGTGGAACGGGCGTCGAA
>NZ_JBSFYQ010000082.1:0-12022 GCF_053599855.1 Micromonospora sp. NPDC005161
GCGTCACGAGGTGGCGGTGCTGCGGCGACAGGTCGCTCGGCCGCGGGTGGGACTGGGCTGACCGGGCGTGCTGGCCGGCCTGACACGGCTGCTGCGCCGCCGATTGTGGGACGGGTTGTTCGTTCGGCCGGGCACCCTGCTGCGCTGGCATCGGGATCTGGTCCGCCAGCGCTGGACCTATCCGAGCCGACGCGGCCGGCGACCGGTCACCGGGAAGATCCGCGGTCCGGTGTTGCGACTGGCCAGGGAGAATTCGACCTGGGGCTACCGCAGAATTCATGGCGAGCTGCGCCGGCTTGGCTACCGGGCGGTGCCAGTACCAACTGGGTCATCCTCAACCTGGCCGGGATCGATCCCGCTCGGAAGCGGTCGGCGGTGACCTGGCGGCAGTTCCTAGGGGCCCAGGCGCAGGGCGTCCTGGCGGTGGACTTCTTCACCGTCGACACGGTGTTGCTGCGGCGGCTGTACGTGCTGTTCGCGGTCGAGGTGGGCAGCCGGTGGGTCCATGTGCTCGGCACCGCACATCCGGTGGAGGAGTGGGTGGTCCAGCAGGCCCGGAACCTGCTGATGGACCTTGGCGAGCGAGACGACCGGTTACGGTTCCTGCTCCGGGATCGCGACACGAAGTTCAGCGCCGTGTTCGACGCGGTCTTCGCCGCCGCAGGCATCGACGTCCTCACGACACCAGCGCGGGCACCGCGGGCCAACGCGTACGCGGAGCGCTGGGTCGGCACGGTACGCCGTGAACTGCTTGACCGCGTGCTGATCTTCGGGCGTCGCCACCTAGAGTCGGTGGTAGCCGAATTCGTCGACCATGACAACTCGCACCGTCCACACCGTTCGTTGGCACAGGCACCGCCGCTCGGACCGGCCCAACCGCCGGTCGCCATCGCTGGCCGGCGGGTGCTGCGGCGTGATCGCCTCGGCGGCATGGTCGGCGAGTACTCGCAGGCCGCGTAGGCTGACCGACTTTCAGACACCCACAGGGCATCGCCAGCCACCCTCCGCGCTGCTGGACCGCCTCGACGAAGACCGGCATGTTCGCAGCGGCGGTGTCCTCGGTGGCGCCGTCCCGGCAGCTTCCCAAAGTCGATCACGCCCGTCACCGCACTGCAGGCACCGACATCGCGGCCAAACAAATTGCTCAAGGCGGTAAACCGTACGCGCGCGGGATGCAACTTACGGATGACGACAAGCTCGCAGGCCTGCGGAAGTCGGCAGACATCCACGAAGAGCGGAGAGACGTGTGTCTCCTAGAACCTCCATTGTCGGATTTCGACGGACTCGCCTGGTTGCCGCAGTTCTCGCCTGCGCGCTGGCTGGCACAGCCGGTGCCGTCATCGCAGGACACGAACCAGCCGCCAACGCCAGCGAACAAAAGAACGGTGGCAAGCATCACCGGGTTGTAACGTCGCCGGACGCCCCGGCCGCGATAGGTCCGTACTCCCAGGCCATAGCTGTGGGAGAAACCCTGTACCTGTCCGGCCAGCTTCCCATCGACCCGGTCACGAACAAGCTCCTGGCGAATGCGTCCATTGAGGACCAAACGCGCCAGGTCTTGAGGAACCTCGATGCGGTGCTGCGGGCCGGTGGAATGACCCTGGACAACGTCGTCAGCACCACGGTCTATGTGGCAGACCTCAATGAGTTCGCCCGCTTCAACACCGCGTACGCCGAGTTCTTCGGCAGTAAGCCGCCGGCCCGGGCCACCATCCAGGTGGCGCGGGTGCCGCAGGACGCCAAGGTCGAAATCTCCGCTATCGCGGTGCGATGACTCTACCTAGAAGGGGGACACAACTATGCTGAACACCGCCAACGCCCCAGTCCCTGGGGACACGCCGCCCCAGATTTCGCGTCGAGGCCTTCTCCAGTTCCTGGGCGCCGGCGCGGGCGCCGTCGCCGCGGGTGCGGCGGGGTTGAATTTCGCCGCCGCCTCTCCCGCGGCGGCATCCCCGCTGACCGCTGCCGGGTCGTCGTCGTTGCCGCTCGCGAACGACGCGAACTTCTGGCGCCAGGTCGAGAAGCTGTTCACCCTCAACAAGAAGGTCCTCTTCATGAACGTGGGGACAGTCGGCTCCCCACCCCGCGAGGTCCTTGACGCTCTCGACAAAACGAATCGGGACGTCGCCCGTGACGCCCTCTCCGCCTACAGCGACTTCGCCGACGTCCGGGCCGTCGCGGCTCGTGGATACGGCTGCGACGTGGACGAGCTCGTCATCTCGCACAACACCAGTGACGGCATGTCGAAGATCATCGCCGGGCTGAATCTGCGCGAGGGTGACGAAATCCTGACGACCAATCACGAGCACGGAGGCGGCCTCGTCCCGATGGGCATGGCCCGGGATCGGCACGGCGTTGTCATCCGGAAGGTGGCCCTGCCCGTGGGCAACGACCAGCGGGCTGAGGACTATGTGGAGCTGTTCCGCAAGGCGATTACCGCCAAGACCAAGGTCCTTCTGTTCTCCGCTCCGACGTACAAGACCGGGACGATGCTGCCCATCCCGATGCTGGCCAAGCTCGCCCAGGAATATGGCCTGACCAGCGTTGTGGACGGAGCACATATCCCCGGGATGATGAACTACAGCTTCCACGAGCTAGGCGTGGACTTCCTCGCCGGCTCCGCCGCCAAGTGGCAGTGCGGTCCGGGCGGAACGGGCGTGCTGTATATCCGCAACAAGGTCCTGTCCCAGTACAACCCGAACCCCCTGCCAGAGTTCTGGCCGGTCGTGTCCAGCAGCTATCCGGCGGAAGGCGGCGTACCGCCCCGCTCGACGACCGACAAGGAGAGCTACAACATCGGCAGTTACCTCCAGTCTGTCGGCAACGGCAGCCTGGCCTTGAACACCGGAGTCAGGACCGTCTGCGAGGTGTGGGACCGCATCGGACGACAGCGCATCGAAGACCACGTCGTCGGCCTGTCGTCGTACCTCAAGGAACTCGTCGCCGAGCGGTGGGGGGTCCAATCGTTGTACTCCCCGAAGGACGACTCTCGCCTGGTCTGCGCCCTGACGTCGTTCAACCCGTTCCGCAATCGCACCGATGTGCTCAACGCGGACAAGTCGGCCGAGTTCGTCGCGCGGATGAGCGACGAGTACGGGATCACCATCCGTAACAGCGACTTCCCCGTCATCGGATCGGCCCAGTCGCATCGCCCCGTCCGCATCTCAACGCACCTGTTCCACCAGAGCCAGGACGTTGACCGGCTGGTCGACGCGGCATGGAAACTGTCCGGCAAGATGGCCTGACAGCGGCCACGAGGCAAGGGGCGAGCGTTCGCGACGTCAGCGGGCGCTCGCCCTGCCGTGCGCCGCCGGCCCGGTGGTGGGCCGCCATGGCGCCGAACCCAGGTCAGGGTATGATCACGACACCATCGAGCCCGACCTTGCTCCCAGGGGCCACCGGCTGGTCATACGGCGTCGGTCTGGTGTGGTGGTGATTGCTGAGAGCCCACAGCCCGACCACATCAGCCAGGGCGAAGATCAGCAATGCCAAGATGACGGTGAGCAGCCGCCGGCGCCGTTCCCGCCGCTGCCATTCGCTGCGGGCGTTTGCATATGCATCCGGGGAAGTGACGGCTGTGGTCGCCAGCACCTGGAGGGTATCCCGCAGCCGGGTCTCGGTCTCGCCGATACTCATCGGGACGCGCCCATGAGCGTAGCCAGGGCGGCCATACCCCGGAAGATGTGTGACTTCACCGCCCCAGTGCTGATGCCCATGGCGCCGGCGATGTCAGCCTCCCTCAGATCCAGCCAGTAGCGCAGCACCAGCGCCTCGCGCTGGCGCACCGGCAGCTGCCGTAGCGCCGCCACAACCGCTCGCTGACCCTCCCGCAGCAGCACGGACGATTCTGCCGAGTCCACGACGCTGGCCTGGCCGGGGGGCAGCTCGTCTCCGGCATGACGGCGACGCACCTGCAGATGCCGGACGTGCATACGGGCAAGGTTACACACGATCGACCTCAGGTACTGTGGCGCTGCCGCCGGATCACGCAGCCGGTACCAGCGTCGATGTAGCTCGCAGAACGCCTCCGAGACCAGGTCCTCGGCGTCGTGGTCGGCGCCCAGCAGGAAGGCAAGTCGGACGAGCTGGCCGTGCAGTGAGTCGAACAGGGCGATCATCGCGGCTTCGCGTTCCACATCGTGGAGGTCGAGGCCGGGACCGTCCGCCAGCGGGCCGTCCGCCGGAAGCGGCACTCCTCGATGTTCCGCGCCGGCCGTGCCGGACGGGTTCGCTCCCGAGTCGTCGGGGTTAGGGCCGACAATCTCGGATTGCGCAGGCCGGTTGCGGCGATCTGAGGTGCCGTGGCGCTGCGTTCGATCGAGGTTCATGACTGCACCGAGCGCGAGGCCGCGGCCGGCAGCGTCCGCGTACTTCGGCGACCCACCGTCCGATCCAGCCCCCGGACGGGCCCCCATCGTCGCAACAGCAGCTCGGCCACGACGACGACAGCGAGGTTGACCGCGAGCCCAAGCAGCCCCGGATACAGCTGCGTGCTGACCGGCCCGAGGGACACCAGTACGGTCGGAGAGAACCCACCGTGGGCGACCATCGCAGTGCCCGCAATCATCCCGACGAACCAGCCGGTCAGCAGGGCTAACCGATGCGGTGCCCGGGATGCGAGGCCGAGGACCAGAGCAGGCAACGTCTGCAGGACCCACACCGCACCCAGCAAGTGAAGGTTGATGGCGTTCTGACCGTGAAGGCCCATGGCGAAGCCCAAGGCGCCAAGCTTCACGACCAGCGACACGACCCGGGCCACCTTGGTCTCCTGCTCCGCGGTCGCGGTCGGGTTGACATACTCCACATACACGTTGCGGGCAAACAGGGCCGAAGCCCCGATCGACATGACGGCGGCCGGTACCAGCGCCGCCACCACCAGGGCACCCAGCACGGCCCCGGACAGCCATGCAGGTGCCAGCTCGCGCACCAGCATCGGGACGGCGAGCTCGGCCCGTCCCGGCGGCGGCACGAGGCTCATGGCCAGCGCGGCCACGCCAAACACCGCGAACAGGCCCAGCAGGCCGGTCCAGCCCAGCAGCGTCACCGCCGATCGCCGAACGACGTCGTCGCTGCGGGCTGAGAACGCGACCATCAGCACATGCGGAAACGCGAACAGCGCCAAAGCTGACCCCAGCGCCAACGACACGTACGCAGGTCCCAGCGCTGGGTCCAGCACGACGCTCAAACCGCTGTCCCGCGCGGTGATTGTCCGCTCCGCCGCGGAGAACAGCTCCCCCGGTGAACCGACCCGGATCCACACGAGCGCCGCGATCGACACGGCGGACGCCGGGACAAGGACCGCCTTTCCAATGGAGACAGCACTGGGCACGCGCAGCCCGTGCCGGTAGGTCGACACAGCAAGTACCGCAAACACGACGGTGAGCACCAGGTCTCCAACCACACCGCCCGACTCCACCCCGAGCACGCTGAGCACCGCCCGTATGCCCAGCAACTGCAGGGCGATGTACGGCATCGTGGCCAGAATCCCGGTGAGTGCCACCGCAAGCGCCAGGCCAGGGGAGCCGTACCTGCCGCGGATGAAGTCGGCCCCCGTCACGTAGCCGTGAGTGCGCGCGATGCCGGCCAGTCGTGGCAGGACCATGAAGGCCAACGCATAGACCACGACCGTGTACGTCAGGGCGTAGAAGCCGACACCGCCGGAGCTGAACACCAGCCCGGGAACGGCCAGGAACGTGTAGGCGGTGTAGATCGTGCCGCCCAGGACACACCACGTCAACAGGTGCCCGTGGCTGCGGTCGGCCAAGGCCCAGCCGGCCAGGTCGCGTCCCGCGGGCAAGCGGCGACCCCGGCCGCGGGAGGCCACGAGGGCGACCACGGACGCCGACAGGACCACGACCGCGGCGACCGCCGCTCTCACGTCCACTTCCCAAGGTCGGCGTGACAGCAGACTGCGAACTCTGCCATGTGCTGCTCCTCCCATGCCGCTGGCGGGGTCCAGACCCGATGCGGGTAAACCTTCTGGGTTCGGACCGCAACTGAGGTGGTGAGGGAGCCAGCAGGGAGGGACGCAGCAGAGGAAGCAAAGTGATCGAGAGCTAATTAACCAGCTCGAAACTTGAGAATCAAGTGTCAGAGGTGATGGGAGAGACGTATGAACCCAGGCGAGGCGGGCGAGATGGTGGCACCCACCGCACAGCGTGCCCGCGTCTGGGCCTGTCTACAGGCGGTCGCTCTGGCGCTGCCCATGCTGGGCGCGGTGGCCACACCGGTGTTCGCCCGCGCCGAACCGCGACTCTTCGGCGTGCCGTTCTTCCACTGGTACCAGCTCGCGTGGGTCCCCTTGACGGCAGCCTGCTTGGCCTGCGCCTACCTGGCCCATCGGCGTGCCAGGCGGGCGGGTCCGCACTGAGTCCGGCCACCGCGCGGCCCGCCCCGACCATCGCGCGCATCGCACCGATTACCCCCGCATCGACGAACAGGAGCAGAATGTGCCGGCGAAGCCGAGAGCTAGAGCCAAGGACAGCAGCCCGTGGAACTGGCTGTTGTTCGTCCCGATCGTGGTGCCGTTGACCACGCCCGTGTTCAACTCGGACGGACCGCGGCTGTTCGGGTTTCCGACCTTCTACTGGCTGCAACTCGCCTTCATCATCATCGGCGTCTCCACCACGACGGTGGTCTACCAGATGACGAAGAAGCGGGGTGAGCGCTGATGTGGCGCGACCATCTCACCGAGATCATCATCTTCTGCTTGCTGTTCCTGCTGGTCAGTGCCATGGGATTCGTGGCGGCCAGGTGGCGTGCACCCAAGGACATGGCCCACCTCGACGAGTGGGGGCTGGGCGGGCGCAGCTTCGGTGGCTGGATCACCTGGTTCCTGGTCGGCGGTGACCTCTACACCGCGTACACCTTCGTGGCGGTGCCGGCGCTGATGTTCGGCGCGGGCGCGGCCGGGTTCTTCGCTGTGCCCTACACGATCATCGTCTATCCACTGGTCTTCCTGGTGCTGGTGCGGCTCTGGTCGGTGTCGCACCGGCACGGCTTCGTCACCCCGGCGGATTTCGTCCGGACCCGGTTCGGCTCGCCAACGCTGGCCCTGCTGGTGGCGATCACCGGCATCGCCGCCACCATGCCGTACATCGCGCTGCAACTGGTCGGCATCGAAGCGGTGCTCAAGACGATGGGGGTGACCGGCGAGAGCACCATCGCCCGGCACCTGCCGATCATCATCGCGTTCGCGATCCTCGCCGCGTACACCTACAAGTCCGGCCTGCGGGCGCCGGCGCTGATCGCCTTCATCAAGGACATCCTGATCTACATCGTGATCCTGGTGGCGATCATCTATCTGCCGTACAAGCTGGGGGGTTGGGGGGAGATCTTCGACGCGGCGGACGCCAAGTTCGACACCAGCCAGAACGCCGGCGACGGGATCCTGCTCAACGCCAACAACCAGTGGCAGTACATCACCCTGGCGCTGGGCTCGGCCCTCGCGCTGTTCCTCTACCCGCACAGCCTGACCGGCGTGCTGGCCAGCAAGAACCGCAACGTGATCAAGCGCAACATGTCGGCGCTGCCGGCGTACACCCTGCTCCTGGGGCTGATCGCGCTGCTCGGCTACATGGCGATCGCGGCCGGGGTGACCCCGTTGCCGGGGGCCAAGGAGGGCTCGGTGGACAACAACACCGTCGTGCCGCTCCTGTTCGACCAGCAGTTCCCGAGCTGGTTCGCCGGCATCGCGTTCGCCGCAATCGGGATCGGCGCCCTCGTCCCCGCGGCGATCATGTCGATCGCGGCGGCGAACCTGTTCACCCGCAACATCTACAAGGAATACCTGCGGCGCGACGCCACCCCGGCGCAGGAGGCGAACGTCTCGAAGATCACCTCGCTGGTGGTGAAGGTCGGCGCCGTCGCCTGCATCGTCTTCCTCGACCCGCAGTTCTCCATCGACCTGCAACTGATCGGTGGCGTGATCATCCTGCAGACGTTGCCCGCGGTGGCGCTGGGCCTCTACACCCGCTGGTTCCACCGGGGCGCGCTGATCGCCGGCTGGGTCGCCGGGATGGGGTTGGGCATGTGGATGCTCTACCAGGTGGCCAGCCCCACCCGGAAGCACTTCGGTGGCTCGGCGTTCCCGCTGTCGGAGTTCGGCTTCGACACCACCAAGACGATCTACGTAGGCATCGTGGCCGTACTGGTCAACCTGCTGGTGGCGGTGCTCGGCACGCTGATCCTGCGGGCCACGAAGGTGGCCGACGGCGCCGACGGCACCACCACCGACGACTACCACGCCGACGAGGGCGACGCCCGGCTCGTCCCCGCGCCGCGTAGGGAGGCCGGCGTGGACGCGCCCGAACCGGTGGCCTAAACCGATCGCAGGCCCCCTCCCGACCGCCGCCGGTCGGGAGGGGGGCTCACTGATCGCATACGACCACTGACCAAACTTCGGACTTACCGTCTAGACGAACGGGGTCGGGGCAGGCTGCTGCGGCGGCGGGTCCACGAACTGCTCCTACAACATGTGATCCGCGATCGTAATTCGCGGGTCCGATGTCCCACTGGGAGGAATCCTCGTTGGCTGACCCCACTCATCG
Source organism: Micromonospora sp. NPDC005161 (assembly GCF_053599855.1). Classification (NCBI taxonomy): domain Bacteria; kingdom Bacillati; phylum Actinomycetota; class Actinomycetes; order Micromonosporales; family Micromonosporaceae; genus Micromonospora; species Micromonospora sp. NPDC005161. The sequence continues at coordinate 8,550 of NZ_JBSFYQ010000082.1, forward strand.
TTTCGGACCGCAGCCGCCCAACGCACTGGTGCTGCTATGGAGCGAAGACGTCCTGGCCGATGGGCGCGGCCGTGTCTACCTGTCCAACAAGAACCAGGGCCTGTGGATCCTGCGCTGAACGGGACCCAAGAAGCCATCGTGACCGATGTCACCCGCGGCTCGGCGCGATCATCGCAGTGGAAATGGAGTGGCAATGGCCGAGATTACCCGACGCGAGGCGATGAGGACGATGGCGTTCGTGGGCCTGGCACCTGCCGTAGCGCCCAGCTTGTTCAGCGTCATCGACGTTGACAAGCAGACCACGGTTGTGGCTCCGGTCAGATTTGAGGCCAATCTGCTGGAAGGAGACGTCAAGGACGTGACGGTGACCATGACCGAGGGCACCAACATGGCCGCCGACGTGTCGCCCGACGGCACGACGATCGTGTTCGTGCTTCAGACGAGCCTGTGGAGCATGCCCGTTGGCGGCGGCGAGGCGCGCCAGCTCACCGGCTGGCAAGTCGAGGCGGTGTGGCCCGCGTGGTCGCCGGACGGCTCGCGCATCGCCTTCCAGAACTATTCGGACCAGAACTACCAGATCTGGACCATGCGGCCTGACGGATCGGACCTCGTGCAGGTCACGAGCGGTCCGTACGACCACCGTGAACCGGCGTGGTCGCCGGACGGAAGGAAGATCGCGTTTTCTTCGGACCGCAGCGGCAACGGGTCCTACGACATCTGGACCATCGATGTGCAGACGCGGGCATACGAGCGCCGCACCAGCCTGACCACGAATGAGCACTCGCCGGCCTGGTCGCCGGACGGCTCGCGCATCGCGTACGTCGATGGCCGCTTCGTGTACGCGGTGGATGCAGCGGGCGTGCGCCAGGAGCTGGCGAGCATCCCGAGTGGCAGCGCTCAGGCGCCGAACTGGCTGCCGGGTGGGCAGGGTGTCGTATTCCTGAACAACGCCCGTCAGATCGTGCTCGACGGCCAGACCGTCACCTCGGGCGAGGACATCTTCCCCTTCCCGGTGCGCTGGCTGCCCGACGGGCGGTTCCTCTACGCCGGCGACGGCAAGCTTCGCCTGCGTAATGCCGACGGCAGCGGTTTGAGCGATATCGCGTTCAGCGCGCAGCTTAGTGTGCAGCGGCCGGTGATCAAGCCCAAAGACTACCGCTTCGGCTTCAAGGGCGCGCGCCCGACGCACGGCATCCTGGCGCCGGCGCTGTCGCCCGACGGGATGAAGGTCGCCTTCGTCGCGCTCAACGACCTTTGGGTCATGGAGATCGGCAAGAAGCCGGTGCGCCTGACCGATGACAAGTTCCTCGACTGGTACCCGAGCTGGTCGAGAGACGGCGCGAAAATCTATTTCGGGTCGGACCGGCACGGGGGCGGCTCGCCAGAGCTCTACTCCATCGAGCTCGCCACGCGCACCATCACGCGGCTGTCCTTCATACCCGACCACGACGTGGTTGGCGGCGTGATCGCGCCGGATGGCCGCAGCTTCGCGTTCATCAACGACGCCCAGGCGCTGCTGGTCTACGACTTCGCGACGCGCCAGTCCCGGCTGGTTGTCAACCGCGTCGGCGGCGGAGCGACCGTCGGGCGTCCGAGTTGGTCGCCGGACAGCGCCACTATCGCCCTCGCCGACTTCCAACGCAACAACACGCGCTTCCGCGAAGGCCGCAATCTGATCCGCACCATCGATGTCGCCACTGGCGCCGCCTCCTTCCAGGAGCCTGCGCCGCACCCGAACGGAATCTCGGACCGGGTGGAATCAGGGCCCGCTTGGTCGCCGGACGGCAAATGGATGGCCTTCATCATGGATTCCACGCTGCACGTGCTGCCGGTGGACCACAAGGGCGTGCCGACGGGTCCTGCAGTTCAGCTCACGCAGCATGCGGCCGACATGCCGGCCTGGGGCGGCGACTCGCGCACTATTGTCTACGTCAGCAACGACCGGTTGAAGACCATCCGCGTCGACGGCACGGGCGAGCGCGACATCCCGCTGGACCTCAAGTGGCAGCAGGCCGTTCCGGCTGGCCGCACGGTGATCCATGCCGGCGGCATGTGGGACGGCATCAATCCGATCATCCACCGCGACGTCGAGATCATGGTGGTCGGCAACCGCATCCAGACGATCGGCCCCATCGCGCCGGGAGCCAAGGGTAAGGCGCTGGGCCTCGGCAAGAACGACCGGTTCGTGGATGCTTCGAACCTGGTGGTGATGCCCGGGCTCTGGGACTCCCACATCCACACACAAATGCTGGAGTCGATGGGCAACGTAATGGCCATGTTCCTCTCGTACGGCATCACGTCGGTGAGCTGCGTTGGCTGGACGCCCTACCACGCACTCAATCTCCGCGAGTCGCTGGAGGCCGGCAAAATGGTCGGGCCACGTCTTTTTACCGCGGGCGCTCTCGCCGACGGATTGTCGACCTACTACGCCCAGTCGCGGCCGATCAAGGACGAGCGGGTGGCGGACCTTGAGATGCAGAAGGCGCGCATCCTCGAGCTGGACTATCTCAAGGCCTACGTGCGTACACCCGTCTGGCTCATGGCCAAGGTGGCGAAGACGGCGCACGAGATGGGCGTGCCGAGCGGAACGCATCCGCTGTCACCGGGAATCCAGACCGGCTTAAAGGGAATCACGCACCTCTCAGCCACCCAGCGCTCGGGCTTCAGCCCGTCGCTGTCCCCGGGCGGCATTCTCTACCAGGATGCGCTCGCCCTCTTCACCGAGGGCGAGTCCGATATGGCGAGCACGAATCTCGCGCCCGCGCTCATCGGCGATGATCCGATGATCGTACAGGACCGCCGCTTCCAGCTCCTCATGCCGCCGCAGTTCGTGCCGGCCATGCTGCAGGCAGCGCAGAATCCGCCGACCGATGCGCAGCGCGCCTCTATCCGCACTACCTTCAACGCGCTCGCCGCGGTGCTTCGCGCGGGTACGCCCTTCGCGCTCGGCACCGACGCGCCGCTCAATGCGCCGGCCGTTTCGCTGCATCTCGCACTGCGCGCGATGGCCGACGTGACGAGCAACCATGAGGCGCTCCAGACCGCGACGGCGAATGCCGCCCGCTACATGGGCGTGGGGCATGAGCTGGGCACCTTGGAGGAGGGCAAGATCGCGGACCTGGCCATGGTGAACGGCAATCCGCTCGAGGACGTCGCCGATGCCGCTAGCGTGGAGCTGGTGATGAAGAACGGAATCGTGCACAGCGTCGGCGAGATCCTGCAGCCCTACGCCACCTCGGCCGCGTTGCAGGAATAGAGTCGCATTCTTGCCGCGATGCTCGATGACATGCGCGTGCTGCGTGACGCGGCGGCGGAGTACCGTGCGGCGGCGACGGCTGTGGGCCTCGACTGGCCCGATTACGCCGAAGCGCCCGTCGGGCAGCCACCCGACCTGGTCTACCGGCTCTTCGACGTGGACCACGTCGCCGAGCAGCTGACCTGGTTTCAGTCGCAGGGGTGGCACTCGCGGCGGC
>NZ_JBSFYQ010000083.1:0-11925 GCF_053599855.1 Micromonospora sp. NPDC005161
CGAACATCGCCGCCGCCAACCGCCACCACGCCCGCGACAGCAAGCGACCCCTGGCCCTACTCGGCATCACCTGACGACTTTGCCGGGACCCTGGGCTGGAACCGCCCTCCATCGCCGTTCCATCCGCTCGCCGCAAGCGCTCCAAGGCCGGCACATATGATCATGAAGAGGACAAGGCCCGGCCGGTCAACCGGGTGAGGCTCACGGGGCAGACGCAACTCGGCTCCTTGGTCAACGGCACACGAGACGTCCACCCACGGCCGCCTCCGATGGCCAGCATCGTTGCAGTACCAAGCCAGAGATCAAAGACCCAGAATCCGGCGTACAGGTCGACTCGTCCGTCGCCCACCAGGTCAGCCGCCGTCACATGGTGGCTGACCTGCTGTTTCTTCGGGTGCTGCTGGTCGTCATCGGTCGTCATTGGTCGTCGTTCGACGGCCCGCTGAGGGCCCAGACGGCCCGGACACAGCCCAGGCACCGTCAGTTTGGAAGGTGCCTTGCGTCGGCCCGGCGGATGGGTTGGCTCCAGGCGCTGACCAGCCTGCCCGCTCGTAACGAAGGGCGGAGCGGTTAGGGGTGAGGCGACTCCATCTGCCGTTGTTGACCGGTGTTGTCAATCCCCTGGAATCGTGGAGAGTTCCGTTATGCGGCCTGGGTCTCCAGGGCGCGGGTCTCTGATCGTTCGTAGTCGATGGGTGATCGCCAGTCGCAGACGGAGTGCCGGCGGCGCCGGTTGTAGAAGTCGGTGATCCAGGTGGCGATCTTCACGCGGGCTTCGGTGCGGGTGCGGAAGTGGCGGCGGTGGACGTACTCGACCTTGATGGTGGAGAAAGTGGCCTCGGCGACGGCGTTGTCGAAGCACGACCCGACCCTGCCCATCGACTGGCGTACCTTCCATCGGGCGCAGGCCCGGGCAAAGTCGGCCGAGGCATACTCCTTAGGTTCAAGGAGTCGTTGCAACACCGGCCTGTTGGATTGATCTTAGGTGTTCGTCCAGGGCCTCTGCTGGCGTTCTCCACTCCAGAGACTTGCGGGGCCGACTGTTGAGCGCGGCGGCGACGGCGGCGAGGTCGGTGATGCTGTGTCGTGATAGGTCGGTGCCTTTAGGGAAGTACTGGCGCAGCAGTCCGTTGGTGTTCTCGTTGGTGCCGCGCTGCCAGGGACTGTGCGGGTCGCAGAAGTAGACCTCGAGACCGATGTCCAGACGCAGCTGGACATGTTGGGCCATCTCGGCTCCCTGGTCCCAGGTCAGCGAGCGGCGTAGCTGCTCGGGCAGGGCGGTGATCTGGTCTGCGATAGCGTCTCGGACCGCTTCGGCGCCGTGCCCGGCCAGCGGCGGGCCGTTCTTCACCACAGGCTGCTGACCGTAGCCATCCATGCGGGGCAGGTGCAGAAGCATCGTGAACCGGGTGCTGCGCTCGACCAGCGTGCCGATGGCCGAGCGTTCCAGGCCGATGATCAGGTCGCCCTCCCAATGGCCTGGCACGGCCCGGTCGGTGACCTCCGCCGGCCGTTGGCTGATCATGACCTCTGGGCTGAGGAAGTGCTTGCCCCGTCTATGGGTGCGCGCCTGCGGCACCCGTAACGCCCGGCCGGTGCGCAAGCACGCCGTCAGCTCACGGCGCAGCGCACCGCGGCTTTGAACGTAGAGCGACTGATAGATCGCCTCGTGCGAGATCCGCATCGACTCATCATCCGGGAAGTCCACCCGCAACCGCCGACTGATCTGTTCCGGGCTCCAGGCCGTGCCCCATCGCCGATCTGCGCGACGCCCGTGCCGGCGTCCCTTCCACGGCACGTTCGGGCCCGGGATCGGCCGACCATCAACGTCGGTGATCGTGCCGGCGAGCCGCTTCTGCACGTAGTCGCGCAGCAGGTGGTTCGCCGCCAGCTTCGCGGTTTTCGGGCGACGGCCACGACGCTCGGCATGCCACTGCGCGGCCACGGCACGGTAGTCCAGGCTGCCGCCACGAGTCACGGCGTTGCGGCGCAGCTCTCGCGAAATCGTCGACGCGTCACGGCCTACCGCTCGAGCGATCTCTCGCACGCCCTTGCCTTGTGCTTTGAGCAGCGCGACCTCTTCACGCTCGGCGAAGGACAGATACCGGCCCGACGGCGGAACCAGCGACAAAGGTGCCATACCGCCACCCTGACGAAACCAGCGCCCACCCACCGGCTGCGACACACCACACGCCGCCGCAGCTTCCTCGCTCGACAGACCTTCGGCGATCCGACGCCAGAACTGCCGCCGCACCTCCCGGTGCTCGTTCACACCCGGCCGGCCCGGCGATCGCATCGCTGGCCTGCCCGTCACCTCCGTCACCCAACCTGGTGGCCTACCCATGCACACACCCCTTGATTGAGGTGTTGCAACGACCACTGGAATCCGCCTTGACAGCCGCGGTCGGAGTGGAACACCAGCCCGGACGGCGGCCGGCGCCGCACAAGGGCATCGGTGAGCGCGGCGTCGATCAGGTCGGTGCGTAGGTGCTCGGCGACCGCCCAGCCCACGACCCGGCGCGAGGCCAGGTCGATGACGGTGGCCAGATATAGCCAGCCTTGCCAGGTGTTGATGTAGGTGATGTCGCCGCACCAGCGGGTGTCGATCCCCGCCGGGTCGGTGCCGAAGTCACGGTTGACCAGGTCAGGTCGCCTGCCGGCGTTCGGGTCAGGCACCGTGGTCGTTCGCCATCGGCGTGGACTCTTGCCGGCCAGCCCGGCGCACCGCATCAGCCGGGCGACGCGTTTACGGCCGTGTCGCAGCCCGGCGTCGGCGAGGTCGGCGTGGATCCGCGGTGCTCCGTAGGTGCCTTTCGACACCGCGTGCACCTGCGTGATCTTCGCGGTGAGCTGTGCGTCGACGCGCTGCCGCTGGGACTGGACGCCGCGTTGCTGCTGGTAGTAGGCGGACCGGGAGACCTCGAGTAGCTCGCACGCGCGCTTGACGTTGTGCTCGCCGGCTTGCTCCGCCTCGATGAACGGGTACACGTTCACCGGGTCTCCTTCGCGAAGAAAGCCGTTGCCCGCTTCAAAATATCGACGTCTTCACGCAGTCGGCGGTTCTCACGCCGAAGCTGCGCGAGTTCGTCTCGCTCATCCGAGGTCAACCCGTCAGTACGGGCGCCGCTGTCGAGTTCGGCCTGCTTGACCCATTCACGCACCGCGGTCTCGGTCAAGTCGAAATCCTGGCTGACCTGCCTGATCGTGCGGTCACCACGCTGACACAACTCGACGATCTCGGCCTTGAATTGCGCCGTGAACGACCGCCGAGGCCGCGACCGCTTCTTCCCCACGTTCTCCATGATGCTGGACATCCTCCCGGAGACCCCAGGTCCCCTGATCTCGGATGTCCGTCAAAACGGGGCAGGCCCACAGACGGGGGCACTCAACGGCGTTGAACTGCACTCAACGGCACGGAACCGCGCCCAACGGCATAGGCCGCGACCTGCGGTCTTGCGTTTCCGCAGCAGAGCCGGTGCAGGTTCTGCTTCACACGGAGTGCTCAGCGGCTTTGAATGGGTGTCGGCGGCTGTCTATACCGGCTGGTGGGGAGTATGGGCAGGTCGAAGCGGTAACGATCTGGTGCCGTGGCTGGGCCTTGCGTTGGGAGCAGGTTGGGTGCAGACCAGCGAAGTGGTCACCCTTCCGAAGAGCTCTACCGACGCGGCGCGAGCGGAGCTGCTGACCAGCGGTATCGCTGCGGCTTGACCGCTTGACCCACCCAGTGATGTCCGAAGTGGTCACCTTACGCGCTCTCAAGATGGCTAGCGCCGCCCGGCATCTCGGGCCGCTGAGCTTCGCTGCGACACATTCGATTGACATCGCCGAGCAGCGTTCCGGCTGTCGGTCATGGGCGCGCCAGCCGTGCCGTCATCTGGGACGCCGATCCCATGGGCAACGCTCTGAGCAGGCCCGTCGGCTTGGAGACCTCGTCGCCGGACCCGAAGGCGTCACCGTCGTGGGTCGCACCGGCGACGACGTCCTCAACTGCCGATGAGCGTGCGTTCACTGTCCCGCGTCGGTGGGGGAGCCGGGAAGGCGGTGGAAGCCAAAATCTGCTCGGTCGCTGGCTAGTAGCGGGAACCATCCCGAGGCCAGGAAATCTGCCCTCGGACCGACGGCTAGCTGGCTGCGGTCGACAATGGTGGTGCCTTCGTAGGTGGCGACAAGAATTAACGCGCTTCGATCCGGTAGGGCGAAGAGACCTTCGATGCGGTCGTTCGGCGACATGGTGGCGACCAGGCTCAGGTCGTTGCCGTCGGGAGTCGCACGGAACAGCCCGTCGACGCGGCGCGAGCCCGAACGTTCGGTCAGCGTCGCGGAGTACCACACGTCGTCGCCTACCACCTGAAGGTCACCACAGAACTCCCACAGTTGATCGGCTGGTAGCTCAGCCAGCGCCTGCAACTGGGCGGTAGCCTCGGCCACACCGCGACGCACGTGATTGCGCAACCCCTGTCCGAACCGCCGGGTGTCACCGGACGCGATGTCGAGCAGGCGGGGGCGGGCACCGTGGATGTAGAGCAGGGTGTGCGGGTTGAGCCAGGCGTACTGAAAGATCCTCGTACGGAATTGAGTGGATCGCTCCGATCCTACGGTCTCGACGCATAGCCGCCGGTCATCACCGTTCCACCGCACCCACGCGATCGTGTCCCCGGTGGGACTGACCGACAGCGACGGCGGCCCCCAGTTGAATCGTCCTACCTTCACCTCGCGCACCACCGCTCCCTGCCCGTCGAGCATGGTCAGGCCAGCGCCGCGATGTATGACGTATCCGCCGTCGGGCAGGCACACCGGGTCGTGTGCGTAGCCGCGGTAGACCTGCTGCCAGACGCCGTCGCGTGGGTCGCACCGAAACAGGCGTAAGTCACCCCGGTCATTGGTCTGCAAGTCGGGCACGCGCCGACCGGTTGGAGCAGCCGTCAGGATCAACTCCTGTCGGTGGCCGCACCATCGAATCGTGGACACGAACGAGAACGGTTGCAACGGCACCCGGAACACTGGTGCGTCCAGCCCCGACGTGACCAGCAGGTCTTCCTGATCTAGACGACGAAACACCGCAACAGCATGACCATCACGGCAACGCGAGACAAGCTTCCCTCCTTCGTCGCTTCCGAGCGGAGCGACGACAAGGCACCCGCCCAGCGCACTCACATGCCGCTTACAAGGCGCGGCGTTCGTGAGTGTGCTTCCCGATCGACCGATGCGGCTGCGGGAGCCAGCGCTGTTGCCAGCCAAGGCACTGGGCCGGCAGCTCACGATCGGTTGGCGGTCGGTCGGTCCGGTGCGGGCCTGGTTCGGGGAGCAGGTTGGGAGCAGCGGGGTCCCCTGAACGGCATTGAACTGCGTCCAACGGCATCGAACGGCGCTTAACTGCACCCACCCCTGCCTGCGGCTCCACGTTTCCGCAGGTCAGAGTCGGTGCGGCGTCCTGTTTCACACCGAAGAGGTCGCTGGTTCGATACCAGCATCGCCCACGCAGGTCAAAGGCCATTCCCGGTCATCGGGGGTGGCCTTTTTGCTGCCCGAGCAGCTAAGTGCAGCAGCGGTCAGCGGGCGGTGGCGACCAGGCGAGGAGATGTCCGCCTGTGCTGATACTTTGCCGGCCGTGAATGATCAGCTCACGTGGATCGACCAGATCACCGACGTGACCGGATGGCACCAGGAACCCGAGGACGGTGTCAGCTGGGAGCAGGTGGAAGCGGAGCTGGGCGTTGCGCTGCCGACGGACTTCAAGGAGCTGTGCCGGCGGTTTGTGGCGGGGGCGTTCTACGCCTACCTGGACCTCCTACGGCCGACCGACGATCACGCGCAGCCGCTGCTTCGAACGTGGGCCTCCTGCCAGCAGTGGGCAAGTGAGCATGACTCCGCGGGGTTGTGGGCCCCCTACGAGCTGTACGAGCCCGACAAGGGGTCGGGGCTGATCCAGTGGGGCAGCGATCAGACCGAGGGGGAGTACTACTGGCTGGCGGACCGCTCAGTGGAGCCCGATCGGTGGCCTGTCGTCGCGCGGTGGGACGGCATCGAGCCGTGGCACCAGCTGGACATGCCGACGGCCGAGTTCGTCTACCGGGTGATCGCGGATCCGGCGTTCAAGCCGTTCACGGTGGCCGACCCACCACGGCGTCCCTTCTACCTGCCGCACTGGGGGCCGTTCCCGATGAGCGCCGAGGACTGGGACGCTCTCACCGACCCGAATCGCGAAAACTAAACCATGTTCTACAAGGGCCCTCGGTCGAGGACATCAGTCAGCGGTGGTGGTCTCAGTAACATGCTGAGATGTCACGGCCAGTGATCTTCGACCTCTTCCATACCCTGATTCGGGGGGCCGACGATGAGCGTGACCGGGTAGACGGCGAGATGGCGGTCATGGTCGGGGTGGCTCCGGCCGAGCTGGTCGCCGCGTACCACGCGACCTGGCGGGACCGGCTGGTGCAGTGGGACGTGGAGGAGACCGTCCGCATCCTCGCCGGACGCCTCGGCGGCACACCAACCAACGAACAGGTGACACGGGCCGGTGAGCATCGGCGAGCCCTCGGGCGCAGGGTGCTGGACAGTGTCTCTACCGCCACCCTGGACGTGCTCGACGCGCTACGCGACGACGGGCATCCGCTGGCCCTCGTCAGCAACGCCACCTCGGACACTGCCGAGGCATGGCCGCAGAGTCCGCTCGCCCACCGATTCGACGTCGCGGTCTTCTCCTGCGATGTCGGGCTGTCCAAGCCAGACCCGGCGATCTACCACCTCGCTGCTGCGCGCCTGGGCGTTGGGCCGGCAGAGTGCATCTTTATTGGCGACGGCGCAGACGGTGAGCTGGCCGGGGCGGCAGCGGTCGGCATGACCGTCTTCCGGATCACGGAGCACAACGACACCGACCCCAGCTGGGGCGGGCCGGCTTTCGCTACCCTGGGCGACCTGCCCGCCATACCCCGAAAGCCGTTCAAGGCCATGGAGCCGTCCGGTGCACACACGGGGCACACGACAGCGTGAAACGTCGGCAACCAGCGGCCAATGACGTAAGCCCAAGCGCCGCCCGCGCGCTGCTGTGGGGCCCTGCGCACCTGCTAAGTTCCAGTTCCTGCGCCGCAGATGGGTTCTGGAGAGAACCCTGTCGTGGATAACCCGCTGCCGGCGCACCGTTCGCGACTATGAGCGCCACCCCGAACACCACGCCGCGATGGTATGGCCTGCTACCGCCGAGCACGCCAGCTCAAAGCCGCCGTACCGGCTGACCTCCCTATTTACCGGCGGCACCCGGAGAAACATCAGGTTAGCCGCGATGTAACGGCGGGCTGGCATGGTGGGCGACGGACGAGTTGATCTGTACGCGCGGCCGGGTCAGAGCTAAGCCCGTAGCCGGAATATCCATTGCCATCCGAACGGCGTAGCGCTTACCTTGAATGAGCAAGGTCAACCGGACCAACCCAAGGAGTTCCCCGTGTTGCAGTACGCCTCCACCGAAACCACGCGGTTCATGCCGCGCGGCGGTGTCGTGCTGCCCTCGACCGAGCGAGCCTACGACCTCCGCGGGAGCGAGCAGAACTGGAAGCCGGGGTGGCGGCGCGAATAGCGTCAGCGCAAGCTGCGAAGCCGCCCACCCCGACAGGGATAGGGCGGCTTTTTCGTTACCCGAACAACTTCATAGGGGCGTAGCTCAACTGGTAGAGCACCGGTCTCCAAAACCGAAGGTTGCAGGTTCGAATCCTGTCGCCCCTGCATTTCGTCCCGGCCGTGGCCGGCGACGTCGCAAATTCTAAACTCCACAGTGGATGGCATAAGCAAGACCCCGGCCGGCGCCCGCACGGGCCGGCCGGGGGCAACACCTCCGGGACGAGGGAGACGGCTGACCCGCTCGCTGTGGGAGCGAGAGACACGGGGTTCGACACCCCGGTCCCGGACCATGGGGTTGTAGCTCAGCTGGTAGAGCGTCGGCGTGGCACGCCGAAGGTCAGGGGGTTCGAGTCCCCTCTTCTCCACCGGCCCGCCTGGTGACCGCATCGAAGATGGCGCGGGTACGAAAGTGTCACCAATGCCCTCTTGGCGCAAGCGGAAGCGCGTGTGGCTGAAGACCGCGAGGTCTCCGTTCGATTCGGGGGAGGGCACGTTGGCGGGGGAGGCGCCCGGCGCACAAAATGACCCCGCCGGCTCCATGGGCCGTTGGAGCAAGCTGGCAGCTCACCTGGTTCTCAGCCAGAAGGTTACGGGTTCGAGCCCCGTACGGCCTACGCAAGAGATGCCAAGCGGTCGTGGTGAAGGGCGAGAACCCGACATCGTTCGATGCTGCTGGCTTGGCAGGAGGCAGCGCACTCAAACTGCGCACAGTGCGGGTTCGAATCCCGCTCGGGGCACTCAACACACCATGCGGTTGTAGCTCAGCTGGTAGAGCGCGACGTTGCCAACGTCGAGGTCGCCCGTTCGATCCGGGTCAGCCGCTCCAAGCACCACCGGCCACGAGAGAAGGGAGGGCCCGGTGGACGCAGTTCTCGTCCTCAACGCCGACCTGGGACCGCTGCACCGGGTCCCGATCAAACACGCGATCCGGATGCTCATGCGCCAGGTCGCCGAGATTCACGAAGCCGAGCCCGACCGGCTCATCGGCGTCTTCCCGATGCCGAAGGTCCTCAGGCTCGTCCGCTATGTCGTCACGAAGTGGCGCTACACCAACGGCCCGACCTGGTCGAAGGCCGGCGTGCTGCGCCGCGACGGCCACCAGTGCGGCTACTGCGCCGCGTCGGCTACCACGGTCGACCACATCCTGCCCCGCTCGCGGGGTGGGCAGAACACCTGGCGGAACACCGTCAGCGCGTGCGCCCCTTGTAACCAGGCGAAGGGCGACCGGACCCCGGCCGAGGCCGGCATGGTGCTCCGCACCCGGCCGATCGTGCCGGCGTGGGGGTCGCTGGCGCAGTGCTGACCCGGCCGGCGGGCCCACCGCGGTCCGCCGGCCCTCATTCCGAGATGGTGCAGTTGGCAGCACGTCCGATTCTGGTTCGGAAGATCGGAGGTTCGAATCCTCCTCTCGGAGCGCATCCAATCGGCATGTCTAATGACGTCTCAGTTAGACGCTGTAGTTTGTTCTTATGGCCCGACCGAGAACGTGGAACGACGACCAGCTCAGGACTGCGCTTGCCGGCGCGAAGACCTGGAATGATGTGGTCAAGGGAGTGGGCCGACACCCATCCACCAGGGCTACGCGAACGATCCAAGGGCACCTTCTACGCCTTGGTATCCGGCCTGACCATCTGCCGCCGATCCCCGACGATGTACCGGTGATGGCCGAAGACTGGACAGCCCGGCGGATGTCTCTTGCGGAGGCCGTGCAGGCATCGCGTTCCTGGGCCGAGGTCATGCGCCAGCTCGGCTGCGAGAACTCTGGCTCCGCGCACAATGCTGCAAAGCGACTCGCGGCAGAACTTGGGCTGGACACGTCGCACCTCGCCGAGTCGTGGAACAGGAGGGCTGTGGTTCCTTCGTCGAGTCTCCCCTTCTCCGCCGAGGAGTCGGACGCCCATCTCCGGACGGCGGCTGTCGGTGACGCCGTTTCCTGGTTCCTGCGTCGTGGCTATGCGACGTCGCTACCGGTTGAGCCAACCCGGTACGACTTGATTGTGGAGTCGGACGAAGGACTGAAAAAGGTCCAGGTAAAGAGCACCACATCTCGGGACCCGGCAGGGCGTTGGACGGTAGGGGTCGGGCGTCTCGAATACGGCCTACGAGACAACCTCGACTGCAATGGGCGTCGCGGAACGACAGCCTATCGGCCCAGCGAAGTGGACCTTTTCTTCATTGTCACCAGTGGACCTGACCGATACCTCATTCCGATCGAAGCGACGGGTGGTGCGAGGTCGCTGACTCTTGATCGAAAGTACGGTGCGTTCCGCGTTTGAACCTCGCCCTCGTAGCCCAGTGGTAGAGGCACGACGTTGAGGACGTCGCCAGGGCGGGTTCGAGTCCCGCCGAGGGCACCAGGCCGGTGGAGCACGGGTGGCCGTGCGGCCGACTTGTAATCGGCAGGCTGCGGGTTCGACTCCCGTCGTCGGCTCCATGCCAGCGAAGCTCACCAGGCAGAGCACCGGCATCGTATCCCGGGGGTTCGAATCGCGTCGCTGGCTTTCTCGCCGACGTAGCTCAGGTGGTCAGAGCGCCCCGCTCATAACGGGGGAGGCCCCCGGTTCGATACCGGGCGTCGGCACCAACTACGAACGTCCCGGACGACCACCGACGCCAGGCCGGGGCCGCTGCTCATGCCAGGCGATCACCCGACTCAGCCGCCACATGTGAGTCCGGCCGACCGTCTGGTCCGGCTGCGGCAGCTGGCTCCGCTTCCGGTAGTTGGTCACGGTCGCAACCTGCACGCCGAGGTACGCGGCGATGTCGGAGGTGGTCCACCACTCCGCGGTCACGTCCAGGCCGGCGTTCACAGATTGATTGTCACATCACGCGCTCGTGGTGGAATTCAGGTAGACACGCCGGTCTCAGGAACCGGTGCCGCAAGGCGTGGGGGTTCGACTCCCCCCGAGCGCACGCAAGGCCGAAGGCGGAGTGGAGCCGCCGCCCCGGGGCACCCGGGAGAACCGGTTCGACTCCGGACGGCCGCGCCATGGGGTTGAGTGCTGGTGCACAGCGTCGCTTTGCAAGCCTCGCGTGCGGGGTTCGATCCCCCGTCGATCCACCATGCTCCGTTAGCTCAGGGGGAGAGCGCCGGCCCGTCAAGCCGGAGGTCGCCGGTTCGAAACCGGTACGGGGCGCCCTGGAGAGGTGGCCGAGCTGGTAAGACAGCGGGTTGCTAACCCGTAACGGGTCACACCGTCGGGGGTTCGAGTCCCTCCCTCTCCGCCATGTCGTCGTGGCCAAGTTGGTGAAGGCACTGCGCCGATAACGCAGAGATGCGCTGGTTCGATCCCAGCCGACGACACCATGCCCCCGTGGCTCAGCGGATAGAGCACCAGATTACGGATCTGGGGGTCGCGCGTTCGAATCGCGCCGGGGGCACTCATCGGGATATAGCGCAGCTTGGTAGCGCGGTGCTGGGGGTGCAGAGGTCGTCGGTTCAAATCCGGCTATCCCGACTCAACGGGTACTAGCTCAGCTTGGGAGAGTGCCGCGTTCGGGACGCGGAGGCCGGGGGTTCAATTCCCTCGTACCCGTCGTTGAATCGCAAGGTCCGGATCCCCACCGCGTATTTCGCTCGACGGGGGCTCCGCCCCGGTGCGGTGGGTGAAGCCGGGGTTCGACTCCCCGGGCGCGTCTGGCCGACGGCGCGGCGCGGCCAGCCGACGATTCACACAGTTTGGAGGGGCTAGCCGACAGATGGCGACGGCCACCGTTTCGAAAACGGTTGGGGTGAAATATCCCGTAGGAGTTCGACCCTCCTTCCCTCCGCCAAGCCGCGGTGTGACAGACATCGTCGTCCTGGACTTCGACCACCAGCGCGACAAGGAGGTCGGGGTGAACGCACTGGTGGGTGCCGGCGCTCCGTGGGATCGAAACCTCGTCGAGATCGAGAAGTGTGAGGTGGTCTGCGCCAACGACGACCGCCGTCGAACGGCCCGCACCTTCAGGTGGGCGCGGCTCGACGACGAACAGGGCCGTCGCAGGGTCGAGTCCCGCTCGGGAGACGTGATCTTCTTGATTGGGGTGCGCTTGGACCGGTCGGTCGTCGCGTCAGCGGTCGCGTGGGTGCTGCGGCGGCTCTAGAACGTCCGATGGTGGCGGTGGTGGCTTCTTAGGGCCGAATGCGGACTTCATCAACCAGAGCACGAGGCCCGCCACGATGACGGCGATCAGAAGAACGCATGCTATCCCCCCGGTGATGCCCACATCGCGAAGTTATCGCGTTGTGCACAGCGGGGGGCTCGGTTTCGAGAATGCTCGATCAAGTGGGTGACGGCCTCGGCCGAAGCTGACGACCCGGCCCAGCCTGCC
>NZ_JBSFYQ010000084.1:0-11308 GCF_053599855.1 Micromonospora sp. NPDC005161
GAGGCCGGCGCTGTCGCCTCGGTCGGCTCCAAGGGCGACTCGTACGACAACGCGATGGCCGAGGCGTTCAACTCGCTCTACAAGGCCGAACTCGTGCGCAACCGAGGTCCGTGGCGCGGGCTCGACGACCTGGAGATGGCCACCGTCGAGTACATCGACTGGTACAACAACCGCCGCTTGCACGGCGAGCTCGGGCACATCCCGCCCACCGAACACGAGGCCCTACACGCGATGACCCAGCCGGTCACCGCACCCCTGAAAACCAGCTAACCAACTCTCCATCAAACCCGGGGCTTGACACTTCTTCATTTCTGCCCAGCCCTTGGACAGCCCTTAATGAAGGGCCGAGTGTCATGTCCCGGTAGGTGTGTCAATGGCATGTCCCGGGAGGTGTGTCATGGGGGTTGGGGTGAGGCGGACGTAGCTGCTGTCGTTGGTGGTGGCGTGGCCGATCGGGTTGCCGTTGGTGTCGTAGACGGTGATGTGGCGGTGGTCGCGGATGGCGGTGAGAGTGTGTCCGCGCCAGGCGCAGCCGATGCCGATGCGGGCGAGGCCGACGCGGATGGTGCCGGTGTTTCAGACGCGTGGTCGGTGGATGGTGGCGTCGGTTTGGATGGGTAGTGCTTGGGGGCCGCCGTGGTGTGCCGTGGTGTGCCAGGCGTGGTGGGGTGTTGCCCGGTTGGGTAGGGCGCTGTGACGGCGGTGGTTGTAGTGCTGGCGGTAGGTGTCGAGTAGGCGTTGCAGGTGCGTCAGGGTGTGGGGCTGGTGGGGTTGAGCGGCGAGCCATTTCTTGAGGGTCTGGTGGTGGCGTTCGACTTTGCCGCAGGTTTGCGGGTGGTAGGGGCTGGAGTGGATCAGCCGGGTGCCGTGTTGGTGCAGGGTCTGGGCGAAGCGTGATGGGCCGGCGTTGTCGTGCAGGCGGCGGCTGGTGAAGGCCAGGCCGTTGTCGGATAAGACGATCGCGGGTGCGCCGTGGTCTGCACGTTATCGATCTTCACCCCAGCGGTCAGCAGGGCATCCACCGCACTCATCACCTGACGCCGATTCGCCACGCCTTGCAGTCAAGCCTGGCAACGCGTCCCCACCCAGAATGCTGATCTTGTGACACAGGAACCGGGACATGAACTACGACAGAGGTCATGGGACTGAACAAATGAAGGGCCGAGGCTAACTGTCAATGATCCATTGACCGGCGCAGCCGCTCGTGCTGACTCGCCGCCGTACCTTGATGGTTGCAGCTGGACGACGCCCGATGGATGCCGCGACTGCAGCTCGAACTCAAAGCCGCCGTTGTCATCATGCACGTCGTTGGCGTCCTCATGCTCTTCGCAGCAGTCGTTGTTCTCGGGTTCGCCTCGATGGCGCTCGGCCCGGCGCCGAGGACAGCGCGCGGGACGGCACACCGGGCGTTTCCAGGTGACGTCCCGCGAGTGCAACAAGACGTGCCATATGAACGGCGCCTTCACGAGTGATGACTGCTTGCTCGTTCGAGGTTCGTCAGGAATACCAAGACCACGTCCTCTCTCCGTTGAGGTTGGTCGACATTCGTCGAACCGACGTCCTCCGACATTCGATACCAGTCCATCGCTGAACTAGGCGTTCCTCATGAGACTGGGGCCACACTCGGCACCGAGGAGGGTTTCATGGGCACGACGTCTGACGTGATAGTCGTGGGCGCAGGTGTGGTTGGAGCGTCCACGGCGCTGGAGCTCAGCCGGTCCGGGCTCTCCGTGCGGGTGGTGGACAAGGCCGGTGGCGCTGGTTACGGCTCAACAAGCGCATCGAGTGCGGTCGTTCGGTTCAACTACTCGACCTGGGATGGCATGGCGACAGCATGGGAGTCCAAGTTTCGGTGGGAGGAGTGGGAGGACTACCTCGGCGTTCGTCCGATCGATGGACTTGCGAGTTTCGTTCGTTGCGGCTTGGCGTTCATTGACGTCGAGATCATGCCCCGCGAGAAGCAGGCGGTCATGTTCGAGCAGGGTGGGGTCCCGTTCCAGCTATGGGGTCCTGAGGAGTTGGCTAAGCACATCCCGGGTATCGATGTGGGGCGTTACTTCCCGCCCAAGCCAGTGACCTCCGAGGAGTTCTTCGCGGAAGCGAGCGAATCGCTGGGAGCGATCTACACCCCGGACGCAGGGTATGTGGACGACCCGCAGCTGGCGGCGGCGAACCTGGCGGACGCGGCCGCGCACCGCGGCGCGAAGTTCCACTTCCGGCGTACGGTGACCGGGATCAACAAGACTGGAGACGTCTGGCAGGCCGCTCTCGACGGCGGTGAGGTCCTCGAAGCCCCGATCGTGGTCAATGCCGGTGGCCCCTGGTCGACGAAGCTGAACGAGCTCGCCGGTGTCGGCGCCGACTTCACCGTGAAGGTTCGTCCGATGCGCCAGGAGGTCCATCACGTACCGTCGCCCAGGCGCCTAGGCAGCCCGTTCCCCATCATTGCGGACGCGGATCTGGGCATCTATATCCGGCCCGACTCCGGTGGTCACATGCTGATCGGCGGCACGGAGCCTGAGTGCGACCCGCTCGAGTGGATCGACGACCCGGACGCGGCAGACCCGAAGCCGACGAAGGAGCGGTTTGAGGCTCAGGTTTACCGCGGCGCCCGCCGGCTCTCTGAGCTGGCCGTTCCAAACCGCCCCAGGGGCATCGCAGGCGTCTACGACGCCGCGATCGACTGGACGCCGATCTACGACCGGACGGCAGTGGACGGCTTCTTCGTCGCCATGGGCACCAGCGGCAACCAGTTCAAGAACGCTCCCCTGATCGGGTCACTCATGCGTGCGATCGTGGAAGGAGTCCAGTGCGGACACGATCATGATGCGGACCCGATCCAGTTCACCGCTCCGCACACCGGTCACGTGATCAATCTTGGTGCCTTCAGCCGTCGGCGGACCTTGAACTCCGAGTCTTCGGGCACCGTCCTGGGGTAGGAGGGGCGCCCGCCCGATATCGGCGGAGCCGGTTCGACGTTCGTCTGCGCGGGGCACGGGCGCATCAAACGTACTGGCACGGGCGGTACGAATACACCCAAACGACAACAGATGGAAGCACTTGGACGTCCGCGCTCGACATCTGTAGCACGTCGCCCGTCTAATCTTGGGCAGCCATCGGTGTCCAACCCGGTCTGCCGCAGCTAATCTGCGTAATCCACGTCACATATAGGAGACGTCCGTTGGATGGCAACGCACGACCACTTCTTCGCGTAGAAGGCATCTGTGTGGCCTACGCCGACCACCAAGTCGTCCACGACGTTTCGATGGATGTCGCACAGGGCGAGGTCATCTCGATCATCGGCCCGTCGGGCGCCGGCAAGAGCAGCTTCCTTCGGGCGATCAACTGGCTGGAGCCACCGGCTGCGGGTCGGCTGACGTTCGGCGATCACGTCTACCACGCCAAAGGCGAGGGCGGCCTGGCGAAGAAGGAACTCCGAGAGCTGCGACGTGACATCGGCATGGTGTTCCAGCAGTTCAATCTGTTCCCGCACCTGACCGCGCTCGAGAACGTCATGCTCGCGCAGGTCCACTCGCTGAGTCGCTCGAAGGGCGAGGCGCGTGCCCGTGCCATCAGGGAACTCGAGCACGTCGGGCTCAAGGAGTTCGCCGACCGGAAGCCCGGGCGATGCTCCGGCGGACAACAGCAGCGCATCGCCATCGCCCGCGCGCTGGCGATGGACCCACAGGTGATGCTGTTCGATGAGCCGACCTCCGCGCTGGACCCTGAGTACGCGATGGACGTCCTCACCACGATGCGCCGCCTGGCCGACGAAGGCATGACCATGTTGGTCGTCACTCATGAGATGCACTTCGCCGCGGACGTGGCGGACCGAGTCGTGTTCATGGCCGAGGGCCGGATCGTCGAAGAAGGACCCGCTCGTCGGGTCATCAGCGACCCGCAGCATGAGCGAACTCAGCGATTCCTAGCGGCGGTCAAGGGACGATGAGCATGGGCGGTCACCTTCACGCTCTCAGCCTTGGCATCTGGACGACCGTGTCCGTAACGCTCGGGGCGTTCCTCGTCGGGGCCATCCTCGGGTTCCCGCTCGCACTGTGCCGACGCTCCAAGCAGGGGTGGCTGCACTGGCCAGCTGTCGCGGTGGTTGAGGTGCTGCGCGCAATCCCGCCGTTGGTCTGGCTGTTCATCGCGTTCTACGTCGTGGGCCAGCACATGACTTCGATTACGCCATTCCAGGCGGCAGTAGGCGGTCTCGGCCTCATTGCCGCAGCCTACATGTCCGAAGTCTACCGGGCCGGTATGAATGCAGTCCCGGCCGGTCAATGGGAAGCCGCGGCTGCGACGTCGCTTAGTCGCCTCGTGACCTACCGGAAGGTCGTGCTGCCGCAGGCGGCATTGATTGTTCTGCCGCCGGCCTCGACCTACCTCATCGCCCTCCTCAAGGACAGTGCGGTGGCGTCCGTTGTCGGCACCACGGACATCACCTTCCTCGCATTCCAAGAAGCCCGGGTCACCTTGGACGGGCTGAACGTGTTCCTCATCGCCGCAGGCCTGTATCTGATCCTCAGCGTGCCAGTGGCTCTGGTTGCACGAACCGCGGACCGTCTGGTCGCAAGGAGGCTGGAGCTGTGAGCGCGTGGCACGACATGTTCCCCGACCTCCTGCCGGGCCTATGGGTAACGATCAAGCTGACGTTCTTCGCCCTTGTCCTCGGGCTGCCCGTCGGCGTCCTGTTCGCCACCCTGAGCTCAGCCCCAAGCCGTTGGATTCGCTGGCCGGCCATCATCGTGGTCGAGATCGGCCGTGGCGTGCCCGGTCTGATCGTTCTCTACCTTGTCTATCGCGGACTACCGCAGGTAGACGTGGTTCTCACGGCGTTCCTGTCAGCAGTCGTCGGCCTCGGATTCAGCACCGCGGCGTATACCGCGGAAATCATCCGGGCGGGCATCAACGCAGTCCCGAAGGGACAACGTGAAGCCGCGCAAGCACTATCGTTGACGCCCGCGCAGGAGTTCCGCCTCGTGGTGCTTCCCCAGGCGCTGAAGACTGTGGTGCCGCCCCTCATTGGGTTCGCGATCATCCTCTACCAGGGCACATCTCTCGCCTATGCAATCAGCGTCCCCGAGTTGCTCAGTCGCGCATACAACCTAGCGTCCATCACCTTCCAGTTCGGCGCAGCGCTCTCGCTGGCCGGCGTCATGTACGCCGTCGTTTCACTGACGGCCACAGCACTTGCCGGAGTCCGCTCACGAGAGCGGATCATGTAAACCCCACCTGAGGAGGAAGACTATGAAAACGCGTCTCTTGCTCGGCGCAGCCACCGCCGCGCTGCTCGCGCTCGCACTTGCCGGTTGCGGCGGTGGCGGAAACAGCAGCAGCGCGGCCAGCGCAAACTGCACCCCGGTCCACAAGGACCTGAAGACTGTCAAGAGCGGCACGCTGCTCGTCTCGGCCTACGTATCTCCGCCCTACACCAAGCTGGATCGCGCCGGCGCCGACCTGGGCGGCATCGATGGATTGGTCGTCAACGACATCGCGAAGATGGAGTGTTTGAAGGTTCAGGCCTCGTCAGTGACGGGGGCCGCGTTCACGGAGGGCGTGAAGGCCGGGCGGAGCGACATCGTCGTCGGGGGTGTCTACTCGACCCCGGACCGCGCCAAGGACTTCACGCTCAGCGACCCGATGTACCGCGACGGCCTGGCGTTCCTGACCAAGGGCTCGGAGTCGTCCATCTCCGACGTCATGGGCAAGAAGGTGGGCGTCATCCAGGGCTACCTCTGGACCGACGACCTGCAGAAGGCGCTTGGCCAGAGCAACGTAACCATCTTCCAGGATGCGGACAGCATGGTGTCTGACCTCAACGTCGGACGCATCGATGTGGCCGTGCTGACGACCGCAGAGGCCGGCTATCGCGCAGGCCAGAGCAGCGGCCTGAAAGTGAACAAGGTGCAGCCTGACTCCCGCGTGGCTGCTTCGAAGGGCGACAGCGATGTCGTCGTGATGATGAACAAGAACTCGACGGAGCTGGCGGCCGCCATCAACGCCGACATCCACACTCTCCTGCAAGACGGCAAGATCGCAAGCATCCTGAAGGACAATGGGATCGCCGCCAGCCAGGCCGGCGCCGCGTCCTCATAGAATCCGGCACTTCCTCCGCAGAGGGGTGGGCACCCCGGGAGGCCACCCCGCCTCCGGTCGGGGCGATGGGTTCGCCGCGCTGCCTTCGCTGGACCTGCGTAGCGTGTCCAGGTAGCGAGCTCGACAGCTGCTCAGGTTCGACGACAGGTGGGCCCAGGCTCGCGCGGAGGAGTCGAGCCCGAGTCGGAGGAGGTGCGCCGTGATCGACGTCCTGCAGGAGCTCGTCGAAGCCCTGGCGCAGGAGCTTCAACGTTCAGTCGCTGTTGATGACGCAGGCTTGCGCCTGCTGGCCTCCAGCGCCCACTACGAGGACGTCGACAAGGCCCGACTCAGCTCCCTCGTCGGCCGTCGCGTTTCCGGTGCGACACGTGACTACGTGTTGGGGCAAGGGGTCCAACACTGGCACCAGCCGACCATCCTGCACGCCAACGCAGAGGTCGGTTTGGAGAAGGACCGTCTCGGGTTCCCGTTGCGCTCGAAGTACGAGCTCCTCGGGTTCGTGTGGCTGCTTGATGACGGGACGCTGACAGCCGACGAGATCGCGCTCACCGAGGAGACTGCCAGGCGAATTGAGGAGCTCCTCACTCGTAAGGCACAGTCAGCGGTCGATGCCGACTTCGAGATCGAGGCGATCGTTCTTGCGCTGCTTGCCGGCGACGCTGCATCACGGAAGCAAGCAGCCGAGGACTTGCGCGACCTCGGTCTGTTCCAGCGCGCTGAAGCTTTCTCGGTGGTCGCGCTGCAGACCAGGCCTACCGGGCACGGGGACTCGGAGGCGACGATGCGAGACGCGGTCCGCCGCGGTATCACCCAGGCCATGCAAGGTCACCTGCGAGACATGTTTGCGTACGCGGCCGGAACGCCTCAGTCGCTGTTGATCGTCGGCCACCGTGCATCACCGTCGCGCGCGCAGCGCACTGCGGCCGCGCGAGCTATCTACGAGGCCATGGACCGCTTCGCCCCCGATGTGGCCACAGTCGCGACGATCGGCACCAGCCAGGTCGTCGACAGCCTCTCGCGCCTCCACGAGGCGTTCGATCAAGCCGTCGCGGCTACCGAGGTCGCTCGGACCCTCGGTCGGTCTATGACACTCTGGGACGACCACCCACTGGAGTCGCTGCTGCAGAGCTGGCTTCGCCCGCAGCTCGGATGGCACCTGGTGCCCGCCGAGATCGAAAAGTTGATGCAACAGCCGGCCGATGTGGCCGAGATTGTCCAAGTGCTCCTCGACGCTGGCGGCAATGTCGCCGAAGTCGCCAGCACCCTGCATCTTCACCGCACCACTGTCTACTACCGGCTGAACCGGCTCAAAGAGAGCACGGGCATCGATCTGAATAACGGCTCGACGAGACTGCTCATCCACCTGTGGCTCAGGGGGCGGCGCTTCACCAGCCTCTGAGCTGTCCGAGGCGAAACGAGCCTGCAGCGGTCGGCGAGTCGGTCTCGCATAGGCCTAGGCCGCGTTGGGCGCCGGGTCTGCAGCGCCCAACGGGGCCTGCGGGTTCTTGTGCTTACAGCCAGGTCTGCCGGCGTGAAGCTGGGCTGGTCTCAGCCCATCAGGGCGAATGTGGCGGGGAAGCCCGGATCGGTTGAGGCGCTGCGGCGCCAACAGGGTCCATTCGACGGGCGCGTAGACATCGCCGCCAGATCTCGGATGAGTGCGTCTGATCATCGGCCGTAGCGGGGACGGGGCACGATGCGTATGGGCTCGCTTTTCTACCCGAGTCGGTCAACCACGTCGGGTTGACTGGTCGCGACGGAACCAACCGCGGACCTGGGGGCGGCTGGCTAGGAAGAGCAGCGCGACCACCACGAGCGCCTTGGCGACGTTGACCGCCCGCACCCACCAGGGGAACGGCTGAAGCAAGGCCAGGCCAGCGCCGAGCAGCACGATCACCGAAATACAGATCACCTGCCGGTACGCCCTGCGCTGGCCCAACCGCAGCCCGCCGATCACCACCAGGTAAGCAAGCGCGACCAACGTCACGGGCAGCACGCGGGACCACACCGAGGAGCGTAGGTCCTCCCGGGCGATGGCCAGGTCGGTTCCGGTGGACACATCGAGGTGGGCGAGCTGGTAGTCCAGCAGCTGCTCCTGAAAAGCCAGCATCAGACCGGCGAGCAGAGCACTCAGGACCAGGTTGGCGAGCATGAGCACGATCATGCGGGGCACCTGCCGCGGCGTAGCCGCAGCGGCGTCGAGATCGGTGGCGGCGATATCCGGTGTCGTCATCGGCAGGGATTAGACCACCCGGCGCGTTCCCGCGCTGCCCCGGTCTCCAGCCCGTCCGCTCAGCCAGCGAAGCGCCTTGGCGATCACGACGCCCGACGCACCTGCGGCTCGCTGCTGGTCGCCCTGGACCTGCACCCCCGGGTCGCAATGGCAATCCTGCAGCGAACTTCTCGATCACGACGGAGATCTACAGCCAGGTCTCGTCCAAGGCCGCCCGCGAAGCCCTACGACGGCTCGGCGAAAGCCTCGATCAATAAGCCGTTGCAGTACTTGCTGCCGCACAAGATCAGAAATGGTCATCCGGAAGATCCCGAATCGCCTCTGACCTGCGTCGGGACGGCCGGATTCGAACCGACGACCCCTTGACCCCAGGCAACCAGCGCGGTCTCGTGAGCTGGCATGAGGTGAGCGTTGAGCTGCGAACACGGTCCTACACTGTCCCCCACAGTCCGTGGATGTCCGTCACGGTCGTCACTCGGTTAGTCACCCAACCCGGCGGTCCCCCTGTGCGGGAACCGTTGGTGCTGTTACGCGGCTCTCCGGTACCTGCCGGGTGCGGTGCCGTATTGGCGTTTGAACGCGTTGGCGAAGGCGAACTCCGACGTGTAGCCGATCCGGTGTGCGACGGCGCTCAGTGGCGCTTCGGACTCTTGGAGTAGCCGGGCTGCAGTGGTCATTCGCCACCATGTCAGATAGCTGAGCGGCGGCTGGCCGACGACGGTGGTGAAGCGCCGGGCGAATGGTGCCCGGGACAGCCCCGCCTCAGCGGCCAGAGTCGCGACCGTCCAAGGCCGCGCGGGGTCACGGTGCATGGACTGCAGGGCGGCCGTGATGGCCGGGTCATTGAGTGCCGCCGCCCAACCGGTGGTAGCCCCATGTGCGGGCTGCTCGGCGAACCAGGTGCGCAGGATGTACAGCAGGAGCGTGTCGAGGAGGGCAGGCACGACGGCATCCGTACCGAGGCGGGGTCGTTCCAACTCGGCGGCGAGCAGGTCCACTGTGGCGCGCAGCTCGGCGTGGCGCCCGAGGTGCGCCGGGAGGTGGATGAGTTCGGGCAGGTCGTTCAGGAGCGGATGGGCGCGGGCTGGATCCAGCTCGTATGCGCCGCAGAGCGTCACGGTGGTAGGGCCGTTGGTGTCGACGGGTTCGCCCACGGTGGCGGCGGCGTAGCGCTGAAGGAGCTGCGGGTCGTTCGGGTCGCAGGCGGGTGCGACCAGTGGGGTCGATGGGCTGTCGGCGAGTGCGTGTCCCCGCCCGTGCGGCAGGAACACCACGTCCCCGGCGGCCAGTGGCACGGGGTCGGTGTCTGGCGGGATGAGCCAGCACGGTCCCTGCAGGATCATCTGAAAGCCGGCCGATCCGGGCACGGAGGCGAATCGCTGCGCCCACGGTGCGTGCCACGCCACCCGCGCTGATCGCGGCTGGCCGGTACGCATGACCGTTATCACGTCGCTGAGCACATCCATGCGGCCAGAGTACCTACGTGGAGACGATCGAGTATCAATCAAGGACCGGTACACATGGTTCGTCCTCTGCTCGCTCCGTAGGTTCGACGCATGAAAGCCACCCGAATTCACGAGTACGGCGATCCGGCGGTCATCCGTTATGAGAGCGTCCCACGCCCGGTGCCCAACCCGGGTGAGGTACTGATCCAGGTTGCCACAACATCGTTCAACCCGACCGAAACGTCGCTGCGGTCCGGGCTGCTACGGGCGATGTTCTCGTTGGACCTGCCGTACACGCTCGGCTGGGACGTCGCAGGCACCGTGGTCGAGATCGGTGGCAGCGTGCACACGCTCGCCGTCGGCGACCGAGTCATCGGCAGGCTCGACAGCGGCGGCGCCGCGGCCGAGTACGTAGCCGCCCCAGCCGACACCCTTGTCCAGGCACCCGCCGCCATCCCGCTCGCCAACGCTGCCGCCATCCCTGTCGCCGGCCTCACCGCATGGCAGGCGGTGTTCGAGCATGCCCGCATCACGCCCGGGCAGCGGGTGCTGGTCAACGGCGCGGGTGGCGGCGTCGGCGGATTCGCCGTCCAGCTTGCCAAGCACGCCGGAGCGCAGGTCATCGCCACGGCAAGCCCGCGCAGCGCAGCCGCGGTCCGTCAGTCCGGCGCTGACCAGATCATCGACTACACCGCATCGCCTGTCTGCGTTGCGGTGGAAAAACCGGTCGACACCATCCTCAACCTGATCGCCATCAGCCCCTTGGAGGCCGCGGCCCTGATACCTCTGGTTCGGCCCGGCGGTGTCATCGTCTCCATCGCCACCCCCATCGAGCCGCCCGTCGACGCCCCATTGAGCGCAAGGCACATGGTCGCCCGCAACGACGTGAACCACCGCGCCACGCTGGTGAAGCTCGTCGACGCCGGCACGGTCCGCCTGGACATCGCCGCGTCCCGCCCGCTCGCCGACCTGGCCGCGGTGCACCGCGACGCCGAGTCCGGCCATACCCGGGGCAAGACCATCCTCATTCCGTGAAGGAGTTCCTCATGACCACCACTTCCGCTCCCCCGATTATCAAGGGGCTCCGGCCCGGCGCGCTCGCGGTCGGCACCGCCCTCGTGGCCACCACGCTGCTGTGGACTGCCGCCCAGATCGTCGACATCGAGATGCGCGTCGACCCCGGCAACGGTCAACCACCCCTGGTCGTCAGCCTGCCGCTCACCGCCACCGTCACGCTCGCCGTCTCCCTTCTCGCTTGGGGTGTGCGTGCTCTACTGGAACGGTTGACCCGCCGAGCCGCAGTCGTCTGGACAGTGCTTGCCGTTATCGTGTTGCTGGCGTCGCTCCTGCCCCCACTCGGTGTCGAGGCGACCGGCGCAGCCAAGGCGATCCTGATGCTCATGCACGTTGCCGTCGCCGCCGTGCTCATCCCGGGACTAGTACTCCAGCCGGGGATCGTGATCATGGCTCGATGAGGGCTTGTCGGGTGTAGTGGCTGGCCTTGGCGCGGGCTTGGTGGCGGCGTCGACGG
>NZ_JBSFYQ010000085.1:0-11293 GCF_053599855.1 Micromonospora sp. NPDC005161
GCCATCACCATGCCCACACTCGGCCAACCGCAGACAGAGATCAACTAATGCCCGAACGATCCATGATCAACCACTAGCGAAAGACCGAGGCTAGCGTAGTCAGGGCTTCCACAGCCACCGATCAGTAGGCCCGGAAGTTTCCGAAGCCGCCCAGAGGAGCCCTCGTGTCGACCGACACCGCTGCCACGGCGACCGCTGCCCGGTCGATCCGCAACCCCGTCCTCGCCGGGTTCCACCCTGACCCGTCGATCCTGCGCGTCGACGACGACTACTACCTGGCCACCTCGACGTTCGAGTGGTACCCGGGGGTGCGCGTACACCATTCGCGCGACCTCGTGCACTGGCGGACCCTGGACGGGATCATCACCGACCGTCGCCTGCTCGACCTTCGCGGCTGCGGGGATTCCAACGGGGTGTGGGCACCTGACCTGACCTACCACGACGGCGAGTTCCACCTCGTCTACAGCGACGTGGCCAGCTTCGCCAGCGGCTACTTGGATCCGCAGAACTACCTGGTCACCGCGCCTGACATCGCCGGCCCCTGGTCGGATCCGGTACAGCTGCACGGGCGCGGTTTCGATGCCGCGCTGTTCCACGACGACGACGGCACCACCTGGCTGTTGAGCATGAGCGCGGACTGGCGACCCGGCCGGGACCGCTTCGGCGGCATCGAGATCCAGCAGTACGACCGGATGGCGCGGGCTCTCGTCGGCCGACCCCGTCTCCTGTTCACCGGAACCCCGGTCGGGATGACCGAGGGTCCGCACCTCTACCGCCACGACGGCTGGTACTGGCTGATCACCGCGGAGGGTGGCACCAGTTGGGAGCACCAGGTCACCGTGGCGCGGTCACGGGAGCTGTTCGGGCCCTACGAGGTGGACCCGGACGGGCCGCTGCTCACCTCCGTCGGCCGACCCGACCTGCGCCTGCAGAAGGCCGGCCACGGCAGTCTGGTTCGCACTCCGGACGGCGGCTGGTACCTGGCGCACCTCGCCGGCCGCCCTTACTCGCCGCTGGGCAGCTGCGTGCTCGGCCGGGAGACCGCGATCCAGCGGGTGGACTGGCCGTCGGGGGGCTGGCCTCGGATCCCCGGCGGGGTGCCGGCGGAGGAGGTCGCCGCACCCGACCTGCCGGCGCACCCGTGGCCGGCGGAGCCCGCCACTGACCATTTCGACGCCCCGGAGCTGGGCCGCTGCTGGTCGACGTTGCGCCGGCCGGCCAGCGCGGACTGGCTCGACCTGCGCTCCCGTCCGTCGCACCTGCGGATCCACGGCGGGCAGTCGCCGGTGGGCCGGCAGAGCCCCAGTCTGGTCGCGCGGCGCGTCGGGGCGACGCGCTGCTCGCTGGAGACCGTGGTCGAGTTCGACCCGGTCGACCACCGCCAGCTCGCCGGAATCACCGCCTACTACAACACCCTCAACTGGCACCACCTCTACCTGAGCCGCGCCGACGATGGGCGGATCGTCCTGGAGCTGCTCAGCTCCGACAACGGGCGGCGCATCCCGTACCCCGAGCTGACCGTCGACGCCAGCGACGTCGCTCGCGTCGGACTGAGGGCGACGTTCGACGGGCCTGTCGTGCGCTTCGACTACGACCTCGGCGCCGGTTGGCGCCAGCTTCCGGTGGACCTGGACGCGACCATCCTGTCCGACGAGCACGCCGCGCTGATCATCGACGGGGAGCCGGCTGCGTGGGGTTTCACCGGAGCGTTCCTCGGCCTGTGGGTGCAGGATCTCGGCCGCGACGGCGCCTACGCCGACTTCGACCTGGCCACCTACCGGGAGCGTTGAGCCGCTGCGGCCCCGATCCGGCGCGCTGGAGCAGGCCACGGGCGACCAGGTCGACGGTGAGGACGACGGCGACGGCCTCGACGGCGAGGAGCCCGACGAGCACGACCAGCTGCGTCACACCGGCGGCGAGGGGGCTCGCCCCACCGAGCAGCACCCCGACGAACGCACCCGGCAGCGTCACCAGGCCCACCGTCCGGGTCTGATCGAGTGCCGGGACCAGCGCCTGTCCGGCCGCCGGACGGCACACCAGCAGCACGGCGTCCCGTGGCAGCAGGCCCAGGGCCAGGCCGGCCTCCACCTCACCGCGACGGCTGGTCAGCTCGTCCAAGGCGCGGCGACCGGCCAGCGAGGTGGCGGTCATCGCCCCGCCGATCAGGATTCCCGCCACCGGAATGATCGCGATGCCACGCGGCGGCACCAGACCCGCCAGCAGCAATCCCAGCACCACCAGCATGCTGCCCGCGGCGATCGGCGCGCCGGCCCACCATCCCTGGCCGCCGCCGGTGATGCGTCGGCCGGACGTGCCCGCCGCCACCACGCACATCAGGACGACGAACGCGGCCGTGGCCCAGAGCGACGACACGATGGCCGTGATCAGCAGCGACACGGCGCCCAGCTGGATCGCGGCACGGACGGCGGCGACCATGACCTCTCGACCGTGACCCAGCTTCCCCACGGTCACGACGACCGCCGCCACGAGGGTCAGGACCACCAGCGCCACGGCAAGCTTCGGGCCGACCACCAGCATCGTCGAGGACATAGGATCAGTTTCCCGCCGCGTTGACCCGGACGCGTGCCCACGTCCCCGCCCGGTGGGTCAGTGCGCGACGGCGACCGGTTCTGGTTCGCGCGCGCGTCGGTCGGCTGCGAGGCTGACCCCGGCCAGGACCAGACCGAGGACCGCCAGGGCCAGGCCCACCCGGGCGGGTGCGAGATAACCGAGACCGGCGGCGATGGCGACGCTGCCCAGCGCAGCGCCCAGGCTGTTCGCGATGTTCATGGCCGACTGGTTGACCGCGGCACCCATCAGCTGGGCTCCCGGGGCGACGGTGATCAGGCGCGCCTGCAGGACCGGGCCCAGATAGAGGCTGGTCGCGCCGACCAGGAACGCACCCACGAACAGGCCGGTGCGGGTCGACGCGACGAGGCTGAACACGGCGATGCTCGCGATCATCGCGACGAAGCCGATGATCATGCTCCGGCGCAGGTCCCGGTCCGCGAGCCAACCTCCCAGGGCGTTGCCGACAGTCATGCCGAGCCCCACCGCCACCAGCGCCCACGGCACCGTCGTCGCCGAAAGCCCGGCGACGTCGGTGGTGACCGGCGCGATGTAGGAGTCGACCGCGAAGAATCCAGCGAAGCCGACCGCCCCCGTCGCCGCGACCAGCCAGACCTGCGAGGTGCGCAGCGCCCGCAGTTCGGCGCCTGGCGAGCCGCCCGCCGCCGCGGCGACCTCCGGGACGACCGCCAGCACCGCCAGCAGGGTGAGCAGGAAGACCCCGGCGATGACCAGGTAGGCGACGCGCCACCCGGCGCCCTGCCCGAGCCGGGTGATCAGCGGTACGCCCACCACGTTGGCGATGGTCAGGCCGCTGAGCACGGTGGCGAAGCCCCGCGCCTCCTTGCCCGGACCCATCAGGGCCGCCGCGAGCAGGCCGGCCGCACCGAAGTACGCACCGTGCGGCAGCGCCGCGACGAACCGCGCCACCAGCACCAGGCCGAACGTCGGGGCTACCGCGGACGCGACCGTGCCGACCGCGAAGAGGACGAGCAGCCCGAGCACGAGCTTCTTGCGGGGTACGCGCGCGCTCAGGGCGGCGATCAGGGGCGCGCCGACGACCACGCCGAGCGCGTAGGCGGTGATCATCCAACCGGCCCGGGCCACCGCGCCCGACGACGATTGGGCGTACTGCTCGGGCAGCAGGCCGCGCGCGATCTCGGGCAGCAGGCCCATCGCCACGAACTCGGTCAGGCCGACCGCGACGCCACCCAGGGCCAGGGCGACGACCGCGGCCAGGCGTCGACCTCTGCTCAATCCATGCACGGAGAGAATTTAGCAACAGCGTTGCGTAATAGGGTGGTGAGATGACTCGCACCACAGCCGACGTGACGTTCCTGCGCGGCTACAACCAGGCGCTCGTCATGGCGGTGGGACGTACCGAGCGGACGTTCGAGCGGTCCACCGTCGTCAACGCCACCGGCCTGACCCCGCAGGCTGTCTCCAAGGTCATCGCCCGCCTGATCGCCGACGGCCTGATCCGGTCCGCCGGTGTCCGGCGCGCGTCCATCGGCAAGCCCGCGGTGGTCTACGAACTGGTCCCCGACAGCCGGTACGCCATCGGCGCCCACGTCGCCAGGCGCACTCTGCGGCTGGTCCTGGTCGACCTGGCCGGCACCGTGCACCACTCGGCGGTCAGCCCGCTACCCAGCGACTTCACCCCTGAGCAGCTTCTGCACACCTTGAAATCTGGCATCGACGCCATCACCAGCGGCAACGACCTCCGCGGCCGACTGACCGGCGTGGGGCTGGGCATGATCGGCCCGCTGGACCACGAGCATGGCCTGGTGCGTGACGCACACGGTCTGCGGCACTGGCACGACGTACCGCTGCGCGAGATCGCCGAGGCGTACCTGGGCCTGCCGGTGCATCTCGACAAGGACGTCGCCGCGGGGATCACGGCCGAGGCATGGCGTCATGGCGGGACGTTCGGCGACGCGGCCCTCATCATGGTCGAGTCGGGCATCGGCGGCGGCTTCTGGCTGGGCGGCGGCGCCCACCGCGGCGCACACACCAACGCGGGAGAGTTCGGCCACACGGTCGTCGATCTGGACGGGCCCCTCTGCGTCTGCGGACGCCACGGCTGCCTGGAGATCGTCCACAACCAGGCCGCCGACGCGGGAGACATCCCTCGCGCGGCACGCGTCCTGGCGGTCGGCGTCGTCAACCTGCTCCAGACACTCGACCTCGCCCACGTGGTGCTGGCGGGCGCGGATCTCCTGCGGCACGCGGACACCTACCTCGCCGCGGTCGAGCAGGCCGTCCAGGCGGACGCGCGGCGCAGGGACTGGCTCAGCACGGACGTGGCCCTGTCGAGCCTCGGCGCGGACGCGATCGCCGCGGGCGCCGCCATGCAGGTCCTAGACAACCAGTACGGCATTCCGGACCTTGCCCCGCTCGCAAAATCCAATCCGCCCCTCCCCCAGCGCACTGGCCGGTGGCGAGCGTCGCTCATGCTGGAACGGTGATTCGCTTCGTACTGAACGTGCTGTGGCTCATCTTCGGCGGTGGCATCGTGCTGGCGATCGGCTACGGCATCGCCGCGCTGATCTGCTTCGTCCTGGTCATCACCATCCCCTTCGGCGTCGCGTCAATGCGTCTCGCCGTCTACTCGTTGTGGCCGTTCGGCCGCACGCTGGTACCCAAGCCTGGCGCGGGTGTCGCCTCCGGGCTGGCCAACATCCTGTGGGTGGTGCTGGCGGGCTGGTGGCTCGCCCTGTCCCACATCCTCGCCGGCATCGCGCTCTGCGTCACGATCATCGGAATCCCGTTCGGCATCGCCAACTTCAAGCTCGTCCCGGCCGCGTTCTGGCCCCTCGGCCGCGAGGTCGTCGACACGCCGTGACCCACCCCCGCGACAGATAGCGCGATGCCGCGCCAGGCACCGTCGACAGTGGACGCACGGGTACGATGCCGGGCGTACCGCAGCGGCGGTCCACAGCCTGACGAACCTTCGATAGGAGCCTGGCATGGCCGGCCCGGATGCCGAACTCGCAGCGAAGCTTGAGCCCGAGGTGCCGCACGCGGCGCGAATCTGGAACTACTGGATGGGCGGCAAGGACAACTTCCAGTCCGACCGGGCGGCCGGCGACGCCGTGGCCGAGGTCTACCCGGAGATCGTCGTCATGGCGCAGCAGTCCCGCCGGTTCCTGGTGCAGGCCGCGCGCTACCTGGCCGCCGAGGCGGACGTCCGGCAGTTCCTGGACATCGGCACCGGCCTGCCCACCATGCAGAACACCCACGCGGTCGCCCAGGGGATCGCGCCCGAGTCACGGATCGTCTACGTCGACAACGACCCGATGGTCCTCGTGCACGCCCGGGCACTGCTGGCCAGCACGACCTCGGAGGGCGTCACCACCTACGTGCACGCCGACTACCACGACCCGGAGAAGATTCTCGCCGAGGCCGCCCAGACGCTGGACTTCGACCAGCCCATCGCGGTGATGTACATGGGCGTGCTGGGCTACGAGCCCGACCTGGCGGTCGTGCGCTCCATCGTCGGGCGGACGATGGACGCGACCACGTCCGGCAGCCACCTGGTGCTGTGGGACGGCACCAACACCAGTCCGGCGGTCGTGTCCGGTGCCGAGCGGTTGGCGGAGAGCGGCGGCGTCCCGTACATCCTGCGCAGCCCGGAGGATCTCGCCAGCTGCTTCTCGGAGCTGACCATGGTGGAGCCCGGCCTGGTGCCGATCCCGCTGTGGCGTCCGGACGACGCCGACGCCGAGGGAATCGACGCGTACGGCGCCGTGGCCCGCAAGCCCTGAATCGTCCCGACGCAGCCGGTCGGATCGGCCGGCTGCGTCGCGCCGGCGGGTGCCCGGCAGCCGCCGATCTTGTCGTAGGGCGCGGTTAACGTGTGGGCACTGTCGCCGCGCCGGCCACGTCGGGCCGTTCGCTGACCCCCTCGGAGGCCCCCATGCCGCAGGAGACGACCTACCTCGAACTGTCCGAAGTGGACGGAGCGCACAAGTTCTACGAAGTCGTCGTCGACGACACCACACTGACCGTGCGATACGGCCGGATCGGTGACCAGGGGCAGGTCAAGGCAAACGCCTATCCGGACAACGCCCGGGCTCGAGCGGCCGCCGCGAAGAAGATCGGGGAGAAGGTCCGCAAGGGGTACGCCCCGGCGGTCCCCGGCGCCCGACAGAAGCGCAGCGTCTCCAGGCGGCAGATCGTCAGCACCCGCTCCACGGCCCGCACCGCCCCGGTGCTCTGGCGCTACGACTCCGGTGCCCCCGCCTTCGGCATCTTCGTCGACGAGCAGCACTGCATGGTGGGCAACGAGCACGGCGTGATCACCACCCTCGGCCACGACGCCCGGGTGCGCGGTCAGGTCCGGCTCCCCGACGGGGTGAAGTGCATCGTCGCCGACGACGCCTGGGTCTACGCGGGCTGCGACGACGGCAACGTCTACGACCTCTCCGGCAAGGTGCCCCGGGTGGCGTACGCGATCGCCCCCGAGATCGACATCTACTGGCTGGACATTCACGACGGCGTCCTGGGCGTCTCCGACGCCGACGGCGGGATCGCCGCCGTCGACCACGAGGACGAGTTCCTCTGGCGCCGGCCCGGGCGGGGCCGCTCGGCCTGGATGGTGCGCTGCGACACCGACGCGCTCTACCACGGCCATTCCCAGGGGGTGACCGGCTACGACTGGCGTACCGGCCGCGAGCTCTGGCACACCACGACCGGTTCGGTGCTCTTCGGGTGGCAGGAGCGCGGCAGCGTGTTCGCCGGCACAGGCACCCGCGAGGTGGTACGGCTGGCCAAGGACGGCCGGGTCGAACGCCGCTACCGGTGCGACGCTCCGGTCTTCTCCTGTGCCACCGCCGAGGGCGGCCGGTTCGTGTTCGCCGGCGACAGCCAGTCCTCGATCTACTGCTTCGACGCGGCGGGCACCCGGCTGTGGAAGCTCGGCACCGGCTGTGGCTCGGCGTACTCCATGCAATACCACGGCGATCGGCTCTACGTCGTCACCACCGGCGGCCATCTGGCCTGCATCGACGCCAGCGAGTCGGCGATCCGGGCGGCCCAGGCCGGGGACGTGCCGGACGTGCTGGACGTCAAGGCGCCCCGCCAGGCGCCGCGGACCGCGGAGCCGACGGTGGTCGAGGTGACCAGCGACGCCGGGGCGGGCGTGGTCGTGCAGTGCCTGACCGACCGGGGGCGGATGCGCGTCCAGGTGATGTCCGACGGCTACCGGCGCGACTGGTCGGTGCAGTTTCCCAAGGGCATCCGCGAGCCCGGCGCCCGCTACCTGGTGACCGAGGTCCGCGAGTCGGGCCGAGGTGGGTTCTACCGGGCGTACGGCGACATCCGTCGGCTGCGCTGAGCTGCCGGGCGTTGAGGATCTACCCTGCCCCGGCGGCAGCAACTAGCCTGCCCGGATGCGACACACCCTCACACCGGGCGACGAGACCCTGCACGGTCATTTCTCCCCCGACCTCCCGCCGGTGCTGACCATCGACGCCGGTGACACCGTCACCTACCGCACCCTGGACTGCTGGTGGTCGGCCGGCCCGTACCCCGGGGGGCGCAACCGGGACCGGCCGCGGGTCCCGCAGCACCAGCCCGACCACGGACACGCGCTGATCGGTCCGGTTGCGGTCCACGGCGCCCGCGCCGGCCAGACCCTCGAGATGCGGATCGACGCGATCGTCCCGGCGGCCTGGGGAACCACCGTGGCGGGTGGCTGGCCGAGCGGCTTCAACGAGCGGTACGGCGTCAAGCAGGACGGGGTGGTGCACGACTGGGCACTGGACCCGGTGGCGATGACCGGCCGCAACCAGCACGGCCACACGATCACGCTGCGCCCCTTCATGGGGGTGCTCGGCATGCCGCCGGCCGAGCCGGGGCGGCACTCGACGGTCCCGCCCCGCCCCTGGGGCGGCAACCTGGACTGCAAGGACCTGACCGCTGGCGCCACCCTGCTGCTGCCGATCCCGGTCGACGGGGCACTGTTCTCCGTCGGGGACGGGCACGCCGCGCAGGGCGACGGCGAGGTCGGCGGTACCGCGATCGAGTGCCCGATGGACGAGGTGACGCTGACCGTGGACGTCCGCGACGACTTCCCGATCACCGGCCCGGTGGCCCGAACCGCGGACGCCTGGCTGACGCTCGGCGTCGGAGCGACCCTCGACGACGCGACCTTCATGGCGCTGGACTCGATGCTGACCCTGATGCAACGGCTGCACGGCGTCAGCCGTCCGGACGCCGTCGCACTGGCCAGCGTCGCGGTCGACGTACGGGTGACGCAGATCGTCAACCAGACCGTCGGCGCGCACGCCGTACTCCGCGACGACGCGCTGCGCTGAGGAGTGGCCCGTCCGGGGGCTCGCGTGTCACGGGGAGCGCGCTGCTCAGCCCGTCTCGGTGAGGTCGGTCGTTGCGGAGAGTTCGGTGACCACGTCCCGGAGCCGGCGCAGGGCGGGTGAGGCGTTGCCCGACAGCCACACCATCTCGGTGCGCGCGACGGCGCCGGTCAGCGGGACGAACACCACGCCCGTGCGGCGAAGGCTGCGTGCCGAGCGGGCGAGCCGGGTGACTCCGATTCCCGCGGCGACCAGACCGAGCAGGCTCTGCACGTTGGCTTCCTCCTGGACGATGTCCGGGACGAAGCCCGCTTCGTGGAACTGATCGTCGTAGGCGCGGTGCCAGGGTTCCCACGAGCTGCGCGGGGTCATCACCCACGGTTCGTTCGCCAGGTCGGCGAGCTTCAGCTCGGCGCGCTCGGCGAGCGGGTGACCCTCGGGCAGTACGGCGCACACCGGCTCGGTCGCCAGAGTCATCGAATGCAGGCCCGGGGTGAGCGGAGTCCGGGTGAAGGCGGCGTCGTAACGCCCTCCGAAGACCCCCTCGACCAGGGGCGCGATGGTGGTGGACTCGGTCGTCAGGCGAAGGTCGGGGAGTTGGTCACGCACGGCTCGGACCACCGGGGGCAGAAGGTGGTTGGCGACGGAGGTCAGAAAGGCCACGTTGAGGCTGCCAACCTCTCCCCGCCGGGCCCGTCCCACGACGGCGACGGCCTCCTCGGCACGGTCCGTCACGGCACGGGCCTCGGCGACGAACAGGGCGCCAATGTCGGTCAGGGTGGTGCCGCGGCTGTCGCGCTCGAACAGCCTCACCCCGAGGATGCGTTCCAGGGCGGTGATCTGCTGGGACAGGGACTGCTGAGCGATCATCAGGCGGGCCGCCGCCCGAGTGAAGCTCAATTCCTCCGCGAGCACCAGGAAATAGCGCAGTTGCCGCAGTTCAGGGGTGGTCACAGGGACAGACTGTAGCCATGCCAGGAAGCGTGTGTTGGGCGCTTCGAAGACCGCCGCGCAGGATGGTTCCTGGAGCGATCGCCGGGCGTACCCGTCGGGCCGAAGCACAGTTGCCGGCCCGATCGTCGCCCCCGGACACGAAACCACGAGCTATCTAAGGAATACGATCATGAATGCACAGCGCGTCACCACGCCTTTCGACGCCCGTTCCACCGCGGGCGACGTCGTCGCCGGCGTCGACCTCACCGGGCAGCGCGCCGTCGTCACCGGCGCCTCGTCGGGCATCGGTGTCGAAACGGCCCGAGCGCTCGCAGCCGCGGGTGCCGCGGTGACCTTGGCGGTACGAAGCGTGGACGCCGGCGAGCGGACAGCGGAGGACATCCGCGCCACCACCGGGAGCCAGCTGATCCAGGTCGTTCCCCTGGACCTCTCCGACCAGGGGTCGGTCGCCGCCTTCGTCAGCGCCTGGGAAGGCCCGCTGCACATTCTGGTCAACAACGCCGGGGTGTCGGCGACCCCCGAGACGCGGACGGCGGAGGGCTGGGAGCTGCAGTTCGCGACCAACCACCTCGGCCACTTCGCGCTCGCCAACGGGCTGCACCCGGCCCTCGCGGCGGCCGGCCGGGCCCGCGTGGTGTCGCTCAGCTCGATCGCACACGTGCAGGCGCCGATGGTCTTCGACGACGTCAACTTCCGCGAGCGCCCCTACGACCGTCTCCTCGCCTACGGCGAGTCGAAGACGGCCACCGCGCTGTTCGCGGTCGAGGCGAACAGGCGCTGGGCCGGCGACGGCATCACCGTCAACGCGGCCAACCCGGGCGCGGTCACCAGCAACCTGGGGCGCCACCTCACCGAGGAGGACCTGGCGCAGCTTCCGGCGTACGACTTCAAGACCCCGCAGCAGGGCGCGGCCACCTCCGTGCTGCTCGCGGCCTGGCCGCAGCTGGAGGGCATCGGCGGCCGGTACTTCGAGGACTGCAACGAGGCGCCGCGCTACAACCCCGAGACGCCGCTTGTGGGCGTCGCCGACCACGCGCTCGACCCCACGGCAGCCGAGCGCCTGTGGCAGGTGTCGCTCGACATGCTCGCCGACGCACAGCGCGGCTGACCGGAGCTTCCGGCCCGACCGTGCCGATAGTTCCGGCAGGTTTCCGGGTCACGCCCTGAGCCGAATCATGCAACAGCGTGATCGAGTCAGCGTTCACGGCAGCGGGCCGCCACCCTCGAGGCGGTCCGCACGCTGGCTCCAGCCTGGGATCGAGCGTCACGACGGGGATGATCCAGCATACGGCAACAGCAGCGCCCGACCACAGGTCCGCTCCTGCACCGCCGGCTGACACCCCGGACAACGACCGCCCTTCCGGACGGCCCATGACGCAGTCGTGGGGGGGGGGGGGGCCCGCCCCCCCCCCCCCCCCCCCCCCCGGCCCCCCCCCCCCCCCCCCCGGGCGCGG
>NZ_JBSFYQ010000086.1:0-11155 GCF_053599855.1 Micromonospora sp. NPDC005161
ATGTGCAGTACCCGGTTGATCTGTCGGTTCCCGGCGCGGGAGAGGCGGTGGCGTACTTGCTCGCCGGATGACGCGTCGATGGGGGCGGTGCCGTTTCAGGAGGCGAAGTGGGCTCGGTTCGGGAACCGGGTGATGTCGCTGATTTCGACCAGCAGCCGGGCGGCGCCGGACGGTCCGATGCCGTGCAGGTCCATCAACCGCTTAACCCTGCACCGGGAAGGAAGAGGCGTTGATCATCACTACGACGGGGCCCCGCCGACGCGTACGTGCGGCCACCGCGGTGCTGGCCGTCGCCGGCGCCGGGTGCTCCTCCTTCACCGAGGCTCCCACCAGCACCCCGTCAGCGACCGCCGCCGCCCCGTCCTCGACCGAGGATGCGGAGGCCGCCGAGGCCCGGGCCGACGCCCTGGCCGCCTACAACAGCTATCGGGAGGCGCAGCTGGCCGCGATGGCGACCAGTGACGTCTCGGGCGGGGATTTGCGGCGGTACACGGCTGACCCGCTGCTGACGCAGATCCGGCTGACTCTGCAGCAGCACCAGCAGCAGGGACTGATCAACGCGGGCACGCCGTCCTGGTCGCCGCAGGCGACGCAGGTGAATGTCAGCTCTCAGCCCTTCACGGTGCAGATCGAGGACTGCTTCGACCACGGCAACTGGCGTGTGGTCCGCAAGAGCACCGGTGAGGCGGTTTCCGCGCCCGGCCAGAGCACCCGCTACCCGGTCGTGGCCAAGGCGGTCCTTTACGACGACGGCCGCTGGCTGATCCAGACCGCACAAGCTCAGCGGGAACGGCGCTGCTGAACTCTCGCTGAGCTCGCCCGCTGGTGGAGAGCTGGGTTCTGGGCCACACTTCGCCCCGGCGAGGTCGGAGCAAGGCGGCGGATGAGGATAGCGTGTCCGCCACCCGAGTCGGCAAAGCCGAAATCTGCGGCTGCTGAGCCGGGCGACAGCGGCTCCTACGGTTCGTGCTCTTCCCGCTCTTCCCGGCGGGCGGCCTGCACACCGGCCTGAAACCGGGTACGGGCGCCGAGTGAGGCCATCAGCGCTGCGATGTGTCGCTGCGCGGTGCGGTAGCCGACGCCGAGCTGGCGCGCGATCGCCTCGTCGGTGAGCCCGGAGAGCAGGAGCGCGATGAGCCGTCGGTGCTCGACCGGAGGGCGGTGGTTCGGTGGCGCGGCCGGAGAGGGTTGCAGTGGCAGGGCGGACCGCCACAGCCCTTCGAAGAGGTGCCCCAGGGCGTCGAGGAGCGCGCAGGGCCGGAGCAGCACGGCGCTCCCACCCTCGTCGTCGGGCCGGCGGATGAGCAGGCCGTACCGGCCGTCGGCGAGGTAGAGCTTGAGTGGCAGGGTCGGCAGTACCCGGGCCTGCTGGCCGGCGGCAACGAGCTGTTCGAGCCCGTGCAGGGCGCCCGGCTGTTCGAGGGACGAGCGCTCGTAGATGGTGCGGGAGCGCACGCCTCGCCGGAGCAGCTCGACCCCACCGCTCGTCGTGCCGGCCCCGTCGAGGTACGGGGGCTTGTCCAGGCAGAGGATCTCCGTCTCGGCCGTACGCCGGAGGCGGTGGAGCCGTTCCAGCACCGCCTCGCGCCCGCTGACCACCTCCAGCACGGCGGTCGAGTCGGTGAGGCTGGGGTCCGTGCGGTGGACCGCGGCCAGGCGGTGGAGGTTCTCGCGGGCGGCCTGCAACCGCCGCTCGTACGCCCGGATCGGTGCGTCGAGGGCGACCTCGGGGTCGACGGCCGTGTAGGTGGTCGGGTCGTCGTCGCCCGCCACGACGAGCCCGGCGGCGGCGAGCGCGCCGAGCGCGTCACGCAGCGGCTCGGAACGGATCCAGGACCGGTCGAGGTCGACCGCCGTGGCACCCGGCTGCGCGACGACCAGTTCGTACGCCGCGGACTCGACCGCGGTCAGGCCGGCCGCGTCGAGGTCGCCCTCCGGATGCGTCGGCACTGTCAGACCACGCCTCGGGACGTGGTGATCCAGCCGCGGCGGATGGCCTGGTAGCCGGCCTGGAACCGGCTGGCCGCCCCCAACCGCCGCAGCATCGCGCTGATCCGGCGACGCACCGTGCGTTCGGTGCAGCCCTGCTGGGCGGCGATCGCCGCGTCGGTCAGCCCGGCCGCGAGCAGGGGTAGCAGTTCGCCCTCGACCGGCGACGGTGCGTCGCCGACCTCCACGAGCTGCGGGTGGCCGTCGCGTACCTGCAACGGGACGCCCTGCTCCCAGGTGATCTCGAACAGCGCGCCGAGCATCTCGATCAGGGTCGGGTCGCGGACGAGCATGGCGGACTCGACGTTCTCGGGGTGGACCGGGAGCAGCGCCAGCGGGTGGTCACTGAGCACCAGCTTGATCGGCACGGTGGAGACGCGGATCTCCT
Source organism: Micromonospora sp. NPDC005161 (assembly GCF_053599855.1). Lineage (NCBI taxonomy): Bacteria > Bacillati > Actinomycetota > Actinomycetes > Micromonosporales > Micromonosporaceae > Micromonospora > Micromonospora sp. NPDC005161. The sequence continues at coordinate 2,378 of NZ_JBSFYQ010000086.1, forward strand.
CGCCGACGGAGAGCCCCTGTGCGAAGTCGGCGAGCCGGCCGGGATCGTCGAGCCCCCGCCGGTCGTAGATCACCCGATAGTGGATGCCTTGGCGCAGCAGCTCCAACTCCACCGGCTCGTTCAGGGGCGGGACGTCCACGTAGGGCGGAGCGTCGAAGACCCGTACCTCATGACGGGCGCTGAGCTGGACGTCGATGAACGCTTGCTTGATCGCCTGCTTTCCGTGCAGGATCTCGACGAGGCCTCCCGCGTCGTGCGGGTGCTGACCGGCGTGGAAGACCGCCGCCAGCCGGGCGCGCCGGGCCCGGGCGCGGGACAGAGCGCGTTCACCGGCGAGGGTCAGTACATCGGAGACCTCGTCCGGTGCCACCGCCTGGAATCGCGCCGGCGCCCCGGGCAGTCGCAGCGCCAGCCCCAACTCCTCGAGCCGGGCGAGCAGCGCACGGGCCTGCCCTCGCCACGGCTGGTCGGCGGCCGACCGGTCGAGCGTCTCAAGGGGAACCACCGGGCGTTCGAGCAACCACTCGTAGAGCGCCTGCTCGGCCGCCGTGACCCCCAAGATCCGCAGCACCCGTTCATCGTGCGGCAACCCCGGGTTGATGTCCATCCTGTTCCCGCCGGTGGCGTGAACCGGACGTCACAACCGCCTTCTGCCGAATCGGCAGTGGTGGCATCGTCGGCAGGCGCGCTCGCCAGGAAACCTGTGCCGGTGCCGGGTGCGCTCGCGACCATGGCCGATCGGCTCAGCCGGCGGGCGCAGTCGTGAGTCGACTCGCCGAAGGAGAGTGCGCAGCGTGCCAACCGAAGCAGTACCCCTGGATCCGACCTGGCGGAGCGCGACACCGCCCGAACCGGCGCTCCCGTGCGCCGGCCCTGTCACCGTCGCGCCACGGGCGGGAGGTGCCCGATGAGCACCGTCCGAACCGCCCGGCGTGCACGTTGGTCCCAGCTCGTCAGCCTAGTCGCTGCGCTCGGCCTGGTGGCCGGCGTGACGGCCGTGACCGGTGGGCCCGGCCAGCCCGCCGCAGCAGCCCCGGAGAAGCTCCAGCCGGAGCTGCGGGCGAGCATGCGGACCCTTCCGGTGCAGCCGTTCTGGGTACGCCTGGAAGACCGCGCCGACCTGTCCGCGGCGTCGGCCGTCAAGGACTGGAACGCGCGCGGCGCGGCGGTCGTCGAGGCGCTGCGAAAGACGGCCGAGAAGAGCCAGGCCGACGTCGTCCGCCGGCTGAAGGCGGAGGGCGTGGAGTACCACACCTTCTACGCCTCCAACACCGTCTACGTCCCCCGCGGCACCCTCGACCTGGCCGAGACCCTCGCCAAGGAGACCGAGGTCAGCGCCATTCAGGTGCACCGCATGTACGAGCTGCCGGAGCCGCTGAAGGCGCAGCAGGTCGCCGACGTCGACGAGGTGGAGTGGGGCGTCCACGCGATCGGTGCCGACCGGGTGTGGGCGGACGGCACGCGCGGCGAGGGCATCGTCGTGGGCAGCATCGACAGTGGCGTGCAGTTCGACCACCCCGCCCTGGTGAAGTCGTACCGGGGCAACACGGGCGAGGCCGGCTTCTCGCACGACTACAACTGGTTCGATCCGTCCCAGGTCTGCGGCTCGCCGTCGCTCGCGCCCTGCGACAACAACCAGCACGGCACGCACACGATGGGCACGATGGTCGGCGACGGCGGTCCCGGCAACCACATCGGTGTCGCGCCCGGTGCCCGCTGGATCGCCGCCAAGGGCTGCGAGGAGCGGGGCTGCTCCGACTTCGCGCTGCTCGCCTCGGCGGAGTGGATGCTCGCGCCGACGAACCTGGCCGGCCAGGACCCGCGGCCGGATCTGCGCCCGCACATCGTGAACAACTCGTGGGGCACCGACAACGGCGCCGCCAGTGACCCGTGGTTCGCCGACATCGTCGAGGACTGGCGGGCCGCCGGCATCTTCCCGATGTTCTCCAACGGCAACGCGGGCGAGGGAGGCTGCGACACCTCCGGCACCCCGGGGGACTACGCGTCCACCTACAGCGCCGGCGCCTTCGACGTGAACGGCAAGATCGGGTACTTCTCCAGCCGGGGCCCCGGCGCGGGCGGCATCACCAAGCCGAACATCGCCGCCCCCGGAGTGGACGTCCGCTCCAGCGTTCCGGGCGGCGGCTACGGCGTACTGAGTGGCACGTCGATGGCGAGCCCACACGTGGCCGGCGCGATCGCCCTGCTGTGGTCGGCCGCGCCCGGACTCATCGGGGACATCGCCGGCACCACGGCCGTGCTCGACCAGGTCGCCGTCGACGTCAGCGACACCAGTTGCGGCGGTACGCCGACCAACAACAACGTCTGGGGCCAGGGCAAGCTGGACGCCTACACCGCGATCGCGGAGGCCCCGCGTGGCGAGACGGGCCAGTTGGCCGGCAAGGTCACCGACGCGAAGACCGGCGAGCCGATCAGCGGTGCCGAGGTCCGGATCAGCGGCCCGATCCACCGTACGGTCACCACCGGCGCCGACGGCAGCTACGCCGCCACGCTCTCGGCCGGCGAGTACGGCGTCACCGCCTCCGCCTACGGTTACGGCGACGGCACCGCGTCGGCGACCGTCACCGCCGGCGCCAACGCCACCCGGGACATCCGCCTCCAGCGCAGCGCCGAGGTCGAGGTCAGCGGAACGGTCACCGACGACTCCGGACACGGCTGGCCGCTGTACGCGCGGATCAACGCGCCCGGCCTGCCGGTCGAACCGTGGTTCACGGACCCGAAGACCGGCCGTTACGAGCTGACCCTGCCGGCCGACTCGACCTACCACCTGATCGTCACCCCGCTCTACCCGGGCTACCGGACCAGCGCGGTCGACGTACCGGTCGGTGAGGGGGCCGTGGTCCGGGACGTCCGGGCGGGGATCGACGAGACGTCGTGCCTGGCGCCCGGCTACGCGTACCCGCTGCGGGCGAACTTCGAGGGTTGGACGGACCCGGCCGAGCGGGCGGGCTGGACGGTCGAGGACAACCTCGGTGGCGGGCACGCCTGGCAGTTCGACGAGCCTGGCGGTCTGGACAACGTCACCGGGGGCACTGCCGGGTTCGCCACCGCCGACTCCTGGCACAACGACCTGACGGAGGAGGACACCAACCTCGTCTCGCCGGTGGTCGACCTGTCGGGTCAGAGCGCACCGCAACTCGCGTTCAAGACGCTCTACCTGGGTGAGGGCGGGACCGCGCGGGTGGGCATCGACCTGAGCGTCGACGGCGGCTCGACCTGGACTACCGTCTGGCAGAAGAACACCGAGAACGCGCTCGGGCCGGTGAGCGTTCCGCTGCCGCAGGCCGCCGGTCAGGCGCGGACCCGGCTGCGTTTCCACTACGCCGGCAGCGGTATCGCCCTGTGGCAGGTGGACGAGGTCACCGTCGGCGCCTGCGGTCCGACCCCCGGTGGCTTGGTCACCGGCGTGGTGCGCGACGACAACACCGGTGACCCCGTCGACGGCGCGAAGCTGGTCGACAAGGCGAGCCGGAGCGAGCTCGCGGTGAGCGCCGCGACGCCGCTCGACCCGAACCTGCCGGACGGCTTCTACTGGCTGTTCAGCTCGCAGGCCAAGCCGACGTTCACGGTCAGCTACCCCCGGTACGCCACCGGCGAGGCACGCACCACCGTGTCGCCGGACCGCGTCACCACCAAGGACTGGCGCCTGCGCGCCGGGCACCTGAAGGTCAGCGCAGAGAGCCTCGACCTCACCACGCGGCTCGGGAAGTCGGCCACCCGTACCCTCACCCTCACCAACGACGGCACTAGTCCGGTGCACGTCAAGCTGGGCGAGCAGGTCGTCACCCCCACCGGCCCGGCCGGTCAACGGGTCGCCGAGCAGCCCGGCGCGCCGCTGCGGCGCGTCAAGGTGGATCCGCCGAGGACGGGACCGTTGCCGAAGGCGCCGGCGGGCCAGCCGGTCCAGCCGGCGGAGCTGGCCAGTCCGGAGGACGCGACCCCGGCCGTCGAGCCGTGGGTCCGGATCGCCAACTACCCGACCCGGATCCTGTACAACGCCGCGGGCTACCACGCGGGCAAGCTCTACTCCGTGGGTGGGACCACCAACGGCTTCCTGGAGGGAATGACCCGCGGCGGGTACGTCTACGACCCGGTGACTCTCACGTGGAGCCCGATCGCCGACTCCCCGGAGGCGGTCGCGAACGGGTCCGGCATCTTCCTCGACGACAAGATGTACGTCGTCGGTGGCACGAGCATGCAGGGCACCGTGCTCAAGACGGTGTACGTCTACGATCCCGCCCAGGACTCCTGGGGACGGGCGGCGGACCTGCCGCAGCCCGTCAGCGACGCCGCGATCGCGGCGCTCGATGGGCGGCTCTACGTCGTCGGAGGCTGCTTCGAGTCCTGCCCGGCGCACGCCGCGACGGTCTACCGGTACGACCCGATCCAGGACTCGTGGACCCGTCTCACCGACTACCCGGTCGGGGTGAACGCTCCCGGCTGCGCCGGGGTCGCCGAGCGGGTCGTCTGCGCGGGCGGGTACGACGGTGACAACATGGTCGCGTCGACCTTCGTGTTCGACCCGGCCAGCGGCGAATGGACCCGGGGCGCGGACGCGCCGTACGGCGTCTTCGCCATGGGCGCCAGCGGCGCCTACGACAAGTTGCAGCTCTTCAGCGGCCTGCAGAACGGCTCCATGTTGACCAACGAGGCAATCGAGTACGACCCGGTCTCGGACAGTTGGGGCCGCCTGCCCAACGTGAACCTCCCGACCTCCGACGCCGCCACCGCCTGCGGCGTGTACCGGGTCGGTGGTTCGGTGGGCCTGTGGAACCCGCAGCTCAGCGCCGAGATGCTGCCGGGGTACGACTACTGCGGCGGTACGGCGGACGTGCCGTGGCTGTCGGTGGACAAGCGGGAGTTGGACGTGGCGCCGGGCCGTTCGGTCCGGGTGACCGTCCGGGTCGACGGTGACGAGGTCACCCAGCCGGGTGACCTGGCCGCGCGGCTGGTCGTGCTCACCGACGCCCCGTACCCGGGGAGCAACGTGGCGGTGACCGGTCACTTCGAGGCGCCGCCGAACTGGGCGACGCTGAGCGGGACGGTGACCGACGCCGCCACCGGTGGCGCGGTCGGAGGTGCGACCGTGACCGTCTGCGGCGACTACCAGGCCGACGGTCACGGTCAACAGGGCTGCGGGCCGGTCAGCTACACCGTGGTGACCGACGCCCACGGCCGCTACCAGCTGCGGCTGGCGAAGAACCAGAAGGTCCAGGTCACCGCGGCCGCGCCCGGATTCCAGCCGGCGTCGACGGTGACCACGGTCCGGGGGGCGAAGAACACCGTGAACATCGCCCTGCGTACCGGCTGAGGCCGGCACCACTCCTAGGGCCAGTCCCGCCGGAACCGGTCAGCCGGTCCCCGGCGGGGCTGGCCCGCCCCGTGAGCGGGCACGATCGTGGGCCGAGGCCTGCCGGCCCGAGCCCCGGGAGCGCCGGACAACCACCGAGCGGAGGGCCGACCTTGCCCTGGGCGTGGCCGAGTGGCACCTTGAGTCCGAGCCCGGCCGGGCCGTTCTCACGATGCGTGACCGCTCGGCTTCGGGCAGCATGAACCCGACGTCACGGGCGGAGGTTCGACGCATGGCGGAACGGATCCAGCTCCCGACCGGGTGGGTGACCTTCGTGTTCACCGACATCGAGGGCTCGACCCGGCTCGCCCAACTGCTCGGCCCGGACTACCGACCGGTGCTGCGCGAGCACCGCCGGTTGCTGCGCCGGACACTGGCCGGCACCGGCGGCGCGGAGCTGTTCACCGAGGGCGACTCGTTCTTCCTCGCGTTCGCGGACGCGACCGCCGCGTTGACCGCCTGCCTCACCGCCCAGCGGGCCCTGACCAGCCACGACTGGCCCACCCCCGAGGCCGCGCCGAGGGTGCGGATGGGCCTGCACACCGGCTACGCCGAACCACGCGACGGCGAGTACGCCAGCCCCGATGTGCACCGTGCGGCCCGGATCGCCGCCGCCGCGCACGGCGGCCAGGTGCTCTGCTCGGCGTCCACCGCCCGCCGGGCCGACCCGCTGCCCGCCGGCGCCTCCCTGCTCACGTGGTGCCGGTGGAGGCGACCAGGTCCTTCAGTTCCTTGTCTGCCTCCTTGGAGCGCCGGTAGACCCGTTCGAGGTCACCGATCAGCTCCGCGGCGACCCGCCGTCGAGCCTTGCCGACCGCGTCACGGGGCCGGACCGTGGCCAGCAGTGCCTTGGCCTGGGCGGCGGACAGACTCTTCTTCGCCCCACCCGGAATCAGTTCCAGCAGCAGTTGGTGCAGCTGGGACACCATCCGGGTGTGGTCCTCACCGAGGGAGCGGCGCCGGTCGACCAGAATCCGCAGCAGAGCGAGCTGCTCATCATTGACCACCGGGCGCAGCCCGGCCATGCGGGTGCCGACCAACGCGATGGAGTGAGCGTCGGTGGCATCAGTCTTGCGGCCCTGCCCGGTGGCGAACACCCGCACCCTGGCCGACAACTTCGGCGGGACGTCGAGGACCTGCTCGCCATCGGCCAGTAGCCGGTTGGCGATGTGCCGACCGATGCCCTGGCAGCCCTCGATCGCCCAGACCCGGTGCGGCCATCGGCTGGCGTACTTCCTCATCGCCATGTAGCCGTCGCGGTCGGTGTCGAACCGGCCGCCGCCGACGACGGTCTCATCGCCGGCCATGACCTCGATCGTGGCAGAGCGCTTGTGCGGGTCCATCCCGATGACCACACGATCTGACGTGCCACTCACCGCGTCCTCCGATGCTCGATCCACCTGGGTTGTCGAGCCGGGAGGGCAACGCTACTGCGACGCATCCACCTGGGCAGGTTGCGATGGCCAGCCGTGGCGTTCGCCCTGCTGTACTTCACGCTGTCGATCGTGCTCCCGATCGCCGCGCTGGTGCTGAGCGCGGTGCGCACCTCCCCGTACATGATGTCGTTCCGCGATCTCACCAAGCCGGGTTCGGTGGACTTCAGCTCGTTCGGCACCGTTCTCCACTCCGACCTCTTCCTCAGTGCGGCCGGCAACAGCGTGGTGGTGGCTCTGCTCGCCGCCGCCGCCGGCACGGTGCTCTCCTTCCTCGTCGCCTACGTGCTGCACCGCACCAAGGCTCGCGGCCGTGGCGCGCTGCAGTCCGTGTCCATGGTCCAGCGGCCAGAACGACGGTGCCGCGGCGTGCGTGGTCACCACGCCGGACCGCGCTCGTGATCTCGGGCTCGACCCGATGGTCAGGCTGGTGGGCTGGGCAGTAGCGGGTGTTCCTGCCGCGACCATGGGAATCGGCCCCGTACCAGCGACAGCAGCCGTACTGGGCCGCGCCGGGCTGACCCTCCACGACGTCGACCTGATCGAAGTGAACGAGGCGTTCGCCGCCCAGGTCCTGGCCTGCTTCGACGAGTGGGGCATCAAGGACGACGACCTGGACCGCGTCAACGTCAACGGCTCGGGAATCTCGCTGGGCCACCCCGTCGGCGCCACCGGCGTTCGAATCCTCACTACCCTCGCGCACGAGATGCGACGCCGCGACGCCCGGTACGGACTGGAGACAACGTGCATCGGCGGTGGTCAGGGCATGGCCGCGCTCTTCGAGCTCGCCTGAGAAGGACCGGCCGTGCCTCAACTCTGGGAAAGGCCGACGGCGAAGCGTTGGTTCTTCCATTTATGCGTCTCCACAGCACTGCTCCCGGCCGTCTACAACGCTGTCCGCGTACTCGTGTCGTATCGGGCCCTCGCACTGGGCGGCGACGCCCTGGCCATCGGGATCATAACGGCACTGTTCTCGCTTGTGCCGTTGATCGTGGCCGTCCAGGTGGGGCGGGCTGTCGACCGGCGGCACGCGGCTGCCGTACTTCGCACAGGGGTGGTGCTTACTGCGGTCTCCGTACTGGTGGTCGCGGTCAGTGGTGACCTGGTCGTCCTCGCCCTCGGCAATGTGCTCCTGGGATTCGGCCAGATCCTGACCACGGTCTCCGGGCAAGGTCTCGTACCCATCCTCTCGAAGCCCCACGAACTCGACCGCCGGTTCGCCGGCTGGACATTGAGCGTGTCGATTGGCCAGTCGGTCGGCTTGCCCCTGGCCGGGCTCGTTGCCGCCGCGAGCAGCGACGAGCGCTCTGTGGCCACCACCCCGGCGCTCCTGACGATGATCGCTGGCGCAGTGCCCGCGGCACCGTTCGCTTTCGTCCTAAGTGAACGCTCTTCTCTCGCCGGAACGTCCGCCAGGGACGTGCAGCAGTCCGTGTTCAGAATGCTGGCGATCCCAGGCATGCGGCCTGCGCTATTCAGCAGCCTGGTGGTCCTGACCTCGATGGACCTGCTCTCGGCCTACCTGCCGGTTCTCGGAGAGCAATTTGGCTTCAGCGTGATCCTTGTCTCGCTGCTGCTGACCGTGAGGACGACGGCGTCAGTCGTGTCTCGCGCCGTCCTGCCGCGCCTGCTGAAGTCCTTGCCACGCCCCTGGCTCCTGGTCTCCGCCACGTTGTGCTCGGCGTTGCCGATGGCCGCGGTGCCGCTCCTTCGCGAGCCCATGGCAATGGCGCTTCTGCTGGCGATTGCCGGCTTCTTCTGGGGCATTGGGCAACCATTGACCATGACCTGGGTCGTCGGACTGGTGTCACAACCGAACCGCGCATCCGCCCTGTCGCTCAGACTCACCGGGAATCGACTGGGTCAGGTTCTCGTGCCGCTAGTACTCCAGCCGGGGTTGTTGACCTTGGCTGAGCTGTGGCTCGGTGCGGTGTGGGAACGAGGGCAGCCACCGTCGATCATGGACGGTTGTGT
>NZ_JBSFYQ010000087.1:0-11046 GCF_053599855.1 Micromonospora sp. NPDC005161
GCGCTGCAGCCCGCACCGGGCGACCCCGATCGTGCAGGCCATCCTCGTCCTACATCACGTCGAGAACCCGACCCACCGAGGATGAAAAAGGCTCATTGATCGGGCGGCGCACCTCGACCAGGCCCGCGCCGGCTACCGGCCGCCGACGACCCGGCGGGCCACCGCCAGCAGGTACTCCTTGCGGTCCAGCGGGTTGTGGTCCCAGCGTGCCCGGGTGGGGGCCGGGCCCCGCACCGGCCGGTACCGGTCGAATGCGGTTTCGAGCACGCCCTCGCCCCGGGTCAGCGACGGCAGGCGGCGCTCCAGCGCGTGCACCCGGCCCGCCGGGATGTCCCCCTCCACCAGGTACGACGTGCCCTGCCCGGTGGTGTCGGTCGGCACCGCGTCGAGCCGGGCGAGCGCCGGCAGCAGGGTGCCGAGGACGTCGCCCGGCACCTCCAGCCGGAACCGGTGCACCGGCTCGTGCACCCGGGTGCCGGCCCGGGTGAGCGCGGTCATCAGCACCAACGGGGTCAGGTTGCGGAAGTCCCCGGCGGTGCTGGACATGCTCTTGTCGAAGGTGCCATGGGAGTGGCTCTGCCGGGCCCAGTAGCCGGCATGGGTCATCGTCACCTCGCAGTCCGGGATCTGCCAGCCGTGCGGACCCTGGCGCAGCGTCCGGTGCACGGTCTCCTCGACGGCCGCGAAGAACGCCGGTGGCATCGAGCCCAGCTCGACGCCGAGCCGGAAACTCACGCCCGCGCCGACCGGCGCCGGGGCCACCCGCAGCCCGACGGTGGCCAGGAACGGGTTGGGCGCCACGGCGATCACCTCGACCGCCTCGCCGACGCCGCTGACCCGCTCCACGTGCACCGTGCTGGTCTCCCGGAAGGTCACGGCGACCCCGAAGTCGTCGGCCAGGGTGGCCTGGATGACCTCCTTCTGCACCTCGCCGTAGAGCGAGACGCTGATCTCGTGCTGCCGGTCGTCCTGCCGGAGGTTGATCAGCGGATCCTGCTCGGCGAGCTGGCTCAGGGCGGCGTGCATCGTGACCCGGTCCGCGGCGCGGGCCGGGACCACGACGGTCTCCAGGGTGGGCGGCGCGAACTGGCGGTCCGTGCCGGCGCGCTCCGGGGGTACGCCGACCGGGTCACCGATCCGCGCCTGGGTGAGGCCCCACAGCCGGGCGATGTGGCCCGCGCCGACCGACGACGCCGCGACGTCCGCCCCGTCGGCGACGACGCGTACCGCGGTGACCACCGAGGCGCCGGCCGCACCGACCCGGATCCGGTCCCGGACCCGGATGGTGCCGGTGAAGAGCCGGACCAGCGCGATCTTCTCCCCCGCCGGGCCGCGCTCGATGGCGAACACGGTGCCGGAGACCGGGGCCTCGGCGTCGCCCTGGGCCGTGGCCAGCAGTTCGGTGATCCCGGCGATCAGCGCGTCCACTCCGGCGCCGGTGATGGCCGAGCCGGCGAACACCGGCTGGACCAGCGCCCGACCGGTCCGGTCGGCCAGCGCCCGGCGCAGCCGGGGGTACGGCAGCGTCGCCGGGTCCGCCACCCAGTCGGCGAGCAACGCGTCGTCCTGACCGGCGAGCAGGTCGAGCAGCCGGTCGGTGAAGCCCACATTGGCCGGGCCGTACGACGTGCAGCGGGCGTCCCGGGTGCCGGGCCCCGCGACCGACCCCATGGTCACCACGGACGGGGTCAGCTTCTCCGCGACGGCCCGCACCACCCGCTCGGGGTCCGCCCCCGCCCGGTCGACCTTGTTCACGAAGATGAGCGTGGGGATGCGCAGCCGGCGCAGCGTACGCATCAGCACCCGGGTCTGCGGCTGGACGCCCTCGACCGCGGAGATCACCAGCACCGCACCGTCGAGGACGCCGAGCACCCGCTCGACCTCGGCGATGAAATCCGGGTGACCGGGCGTGTCGATCAGGTTGACGGTCACGTCGTCCAGCACGAACGAGACGACGGCCGAGCGGATGGTGATCCCGCGTTGCCGCTCCAGTGCCAGGGAGTCGGTGCGGGTGCTGCCCGCGTCGACGCTGCCGAGCCGGTCGGTCACGCCGACGGCGTACAGCAGTCGCTCGGTCAGGCTGGTCTTACCGGCGTCGACGTGCGCCAGGATGCCAAGGTTGAGGGTCTTCACGAAGCGTCGTGTCCTTCAGGTAGGTGACAGGTCCCTTCTGGCCGGACATCGACGCAGCGCGCATTGCTTCTCCCTGAGATCGGTGGTGGTTTCAGGTAGCTCAACAGCCCGGCGTGCGGCGAGCAACCGATTAACCGGGGCATCCACCCACTCGTGGGCCCTATACCTGTGAGTCATGTTCATGACTCACAGGTATGGCGCTCGACCGGGTGCTGCCCGCCGGGCCCGACTGCCGCCTCGCGGGCGCGGGCCGGTGCTGGTCTCCGGCAGACTGCCCAGCATGGTGGAGACCTCCGTGCGACTGCTGCGGCTGCTCGCCCTCCTGCAGGGCCACCGCGACTGGTCCGGCGCGGAGCTGGCCGACCGGTTGGCGGTCACCGCCCGCACGGTGCGCGCCGACGTCGAACGGCTGCGGGTGCTCGGCTACCGGATCGAGTCCCGGCCCGGGGTCGCCGGCGGTTATCGGCTCGGCGCGGGGTCCGCCCTGCCGCCGCTGCTGCTCGACGACGACGAAGCGGTGGCGGTGGCCGTCGGCCTGCGGGCGGCGGCGTCCGGCTCGGTGCGCGGCATCGAGGAGACGTCGCTGCGGGCGTTGGCCAAGCTGGAGCAGTCGCTGCCGTCGCGGCTGCGGCACCGGGTGGACGCGTTGCGCACGGCCACGGTCTCCGCCGCGGCCGGTGGCCCGACCGTCGACGCCGAGACGCTCACCGCCGTCTCCACGGCCGTGCATCGCCGCGAGCGGCTGCGCTTCGACTACGCCGGGCACGACGGCACCACCACCGTGCGCGACGTCGAGCCGTACCGGCTGGTCTACACCGGCCGGCGCTGGTACCTGCTGGGCTGGGACACCGACCGGGCCGACTGGCGGACCTTCCGCGCCGACCGCATCCGGCCCCGGGTGCCGACCGGTCCGCGTTTCGCACCCCGCGAGCCGCCCGGTGGCGACGCGGTCGCGCACGTGCTGCGCGGCGTCGGCTCCACAGCCTGGCCGCACCCCGCCCGGGTACGCCTGCACGCACCGGCCGACCGGATGGCGCAGCGCATCCCCGCCACCGCGGGTCTGCTCGAGGCGATCGACGAGCACACCTGCCTGCTGCACACCGGCGGGGAGTCGCTGGCCAACCTGGCCGCCTTCCTCGGCACCCTGGAGGTGGACTTCGACGTGCTCGACCCACCGGAGCTGCGCGCCGTCCTGCGGGACGTCGCCGCCCGGTTCGCCCGCGCTGGCCAGGCGTCGTAGCAGCATTCCAGCGCGGGCCGAACCGGAGGCGTCGGGACGGCGGCCTACGGCTGCGGGACCAGCCGGAAGGACTGTGCCGCCGTGCCGTTGCAGGTGTACTGAACGAGTTGAACGCTGTCGGCCGTGGACGCTCCCGGCACGTCGAGGCACTTGCCGCTGTTGCGGTTGACCAACCGGTAGTAGCCGCCGCCCTCCGACTCCGCCCGCCACTGCTGGTTGTTTCCGCCGCTGTAGGACCAGAGCTGGATGGGCGCCGAGTCGGCGGTCGACACGTTGGTCACATCGAGCACCTGGGCGCTGTTGTTGCGGTTGTTGACCCGCAGGTAGCCGCCGCTGGTCGGCGGGAACTGGTACTGCTGCGCCGCGCTGCCGTTGCAGGCGTACTGCTGGACGGCGGTGCCGTTCGCGCTGGCGGCGGCCCGCGCGTCGACGCACTTGCCGCTGCCCCGGTTGACCACGGTGTGCCAGGCGGTCGGCGAGATCGGGCCGGCGGGCGGCGTGGGCGTCGGGGTGGGGCTGGTGCCCGCTCCGGCGAGCCAGTGCAGCCCGTCGATCAGCAGCCGGTTCTGCGAAGCGCTGTCGAAGGTGGACGACAGCCCGGTGTTGGTGTCGTAGTTCATCGCGTTGTGGCCGAAGTTGGCGTAGAGCATCTTGTACCGCTTGTTGCTCCAGACGAGCGGGTAGTAGCCGCTGTACCAGGACTGGTTGGGGTCAGTGCCGACCGGGAAGCTGGACGGGTCGATCGAGGCGAGGATGTCGATGTCGGGGTTCTGCCGCAGGTCGTTGTTCCAGGAGTACCACTCGCTGATCGACGAGGGGAACGTCGCCGGGAGGTTCCGGGTGGCGGCGTGGGTGCGGTTGTCGGCGCGCAGCGTGACCCGGGTGGGCCCCCAGGTGTTCGACTGGAACGCGCCGGTGCCGAGGAAGGCGTTGTAGTACCAGCTCCAGCTCGACGGGTTGGTGTTGAACGCCGTGACGTGGAAGCCCAGCCACGCCCCGCCGTTCTGCATGTACTGCTGGAACGCGGCACGCTGCGCGGCCGGCGGCGCGTCGTCGAGGAACATGATGACCTTGTACTGGGCGAGGTTCGCGCTGTTCAGCAGGCCCCAGTTGGTGGTCGCCTCCCAGGAGAAGCCGTACTGGGCGGCCGCCTGCGGGAACCAGGCGCGGGCGTCCCGGACGAAGTCGATGTGTGCCGGGTCCCAGGTGCCGTTGTAGAAGGCCAGGACCTTGAACGTCGGAGCGGCCTGTGCGGCACGTGAGGCGTTGACGGCGACGCCGACGCTCAGCGTGACGACGAGGGCGACCAGCAGCGAGATGATCCGCCTGGCATGGGAGGAGAGTTCTGCGATCACCTGATCGTCCCTTCGGTGGTGGCCTGGGGACGCGCGCCGCCGCGTCGCTGCAAACCCATTTGTTCACAAGGTTTACAGATAGACGAAAGGTTATGCGTTGAGGCCAGGTGGCGTCAACCGACCGAGGAACGGGCGACCGGCGCGGCGAAGTAGGTGTCCGGGTACGGCTCGTCGCGGTAGCGGTAGTGCCACCACTCGCGGTCGTAGTTGACGAACCCGGCGTCGGTCATCAGCCGTTGCAACAGTCGCCGGTTGTCCCGGGCGGTGCCGGTGATGCGGGGGTCGGCGGTGTGCGCCCGGGCGTCGAAGCAGTCGAAGCCGGTGCCCATGTCGATGCTGTTGTCGGCGAAACGCTGCCCGCGCGGAGCGGTGCAGGCGACCAGCGGCCGCCCGGGATCGTACGGGGGCTGGCTGGCGGCAGGTTCGTCGACCAGGGTCAGGTCCAGGGTGCTGCCCCGGCTGTGCGCGGTGGGCGCCCCGATGTAGCCGTCGGCGAAGAGCTGGCTCTTGGCCACGTCCGGATAGAACTCGGCCTTGGTCTGCTGCTCGCCGGGGCGCTTCGCCCAGGCCACGAAGTCGTCCACCGCCGGCTGCGGACGGTAGCAGTCGTACACCTTGAGGCTGTGCCCGCCGGCGAGCGCTGCGTCCTGCGCCCGCCGCAGCGCCTCGGCCGCCGGCCGGGTGAGCAGACAGAGCGGTTCGGGGTACCCGGTGATCGGCCGGCCGACGAAGTTGTGCGCGGTGGCGTACCGGATGTCGGCGTGGATGCGGGGGTCGAGGTCGGTCAGCACCACGAACCCCGGCAGCCGGGCGGCGGCGGACCGGGCAGGGCTCGACGGGACAGGAGTCGACGACGCCGGCACCGCGACCGTGGGCGCCGGGCGGGGCTCCGGCCGCGAGCAGCCGCCGAGCAGCGTGACGAGCGCCAGTACGACGGCGCCGCCCACCCGTCCTGACCTGCGCACCCGTCCTGTCTATCAGGCCTGGCCGGGGCTCCGCGTCGGATCAGCGTCCGGCCGCCGGCCGAGCGGGCCCTCGCCCTCGCCCAGGTGCTCGCCGAGGAAGCGCAGCGCCGCCTCGTCGTCGTCGATGCCGCCGGCCTCGTGGCCGTTGTACCGCCAAACCGACAGCTCGGTCGGACCGGCGTGGGCGTTGACGGCGGCGTAGACCGTCGACGGCGGCACGATGTCGTCCATCAACGCCACCGAGTAGCGCGCCGGCCGGCGGCAGCGCCGGGCGAAGTTCACCCCGTCGACGTACGCGAGGGTGGTCAGCACCCGCTCCTCGGCGTCCCGGTGGATCGCCAGGTAGTCGCGGATCTCCCGGTACGGGCGGGCGTCGGTGGCGACCACCGCACGCGGGATGTCACAGAGGAACGGCACGAAGGCCACCACCGCCCGCAGGCCGGGTGCCAGCGCTCCGGCCGCGAGCGCCAACCCGCCGCCCTGGCTGTGCCCGAGCACCGCCACGCGGGTCGGGTCGACCACCGGCAGGGTCCGGACGGCGTCCACCGCCCGGACCGCGTCGGTGATCAGCCGCCGGTAGTAGTACGTGCGCGGGTCGGCGATGCCCCGGGTGGCCACCCCGGGCGCCTCCGGGCCGGCGGCGCCCGGGTCCGGGGTGTCGCCCCGACTCCAGCCCGACCCCTGCCCCCGGGTGTCCATCTGCAGGTGCGCGAACCCGGCCGACGCCCAGAGCAGGTTCTCCAGCGGGTGCCCCCGCCCGCCGCCGTAACCGGCGTACTGGACCAGGGTCGGCAGCGCCGTGCCGGCCACACGGGGCACCCGCAGCCAGGCCCGCACGGGCTGGCCGGCGAAGCCCGCGAAGGTCACGTCGAGCACGTCGATGCCGGCCAGCCCGCTCGCCACCGGCTCGGCCCGTACCGGCCAACCGGCGTCCCGGGCCTCCGCCAGGGTGCCGGCCCAGAACTGGTCGAAGTCCGCGGGCTCCCGCACCGCGCTGCGGTAGCCGCGCAGCTGCTCCTCGGGCAGGTCGGTGTACACGACGCGCTCAGACGGTCGCGTGGACGGTGAACAGCGGATGCATCCGTCGGGTGTGGTCCAGCTGCCGTGCCGGGCCGGTCAGCGCGACCGCCGCCACCAGCCGGGGTTGCGTGCTGGACGAGCCGAGGCGCAGCTCCAACGCCCCCGGCTCGATCACCCGCCGACCGTCCCGCCCGGTGAACGAGAACAGATCGGCCGGCACGCTCACCTGGATCCGGCAGCCTTCGCCGGCGTCCAGCGGCACCCGCAGGTAGCCGATCAACCGCTGCACCGGCTGCACCACCGAGGCCACCGGGTCGTGCGCGTAGAGCTGCACCACCTCGCTGCCCCACCGGTCGCCGCTGTTGCGCAGCGTGAAGGCCAGCCGCAGCTCGCCATCGGTCTCCGCCACCGCCTGTTCGACCGCCAGCTCCGACCAGTCGAACCGGGTGTAGCTGAGCCCGTGCCCGAACCCGTACGCCGGGGTGGGGTCCAGGTTGGAGACGTCGGTGGCATGCCCCAGCCGGGCGGCGAGGTAGGTGGTGGGCTGGCCGCCGGGGCTGCGCGGCACACTGACCGGCAGGCGCCCCTGCGGCTCGACCCGCCCGCTGAGCAGCCCGGCGATCGCCGTGGGCCCCTCCTCGCCGGGGAAGAAGGACTGCGCGATGGCCGCCGCCTCGTCGACCGCCCGGCCCAGCGCGTACGGCCGGCCGGCGATCAGGGTGACCACCACCGGCGTGCCGGTGTCCAGCAGCGCGTCCAGCAGGTGCTGCTGCGCCCCCGGCAGGGCCAGCGACTCGGCGTCGCAGCCCTCGCCGCTGGTGCCCTGACCGAACAGCCCGGCCCGGTCACCGAGCGCCACGATCACCACATCGGCGCTCCGGGCCGCCTCGACGGCCGCGGCGACACCGCCGGTGTTCGGGTCGTCGATGCCCACGCCGACCTCGACGACCATCTCGCTCGCCGGGAACTCGCCGGCCAACGCCTGTGCCAGCGTGGGCAGCTCGATGCCGGCCGGCAGCTCCGGGTGGCGGGACCCGACGTGCACCGGGAACGAGTAGCAGCCCAGCGCCGCCGTCGGACTCCCGGCCTGTGGGCCGATCACCGCGATCCGCGCTGGCCCGGCGAGCGGCAGGGTGCCGTCGTTGTGCAGCAGCACGATGGCCTGCTCGGCCACCTCCCGGGCGAGCGCCCGGTTCGCCGGCGAGTCCAGGTCGACGGTGCCACGCACGGCGTCGGGGTCGGAGACGTCGACGCCGTCGAGCGCGGGCGGCACCGGGTTCCAGTCCGGGTCGAGGAGCCCGAGCTGCGCCTTCTGCAGCAGTACGCGGCGCACCGCCCGGTCCACCAGCGCCTCGGGCACCTGCCCGGCGGCGATCGCGTCCCGCAGCGGCTGACCGAACGTCTTCACCGTGGGCAGCTCGATGTCCACCCCGGCGGCGAGCGCGGCCCCGGCCGCCTCGCCCCAGCCGCCGGCCACGCCGTGCAGGGTGTGCAGGAAGGCGATGCCGAAGTAGTCGGCGACCACCGTGCCGGTGAACCCCCAGGTCTCCCGGAGCAGGCCGGTGAGAAGCTCCTCGTCGGCCGCCGACGGCATCCCGTCGGTGTCGGTGTAGGCGTGCATCACCGATCGCGCGCCGCTCTCGCGGACCGCCATCTCGAACGGCAGCAGCATCACGTCCGCCCGCTCCCGTGGGCCCATGCCGACCGGTGCGAGGTTGCGCCCGGCCCGGGAGGCGGAGTAGCCGACGAAGTGCTTCAGGGTGGCCACCACGCCCGCGGACTCCAGCCCCTGGATGTACGCGGTGGCAACCGTCCCCACCAGGTACGGGTCCTCGCCGACGGTCTCCTCGACCCGTCCCCAGCGAGCGTCGCGGACCACGTCGAGCACCGGCGCGAGCCCTTGGTGCACGCCGAGGCGGCGCATGTCGGAGCCGATCATGGCGGCCATCCGCCGGATCACGGTGGGGTCGAAGGTGGCTCCCCAGGACAGCGGCACCGGGTACGCGGTGGCGCCCCAGGTCGCGAAGCCGGCCAGGCATTCCTCATGGGCGAGCGCGGGGATGCCGAAGCGGTTGGCGGCGGTGATCCGTTGCTGGCTCCGCAGCAACGACAGCGCGCCGAGCGCCGGGTCGACCGGTGCGGTGCCGAACGGCCGGGTCAGCTGGCCGAGCCCGGTCTCCAGCAGCGCGTCGAGGTCGACCGCCTCCTCCATCTCGTGCTGGTAGGGCGCCACCTCACCGCCGTCGGCGGAGGCCCCGACCCACACGCCGTAGAGCTGCGAAATCTTCTCTGCCAGGGTCATGGCGGCGACCAGGGCGTCGACACGGGTGGTCAACGCCTGCGTCGGGTCGTTCCAGGTCGCGGTGCTTTGTTCGATGTCCAGCGTCACGTTGTCGGTCACTTTCCTCCGACGCCCATCGGCCCCCGTACGAGGGGCCGCCGGGCGAACAGGTAGACGGTTATGCGGTGTTTCGACTCTCTGCGCGTACCGGTGCCGCTCAGCCCTTCACCGCGCCCTGCAGGCCGCCGACGATCTGCTTCTCGGCGAAGGTGAAGAAGAGAAGTGCCGGCAGCATCGCCAGCGAGGTGAACGCGAGGATTCCGGCGGTGTCGGAGGTGTACTGGCTGGAGAAGTTCTGCACGCCCAGCGGCAGGGTGTGCAGGTCGGCGTCGCCGAGCACGAGCAGTGGCAGGAGGAAGGCGTTCCAGCTCGCCACGAACGCGAGGACCCCGACGGTGACCAGCGCTGGCCGGGACAGCGGCAGCATGACGCGCCAGAGGAAACCGAGCCGGCCCGCGCCGTCGATCGCCGCGGCGTCCTCCAACTCACGGGGTACGGCGGCCAGGAAGGGACGCAGGATCACGATCGTGAGCGGCAGCGAGAAGGCGATCTGCGGGAGCATCACCGCGTAGTAGGAGTTGATCAGGTTGAGGTCACGCAGCATCAGATAGAGCGGCAGGATCGCCGCCCCGGCCGGGAAGAGCAGACCGAGGGTGAAGAAGGTGTAGAGCGCCTCCCGGCCCCGGAAGCTGTAGCGGGCGAGCACGAACGCGGCGCAGACGCCGAGCAGCACGACGCCGAGCGTCGTACCCAGGGAGATCACCGCGCTGTTGAGCGCCTGCTGCCAGAAGTCGCTCCGCGTCAGCACCCTGGCGTAGTTGTCCCACACCCAGGGATCGGGCAGCCCGGCCGGGTCCGCGATGATCTGCGGGGTGGTGCGGAAGCCGCCGACGATCACGTAGACCACCGGGGCGATGGAGACGGCGGCGATCGCGAGGGCCAGCCCGTAGGTCAGCGGATTGCCCCACGAGAACGGACGGCGGTGCGGCGACGAGGGGGACGTCAGCGCGTTCTCGGCCACGGTCAGTTCCTCCTTCCGGTGACGGCGCCCTCGATGTCGCGACGGAGGAGAAAGCGCTGGAACAGCAGCGCCGCGATGAACGAGATGACGAACAGGATCACGGCCACCGCGTTGCCGTAGCCCCAGAGCCGGGCGAAGAAGCCGTTGTCCACCATGTAGGTGGCCATGGTGGCCGAGGCTCCGAGCGACCGGACCGCGGGCACCGAGGTCACCCAGATCACGTCGAAGACCTGCAACGAGCCGATCATCGACAGGAACATCCAGATCCGGATCGTCGGGCCCAGCAGCGGGAGCGTGACGTGGCGCTGGGTCTGCCACCAGCTCGCACCGTCGATCGCGGCGGCCTCGGTCAGCTCGGGCGGCACGTTCGACAGCCCGGCGAGCAGGAGAATGATCGCGAAGCCGACGTACTTCCAGGTGAGGACGACCAGCAGCGTCCAGATGACGATGTCGAGGTCGGCGAGCCACGCCTGCACCAGGCTGCCCAGACCGATCTGCCGCAGCAGCACGTCGATGGTTCCGCCGCCGGTGAGGATCAACTTCCACATGATGCCGACGGTGACTTCGGCGAGGACGTACGGCACGAACACCAGGAGCCGGAACACGGTGCGGCCGCCGAAGCGACGGTTGAGCAGCAGGGCCACGGCCAGGGCGATGGGGCCCTGGAGCAGCAGCGACCCGAACACGATGATGGCGTTGTTGCGCAGCGCGTCCAGGAAGATCGGGTCCTGGAAGGCGAGGATGTAGTTGTTGATTCCGACGAACTCGGTGGGCGGCCCGACCCCGCGCCAGCGGAAGAGGCTGTAGTAGACCGCGAAGCCCATCGGCACCAGCACGAACATCACGTAGACGGCGACCGCCGGTGTGGTGAGCCCGATGATCTCGTACCACTTGCGCCTGGTCTCGGCAGCGCGGGACGACGGGCGTCGGGCGGCCGGGGGGCCCGCCGGCGGCGCGGACGCGCCGCCGGC
>NZ_JBSFYQ010000088.1:0-10459 GCF_053599855.1 Micromonospora sp. NPDC005161
TGAACTGGTCATGCCCGTCCTGCTGCCCGCAGCGAAGGCGCGTCTACACCAACCATCCCAAGCCGGACACCCGTCACGACTTTGCCGGGACCCTGACTCCATAGGGGCGTAGCTCAACTGGTAGAGCACCGGTTTCCAAAACCGAAGCTTGCAGGTTCAAGTCCTGTCGCCCCTGCTTTTCGTCCCGGCCGCGGCCGGCGGCGTTGTTGATTCTCAACTCCACAGCGGATGGAATAAGCAAGACCCTCGGCCGGCGCCTGCACGGGCCGGCCGGGGGGCAACACCTCCGGGGCGAGGGAGACGGCTGACCCGCTCGCTTTGGGAGCGAGAGACACGGGGTTCGACACCCCGGTCCCGGACTATGGGGTTGTGGCTCAGCTGGTAGAGCGTCGGCATGGCACGCCGAAGGTCAGGGGTTCGAGTCCCCTCTTCGCCACGTACCGATGCCCTCCTGTCGTAACTGGTAGCGCACGGGAGTTCAGTCCCCGAGGACTCCGATCATGTCCGGGGGAGGGCACGTCGACGGGTTCAATTGTGCGCGACCACGATCCCCGCCGGCTCCATGGGCCGTTGGAGCAAGCTGGCAGCTCACCGGGTTCTCAGCCAGGAGGTCACGGGTTCGAGCCCCGTACGGCCTACGCAATACATGCCACGCGGTCGTGGTGAACTCGGCGGACACAACGGTCTTCCAAACCGAGATCTTGTCGTACACCGCGCGTGGCAGCTCCAGTGTGAATAGTCGGTGGGATTCGGTTGGCGCCGCGCGGTAGTCGCCCAACAGGTAGGGCACCTGCCTTCCAAGCAGGCACAGACGGGGTTCGAGTCCCCGCTACCGCTCAGCGATCCTGGGAGGGGCCAGCGGGTTCGATGCCCGCCGGCCGCTCTCGTTCCGGGATGCTCTGCTGGCTGGGCGCCCGGACTTTGGATCGGGGGACGCAGGTTCGATTCCTGCTCCCGGAGCTCAACGCACCTCAGGACTTGAACGGATCCGCCACCGCCTCCACCACTTTGTCGGCGATGCGGCCCCGGCCCTGCCTGGTCGGCTCGGGCAGACCGGCGTTGCGCCAGCTCTCGACCCACCTCCGCCGGATCTCGCGGCGCTGCGCCGCGTCCATCGTCGTGGGCTGGCGCGACGGCTGGAAGCGCGACATCTTCGTCATGGTATTCGGCAGCGGCCGGCCGGCGGCGATGAACGGCGCAAGTTGCTTCCACCTCCCTGCAACCAGCGGAATCTCGCCTCGGTAGCCCAACCCGGTAGGAGGCAGCGCGCTCAAACCGCGCACAGTGCGGGTTCGAATCCCGCTCGGGGCACCACGCCGTCGTAGCTCAGTCGGTAGAGCAGCGCCATGGTAGGGCGCAGGTCGCCGGTTCGATCCCGGCCGACGGCTCCATGCGGACGTAGCGCAGCTGGTAGCGCATCACCTTGCCAAGGTGAAGGTCGCGGGTTCGAATCCCGTCGTCCGCGACCCGCCTAAGTTCATGCGAACTGAAGTTGCTTCAGGACGAACTTGGAACCCCTCCAACGCCTTGAACAGCACCTCGCCTTCAAGTTCGAGGTGAAGTTGAGCCGGCGGCCGGGTTGGTGAGCGGGGTGTTTAGCCAGCTTCGAACGTCGGTCGGGCAATCCAGGCAGCGGAGTCCTGGTCGGCGGCAAGGGCCAGGCAGCGGGCTTGATGGGGTGGCAGAGGTGGAACGGCATGCAGGTCGAACCAGCCGACCTCCACCGACTCGTCGTCGTTGACCCGCGCCCGACCCCGCAGGAGTCGGCATTGCAAACCAACCGTGAGCCAGTAGACCTGGTCGCCGTTGGGCACGACAGATAGGTCCAGCGCTTCGACCGACAGCAGTCGCTCGACGGTGACCTCAACGCCGGCCTCTTCGAATACTTCGCGGGCCGCCCCGTCCGCTGGCTGTTCGCCGGGTTCCAGGCATCCTGTGGTGAGGGCCCAGTCTCCGGTATCTGAACGCCGAACCATCAGTACGCGATTTTCCTCGTCGAGCACGACCGCGATGACGCCGGACAGCGGCAGCGGGGCGTGGCCGATTTGGGTGCGCAGGGCGACGACAAACTCAGGTGGTTCTGATTGCGAGTAGCGGTCCCGACTGGGCGGGAGTTTGGGTCCCGGCGTCTTCCGGCGGGGTTCATTGGGCGTGAGTTTGGGACCCGGGGCGCGTGTACCTCGAGCTCGCTGACGCCACGCCCGCCTGGCCGCGACGCCGTAGTGGCGTAGAGTCGCCGGCCATGGGACTGCTCACCTTCAGCCTCAACCTCACCCTGGACGGTTGCGTCGACCACCAGGAGGGGATCGCCGACGACGAGACCCACGCCTTCTTCACCCGTCTCATGGACGAGGGCGGGGCAATGCTGTGGGGTCGCGTCACCTACGAGATGATGGAGAGCTACTGGCCGGCCGTCGCCCGCGGCGACGAGGAGGCGCCGCCGGCCATACGCGAGTGGGCGGTCAAGCTGGAGGCCAAGCCCAAGTACGTGGCGTCGGCGACGCGCAAGGACTTCTCGTGGGCCAACAGCTACCACATCGCCGGTGATCTGCGCGAGGGCGTGCAGAAGCTCAAGGACGCGACCCCGGACGGGGTCCTCCTCGGAAGCGGCAAGCTCGCGACCGAGCTCGACCGGCTGGACTTGATCGACGAGTACAAGCTGCTCGTCCATCCCAGGATCGCCGGCCACGGCCCGACGCTGTACCAGAGCGGGCTGCCCGGCACGCGCCAGCTCGAGCTGCTATCGGCGGAGCCGCTCCGCAACGGCGCGGTGGCCATGCACTACCGCCGCGCGCGTTGAATCACAAGGGTCCATCGCCGCCAGCTCACCGGCAGCGCGGCGTCCTGCTCTTCGAGGACATCCTCGCCTTCGAGGAGTCGATCGGCGCTGCGCGGCGAGCGTGAAATGCCCTTCTCCGCGGCCACGACATCACCGGCGGCCCCGGCTGGTTGATCGACATGCTTGCGCTCACCCGCCGACGCCTCCAGGGCGGGACCCGAACTCCCGCACATTGATCATGGAGTAACACTCCGCACTGGGCCCAGAAGAGACGCCTATCTGGGCCCCGTTTCCACGACCGAAGCCACTCAGGTATGGCGATGGAGAGCCACCTTATGGGAGGCCCTGCGGGCGGACACGGTGGCCCAAGGCGCTCGTCATGTCGGTTGCTCACCCTTCGAATGGAATCGAGGTTCATCGCTGAAAAGCTGTTCGGCGAGCCGCAGGTATTTCAGGGCGGTCTCCTTGCTGCAACCGAATACGGCCTGAAAGTGCAGTGGGTCGGGGCCGTGAGCAGTAAGTTCGTCGAGCAGCCGGTCGTGGCGGAGCTCGGTTAGGGTGATGCCGAGCGATTTCATGTGGATCTTGTGCCAGGTGCTGCTGACTTCTCCCATCTCAACTGCGGTCTGCTGGCTGATCAGCAGGTGCGGATTTTGGGTGCTGGGCCATCGGGCCCGGCGGTGGTCGAGGTAGGACGTCAGGGCCCCAAGCGTGAGGTCGTGCAGAGGCCAAGGCTGCCCGTCGACAAGTAGGACCCGTTCCCCCAGGTTGACGTCGTCCAGCAGAAGGCGGCGCATCTGAGCTGGTCGGAGAGCTTGTCCCACTGCTAGCCCAACCAGGACGGCTCGCTCTGGTTTGCCGGTAGACCAGTCGATCGCTCGCCGAAGTTCTTTGTCGGGCAGGAGCCGGGCATTCGGGAGCCGATCGTCGGCGGGGAGCGATAGCTGCGTCGTCGGGTTACGGAAGATCATCTGATCTCGCTTGAGCCGGCGGAACAGTGAGCGGAGGGCGCCCAGCCGACCGGTGCGCTGGAGCAGCGTCTGGTTCTCGGCGAAGGCAAGGGACTTGATGTCGTCCCGGACGACCTCGCGTAGCGAGTCATAGCGTTCCGACCAGTTCCGGAGGGCCGGGACCAGATATGCCAGCTGGCGGCGGACACCGTCCGGCGGACGTTCTCGGGATCGAGGCAGTCTGCCGGACAGGAAATCGACCTGACGCGATTCACCCACGATAACGAAGTCCTCCCTCATGATTCGCGGCTCTTTCATGCCCGCGCCCCGGCCGCCAGGCTGGCCGAGACCAATGGTTGGACCAACGAAACCGCCCGAGGAGTGGATCGCGCTCTCGTGACGGCCCTTTGCGGCTGGCCCGACGATGGGCGGCCGGTCCGCATGTCCGAACTACATCAGCTTGCCCCTCGGAACATGTCTGCTGAACGCACTGCAGAGGTGCTCAGCGAGATGGCTTTGTTGCACGCGACACACCGGGACGCTCTGGCCGAGTGGGTCGATAGGCAGCTTGACGGCTTGGCACCACGCATCGAGCACGAGGTCCGACACTGGATACGCCGCTGATCGAATAGCAGACCCTGGACGGCCCTGGGAGGCTCCCAGGGTGGAGGCGGAGGATGGCCGAGGACCTGTGGCCGGCCGGGATTCGCGAGCTCGAGGTGAGGCAGCATCCCCGCGAAGAACAGTTGCTGACTCGGATATCGATCGAGCCGGGGTATCGGATTCGCCTGGTGTTGAGTCTCCGCCCGACGACGGGCCTCGTGCCGGCAAAGTCGGCAGCTCCCGTCGACTAGCGCGGCTTCGCGAAGGCAGAACTCACAGGTTCCGACAGGATGGCGCAGGCGGAGCTTGTAGCAGGCGTAGCAGAGAGGGCCGAGGAAACCCCACGCCTTCCGGCTGCGGACGGTTCCCCAGGAAAGGCAGTCGCGGCAGCTGCGGTGGCTGGCGTTGGGATGGCAATAGCGGCAGTAGCCCCGGGTCCAGTGAGCTCCTTCGCCGCAAACCTTGCAGGGCGGGGGATCGCCCTGGCCGGGCAACGCGCACCACCAGCAGAGATAGAGGAATCTGCCGTTCCCGCCCGCGACGGGCTGAACCTGGCACCGCTTGCAAGTCCGAGGCTGCCAAAGGGCGTCGAGAGGGTCGGTCATTCAGGCGGTAGCGTCCGGCCGCCGCGGGCACCGCCGATCTGGAAGCGACCTGGCGAGGTGCTCTGACCGGCGGCGATGGCGGTCTGACCAGCGCTCCGAAGCTTAACGACCGGCTCGGGAATAAGGAGTTCCTCGACTCCGCAGCCCAGCACGGTGCAGATCACGTCTAGTTCCTCTAGCTTCACGCTGGCCGGCTGGCCGGACCACAGCCCGGACATCTTGCCCGTGCTGATGACCAGGCCGTAGTCGGCGAGCTTGCGCTGAAGCTCGCTGGCCTTCCAGATCCCGCGGTTGGCGGCGGCGAGTCGCAGGTTCCACTTCATGACGTTGCCCCTGCCAGACGACGTTGTGTGCGGTCGGATGCCTTGGTCCAGGAGTCTTCGACGTGGCTGCGCAAGACGTGGACGTATCGCATCGTCGTCGCGATCCACTCATGGCCGAGCAGTTCCTGGATAGCGACGAGGTCCATTCCAAGGCGATAAAGCTCGGAGGCGCAGTAATGCCGCAGGACGTGAGGCGTGATCCTCCCGGCCCACTGCGGTGCGTAGCGCTCGACAGCGTCGGTCAAGCCTTTACGCAAGGAAGAGATGCCGACGCGCTTGGCGCTGCCGTCGGTGTTGCGCCGCTCCGAGCAGAACAACGGGCTGCTGGGCCGCGACCAGTGGCGTGAGTCCTCGAACTCCGGTCGCACCTCCTGGACGTACCACTCCAGGAGGGCGTCGGCCTCGTTGATCAGAGGGACGATTCGTGTCCGAGGGCCGCTGCCGAAGGATCCCTTGCCGTAACGAACGTGCAGCTTGGGGAGTCGGCCGAACTCGGGAGCGTCCTTGATGTCGTCGAGATCGAGCTTGGTGGTCTCGTTGATCCGGACGCCGATCTTTGCCATCAGCCGGCAGGCGATGTAGTCGCGCGCCTCGGTGTTGAACTTCCTGGTGTTCTCCAAGTCCGCGCGCCAAGCCCCGAACAACTGCTTGAGCACCGTCTCGGGAGGGGGAATACGGATGGGTCCGTCCTGGTGGCCGCGAGGGCGGTTGATCTCGTCCAGCGGGCATTCCGGAGCCTGGCCCGTCAAGTTGTAGATCTCGGCCGCGTGACGCTTCTCCAAGTAGGTGAAGAACACCGTGATGGAGCAGGACTGTGCTGTCTTGGTCGATTTAGCCATGCCCTTCAGATGCCTGCCGAAGTAGCGATCGGCGTCGGAAGGTTCCATCTCCCAAAGTGGCTTGTCGAGCCAGTCGCGCAGCGCGGTCAAGTTACGCACGTCGGCGCGGATGGTGCTATCCGCCCACCCCGCGCTCGACCGGGCAAGCACAAACCCGGCTAGCGCGTCGGTCTCCAGCGCCTCGATCTCGGCGGGGGGTGGGCGGCTGACGGCGGCTGCCCAGATCCTTCACGAGAGCCAGCGACATCAGACCTCGACCTTCAACAGAGCAGACGATCTTTCATCAAGGTCGACAAGGTTTCAGAAATCATGAAGCTTTGTCAAGATCGCCCAAGACTCGCTGGGGCCGGCGAGGTGCTGTTCAAGGCGTTGGAGGGCTTTCAAGCCCGTCCTGAAGCAACTTGAACTTGGGCGACATCCCACATCTCAACGATCACCGGCCACGACAGAAAGGAGGGCCCGGTGGACGCTGTTCTCGTCCTCAACGCCGACCTGGGACCGCTGCACCGGGTCCCCGTCAAACACGCGATCCGGATGCTCATGCGCCAGGTCGCCGAGATTCACGAAGCCGAGCCCGACCGGCTCATCGGCGTGTTCCCCAGGCCGAAGGTCGTCCGGCTGGTCCGGTACGTCGTCACCCGGTGGCGGTACACCCACGGGCCGGCCTGGTCGAAGGGCGGCGTCCTGGCCCGCCACAGCCGCCGGTGCGGCTACTGCTCCGGCCCGGCCGCGACGGTCGACCACATCCTGCCCCGCTCGCGGGGTGGGCAGAACACCTGGCGGAACACCGTCAGCGCGTGCGCGCCCTGCAACCAGGCGAAGGGCGACCGGACCCCGGCCGAGGCCGGCATGGTGCTGCGCATCACGCCGCTTGTGCCGTCGTGGGGGTCGCTGGCGCAGCGCTGACCCGGCCGGAGGGCCCGTCGCGGTCCGCCGGCCACCATTCCGCTTGATCGAAAGTACGGTGCGTTCCGCGTGTGAACCCCGCCCTCGTAGCCCAGCGGTAGAGGCACGACGTTGAGGACGTCGCCAGGGTGGGTTCGAGTCCCGCCGAGGGCACCAGGCCGGCGGAGCACGGGTGGCCGTGCGGCCGACTTGTAATCGGCAGGCTGCGGGTTCGACTCCCGTCGCCGGCTCCACGCCAGCGAAGCTCACCAGGGCAGAGCGCGCCCCTCGTAAGGGCGAGGATGCGGGTTCGACTCCCGTCGCTGGCTCTCGCGCCGACGTAGCTCAGGTAGTCAGAGCGACCCGCTTATAAGGGGAAGGCCCCCGGTTCGACACCGGGCGTCGGCACGCAACATCACGCGCTCGTGGTGGAACTCAGGTAGACACGCGCCGTTCAGAGCGGCGTGCCCGAAAGGCGTGGGGGTTCGACTCCCCCCGAGCGTACGCAAGGCCGAAGGTGGAGTGGAGCCGCCGCCCCGGGGCACCGGGGAGAACCGGTTCGACTCCGGACGGCCGCGCTATGGGTTGAGTGCTGGTGCACAGCGTCGCTTTGCAAGCCTCGCGTGCGGGGTTCGATCCCCCGTCGATCCACCATGCTCCGTTAGCTCAGGGGGAGAGCGCCGGCCGTCAAGCCGGAGGTCGCCGGTTCGAAACCGGTACGGGGCGCCATGAAGAGGTGGCCGAGCTGGTAATGCAGCGGGTTGCTAACCCGTAACGGGTCACACCGTCGGGGGTTCGAGTCCCTCCCTCTCCGCCATGTCGTCGTGGCCAAGTTGGTGAAGGCACTGTGCTGATAACGCAGAGATGCGCTGGTTCGATCCCAGCCGACGACACCATGCCCCCGTGGCTCAGCGGATAGAGCACCAGATTACGGATCTGGGGGTCGCGCGTTCGAATCGCGCCGGGGGCACTCATCGGGATATAGCGCAGCTTGGTCGCTCGCTGCACCGGGGGTGCAGAGGTCGTCGGTTCAAATCCGGCTATCCCGACTCAACGGGTACCAGCTGAGCTTGGGAGAGCGCCGCGTTCGGGACGCGGAGGCCGGGGGTTCAATTCCCTCGTACCCGACGTTGAATCGCAAGGCCCGGATTCCCACCGCGTATGTCGCTCGACTGGGGCTCCGCCCCGGCGCGGTGGGTGTAGCCGGGGTTCGACTCCCTGGGCGGGTCTGGCAGACGTCGCGGCGGGGCCAGCCGAAGATTCACAGTTTGGAGGGGCTAGTACGGCAGCCGCCGTTCGGGATCCTGGTCCAGGCCGCTGAATGCAGAGCGGCCACCGCGTGATCGTCTGTATGTTGTGGACAAACAGTCGGATCTTGCGGTGGCCGCGGGTCACAGCGTAGACGCTGCCGGATGGCAGCGTGTTCTGGACGGGGTGCTCGGCTGTTTCGCGGGCCGTTTCGGTCGGGTGGAACCGCGTCGGGCTGCCGCCGGGTTCGTGACCGGGCTGCTGGCCGAGTTGGAGATCAAGACATGTTGGCAGCTTGCTGAGCAGGCCGGACATGCCCGGCCGGACGCGATGCAGCGGTTGCTGTATCGGGCGGTTTGGGACGCCGAGGCTGTTCGTGACGACGTGCGGGACCTGATCGTCGGACGGCTCGGTGATCCGGAGGCGGTGCTGGTCCCGGACGAGACCGGTGACCTGAAGAAGGGCATCCACACGGTCGGGGTGCAACGTCAATACACCGGAACAGCAGGTCGGATCGAGAACGCCCAGGTCGCAGTGTTCATGACCTACGCCGGCCGGCACGGGCACACCCTGATCGACCGCCGCCTCTACCTGCCGGTGTCATGGACCGATGACCCCGACCGGATGGAGGCCGCGGGCGTGCCTGATGACATCGGGTTCGCGAAGCGCTGGGAGTTGGCTGCGGACATGATCACCGCAGCGCTGGACGCCGCGGTGCCCGCCCGGTGGGTCGCGGCGGACGAGGCCTACGGCAACAGCGGCAGCTTCCGATCCCGGTTACGCGACCTCAATTTGGGCTACGTCCTGGCCGTCTCGTGCGATCACCTGGTTCCGCTCGACGGCGGCAAAGCCCGCTGCCGCGCCGACCAGATCGCCGCCGGGCTACCCGCAACCGCCTGGCAACGCCGCTCAGCCGGCACCGGATCGAAAGGCCCTCGCCTCTACGACTGGGCCTGGCTCGATGAGGTCACCACCGACACCGACCCGGGCGACCACGGCAGGCACAGCCTGCTGATCCGCAAGAACTACACCACCGGTGAGCTGGCCTTCTACCGCTGCCGGAGTCCGCAACCAGTCAGCCTCGCCACGCTCGTGCGCGTCGCCGGGATCCGCTGGACCGTCGAGGAAGGCTTCCAAGCAGCGAAAAGTCAGGTCGGTCTTGACCAGCACCAAGTCCGGCACTGGAACTCCTGGCACCGCTTCACGACCCTCGCCCTGGCCGCTCTCGCAGTCCTGACGATCTGCGCCGCAGACAGCCACGACCGCGACGACGACCCGTCCCGACACACCATGATCGAGCTGACAGTCAACGAGATCCGCCGCCTGATCAACACCATCATCATCGAACCGGCCCGCCACCTGACCCATCGTTTGCACTGGTCAGGATGGCGACGCCAGCACCAACTCCGCGCCCGCAGAGCCCATCACACCCGACGCCTCAACCTCGAACTCCAGCCATGATCCCGAACGGCGGCTGGAGTACTAGCCGACAGATGGCGACGGCCACCGTCTCGAAAACGGTTGGGGTGAAATAGCCCGTAGGAGTCCGACCCTCCTTCCCTCCGCCAAGCCGCAGTGAGACCGACATCGTCGTCCTGGACTTCGACCACCAGCGCGACAAGGAGGTCGGGGTGAACGCACTGGTGGGGCGCCGGCGCTCCGTGGGATCGAACCCTCGTCGAGATCGAGAAGTGTGAGGTGGTCTGCGCCAACGACCACCGCCGTCGAACGGCCCGCACCTTCAGGTGGCCGCGGCTCGACGGCCGAGCGCCGCTAGCTCATGGGGTAGAGCTGCTGACTCTTATTCAGTAAGTGCAGGGTTCGAGTCCCTGGCGGCGTACCAATTCACCCGGTAGCTCAGTGGACAGAGCGCTCGTTTCCTGCACCGGGCCGTCGCAGGTTCGAGTCCCGCTCGGGGGACGTGATCTTCTTGATTGGGGTGCGCCTGGACCGGTCGGTCGTCGCGTCAGCGGTCGCGTGGGTGCTCCGGCGGCTCTAGAACGTCCGATGGTGGCGGTGGTGGCTTCTTAGGGCCGAATCCGGCCCGCAACAACCAGAGCACGAGGCCCGCCACGATGACGGCGATCAGAAGAACGCATGCTATCCCCCCGGTGATGCCCACATCGCGAAGCTATCGCGTTGTGCACAGCGGGGGGCTCGGTTTCGAGAATGCTCGATCAAGTGGGTGACGGCCTCGGCCGAAGCTGACGACCCGGCCCAGCCTGCC
>NZ_JBSFYQ010000089.1:0-10160 GCF_053599855.1 Micromonospora sp. NPDC005161
GCGTCACGAGGTGGCGGTGCTGCGGCGACAGGTCGCTCGGCCGCGGGTGGGACTGGGCTGACCGGGCGTGCTGGCCGGCCTGACACGGCTGCTGCCCCGCCGATTGTGGGACGGGTTGTTCGTTCGGCCGGGCACCCTGCTGCGCTGGCATCGGGATCTGGTCCGCCAGCGCTGGACTGATGTGCCCCGGGTTCCGTGTTGGTGGACTCAGGCTGCGGACGTGATGAACGGGTGGAGCCTTTCATACTCGATCGGGGTGAGCATGCCGAGTGAGCTGTGGCGGCGTTGGCGGTTGTGGAAGATCTCGAGGTAGTCGAAGATCGCGCTGGCCAGTTCGGTGCGGGTCTTCCATTTCTTGCGGTTGAGTAGTTCGGTTTGCATGCGGCCCCAGAACGACTCGATGACCGCGTTGTCGTAGCAGTCGCCCACGGATCCCATGGAGGGGACGAGTCCGGATTCGCGGGCGCGGCGGGTGAACGCCCAGGACGTGTACTGGGCTGGGTGCCGTGGTCGGAGTGGATGATCGTGCCGGTGGGCCGGCGGTTGCCGATGGCCATGGACAGGGCGTTGGTGACCAGGTTCGCGGTCTGTGATGCGTCGATGGACCAGCCCACGACTCGGCGGGAGTAGACGTCGAGGACGACGGCGCAGTAGACCTTGCCTTCGCGGGTGGGGTGTTCGGTGATGATGTCGGTGACCCACAGCTGGTTCGGTCCGTGGCGGGTGAACGCGCGGTCGACGAGGTCTGTGGCGCAGGGCGTGTTGGGGCGTGGTCGCCGGTTTTTGTGGCCTGGTGGGCCTTTTAGGCCGATGCGGCGCATCAGCATCTCGACTGCGTTGTGCCCGACGGTGATGCCGCGGCCGAGGACCAGTTCGGCGTGCACTCGTCGGAAGCCGTAGGTTCCGCGCGAGTCCGTGTGGATCTGGCGGATCTGCTCGCTGAGCCAGGTGTGACGCAGCGAGCGTGCCGAGAGCGGGCGGTTGCGCCAGGCGTAGAAGCCTGCGTCGGAGACGTCCAGGACACGGCAGGCGATCTGGGCGGGTAGGCCTTCAGCGGTCATCGTGGCGATGGCCGTGAACCGTGCTTTGGGGGCACTGCCTCCTTCAACAGCTCCGCCGCCCGCCGGTGCACGGCCAGCTCGACCTCCAGCGCGGCGATCCGCTTGCGCGCGGCAACCAGCTCAGCGTGGTCCGTGGACGTCACGCCGGGAAACAGGCCGGAGTCGATACGCTCCTGCCGGCGCCAGTTATAGACGGTCTGATCACTGATCCCCAGATCGGTCGCCACGGCCGTGACCGTGCGCCCGGCTCGGACGAGATCAAGGACTCTGCGGCGGACCTCGGCCGGATACGGCTTCGGCATGGATGGCCTCCTCAGCGATCTTGAAGCGCGAGAAGTCAACCAAACCAACTCCACCAAACCCAGGGCACATCACCTCAGACGTGCAATCCCGTCTGAACACACGGGATACGCACCTCCACGACTTGCTCAGAACGTGGCTGTATTGCACCCGGCAGCCTATTGCATACATCTGTTCACGGCTGTATACAGGCATGGATGCAAAGTGATGAGAGGTAGCGCATGCGACTTCGGGTTCCGGGACCAACTCCAGTCCCACCACGGGTGCTACGGGCACTGGGCCAGCAGGTGATCTATCACCGCAGCTCGGAGTTCAAGGAGCTCCTCCACGACACGGCGGCCATGTTGCAGCCGCTGTTCGGGACCAGGACGGCCAACCCGATCGTGCTCACGTCGTCCGGGACCGGCGCCCTGGAGGCCGTGCTCGCCAACAGTCTGCGACCTGGCGACCGGGTGCTCACCCTCGACAACGGTCACTGGGGGGCACGCTTCGGCCGCCTCGCCGCCTCGCTCGGCGCGTCCGTTGAAGCTATGTCCTCCTCCTGGGGCGGTGGCGCCGATGCCGAGGCACTGCGTCGGCGTCTGTCGGCTCCGGATGGTGGAGAGTTCGTCGCCGTCCTGGTGGCACACAACGACACCTTCACCGGGGCGGTCACGGACCTGGCCGCGATCAGCGACGTCGTACGGGACACCTCGGCCCTGCTGGTCGTTGACGCCGTGTCCAGCCTCGGCTGCCTCCCGATTGAGGTGGACGCCTGGGGTTTGGACCTGGTCGTCTCTGCCTCGCAGAAGGGTCTGATGTGCCCGCCAGGGCTTGCCCTGGTGACTGCCTCGGAGAAGGCCTGGAGGCGCATCGACAAGGTGGATCCACGCGGGGAGTACTTCGACCTGCGCCGAGCGCGCGACATGGCGGCGCAGGGACAGGCGACCTTCACCCCGGCCGTCAACCTCGTCCGCGCCCTGCACGAGGCGCTGAGGATGGTGCACGAGACCGGCCTCACCCAGACCTTCGCGCGACAGGCGCACCTGGGCCGAGCACTGGCGGCTGGCGTCGCTGAACTCGGGCTGTCGCTGTATCCCAACGCCGACGTTGCGTCCCCCTGCGTCAGCGTGCTCCGCGCGCCAGAGGGAGTCGACGCCGCCAAGATCGTCGCCACGATGCGCGACCGTTATGGCACGCAGATCGCCGGCGCTCGCCGTTCTCGGCTCGACGGAACCGTCATCCGGATCGGGACCATGGGCTACTGCCGACCCGACGATATCCGCCTGGACGTCTGGCAGCTCGCCGGCGCCGTACAGGAGCAGGGGCACGTGGTGGACGTAGCCACAGCCATCGCCGCCACGGAGCGCGAGCTCGAGGAGGTCGCAGCATGAGCGGAACGCCGGGATTTCGCGTCACCTCAGAGTGGACCCGACCCAACCCCACCACCGTCGCCGCCTTCGCCGACGTGCCGTCGCCCAACATCGGCGACGCCATGAACCGGCTCGGCGTGGTCGATCCGCGCATCCAGGCCGTCTGGCCAGGCGCACGATGCGCCGGGTCGGCCCTGCCGGTTTGGACCCGGGCCGGCGACAACCTGATGATCCATAAGGCGATCGACATGGCCGAGCCAGGTGACGTGATCGTCGTCAACGGCCAAGGAGACCTCACCCGTGCCCTGTTCGGAGAACTGATGGCGCACAGCGCCGCCGCGCTCGGCGTGGGTGGCCTGGTCTTCGACGGAGCCGTCCGCGACGTCGCGTCCCTGGCGGAGCTGCGGCTGCCCGTGTTCGCCTGCGGCGTGAGCCCTGCCGGTCCCTTCAAGCAGGGGCCTGGCGAGATCGGGCGACCGGTCGCCATCGGCGGCGTGGTCTGCGCTCCGGGCGACCTCGTCGTGGCCGACGCCGACGGCGTGGTCATCGTCCCCCACGAGGACGTCGACGCCGTGCTCGCCGAAGCACAGGCGATCCAGCAACGGGAGGCCAAACGCCTTCAGGAGATCCGGGGCGGCTCACCCCGACGAGCCGGCATCGACGAGGAACTGATCCAGCGCGGCGTACTCGGGAAGGCATCGTGACCGCGAGTCCCGCCCTAGCGTCAGTCCTGGCAAGCCTGTCCGCCGGCAAGGTCTACGACCTCGCCCAGACCCTGCAGACCGGGATGGCCTGCTCACCCAACCACCCCGGCTTCCGCATGGCGCTGCAACGCCGCCACGGTGACCAGAACCGCGCCGACGGCACCTCCTCGGCCAGCGAACTCATCATTACCGGTGGGCACGTCGGCACCCACATCGACGCGCTCTCCCACTTCTCTGACGCGGGATGCCTGCACGGAGGAGTCGATGCGGCAGCCGCCCAGCAGACCGGACGGTTCACCAAGCACGGCGCCGAAACCATCCCACCGTTCCTGCGCCGAGGTGTGTTGCTGGACGTCGCGGCAACTGCCGGCGTCGAAGTCCTCGCCCCCGGAGTATCGGTCGACACCGCCACTTTGCAGACCACGGCCGCCGCTGCCGGCGTCGAGGTACGCGCCGGCGACGTTGTGCTTGTCCGCACCGGCTGGTCCCGCCACTTCGCCGACCCGCAACGGTTCCTCGGCCTCCACGACGGCGTACCCGGCATCACGACCGACGCGGCTGCCTGGCTCGCCGACACCGGTGTGGTGGCCGTTGGCGGCGACACGACATCGGTTGAACAGATCCCCGCCGGGCAGGGGCATTCGCTGTTGCCCGTGCACCGGTTGCTCCTCGTCGAACGCGGCATCTACCTCATCGAGATGCTCGACCTCGAAAAGCTCGCGGCCGACAACATCGCGGAGTTCCTGTTCGTCGCGATTCCGCTGAAGATCTTCGGCGGCACGGGATCGCCCCTGCGTCCGCTGGCGGTGACGGCACAATGACCTCCCACGACAAACCGATCGCGCACCTGCTCGCCCGCTTTGCCGCGGACCATCGCGCCAACCCCATGCTGGTGGAGCGGTTCGGCGAAGACATCCACGGCCGGATCGTCGACGTTCTCGGTAACTCCCTCGCGGCCACCACCACAGCCGTGTTCCCGGTGACCTCGACCGTCGTGCGCACCTGGGGCGGCGCCCCACACGCCACCGCGATCGGGCTCAACCAGCGTGTGCCGACCGCCTCCGCGACTTTCCACAACGGAACCCTCGCCCACGCCCTCGATTTCGACGACACCCACCTGCCGTCGGTTCTACACCCTAGCGCCTCGGTCATTCCGGCGGTGATTGCCACCGCCGAAGCCGTGGACGCCTCTTACGACGCCCTCGTGGCGGCCGCGGCGGTCGGGATCGAGATCACCAACCGGCTCGGCATGGCAGGCTACGACGACGCACTCGGCAACTCCGTCTTCTTCGAACGCGGCCTGCACGCGACCTCGATCTGCGGCACCCTCGGATCCGCCGTCGCGGTGGCGATGCTGCTCGGAAGCGACCAGGACGTCATCGGGCACGCGATCGGGCTCGCGGCGAGCATGGGCGCCGGCCTGCTGGAGGCCAACCGCACCGGCGGCACGGTGAAGAAAATCCACTGTGGATGGGCCGCCCACGCAGGCACGGTGGCGGCCGAACTGGCCGTTGCCGGGCTCACCGGTCCGCCCACCGTGCTCGAGGGACGGTTCGGGTTCCTGCAGGCTCACTGCGGTGACCGCGTCGACCTCGCCGCCCTGACCGACGACCTGGGGACCGGCTGGACGCTGGGCGACGTCGGCTTCAAGCCGTACCCCTGCAACATCTACACGCACCCGGTGATCGATGCCGCGCTCATGCTCCGCGAGCGCGGCATCACCGCCGACCAACTCGACTGGGTCGAGGCCGGAGTCGCCAAGCCCACGTTGCGGACCATCGCCGAACCGCCGGAGAAGAAGGCCAATCCGACCACCGGCTACGAGGCCCAGTTCAGCGGGCCCTACGCCTTCGCGGCCGCGATGCTCGGGGGCGGTGGGCTCGGGGTGGGCCTGCAGGACTTTACCGACGCCGCCGCGGTCGAGCCACAGCGGCGGGCGCTCGCGGGACGTGTACGCATGGTCGAATCGGCCACCGCCACCGCCGCCTTCCCCCGAAGGATCTCCTGCGTCCTGCGCTACGGCACCCAGCAGGGCCAGGAGGGGGAGATCGCAATCCCAGTCAACCGCGGTTTCGGCGCTCGCACGCTCACCGCCGACGAGCACCTCATGAAGTTCCGCTCCAACGCCTCGACCGCACTGCCTGCGCCGCAGGTGGAGGCACTCGAAAAGGCGCTCCAGCGGCTCCCACAGACGTCGATGACCGACCTCATGTCGGGCCTTCGACAGCTTGCCCCCAGTCACGGGTCACCAGACAGAAAAGGTTACTGATGCCCAACCAACGTCCCAAACGTATGTACTCCATCGCCGCCGCGACCCTGGCCAGCGCGGCCCTGCTCCTCGGGGCGGCCGCCTGCGGATCGACCGACCAAACGACCGACGCAAGCTCCACCGGTACCCCCGGTCCAGTGAGCACCCTGCTGCCCGAGAGCGTTCAGGAGGCGGGAACCCTGACCATCGCCACGGACGCCCAACTTCCGCCCAACAACTTCGTCGGCCCGGACGGCAAGACCATCATCGGCGTGAGCGTCGACATGGGCAACGCGGTCGCCGAGGCACTCGGCGTGAAGGCGACGTTCGTCAACACGAAGTTCGCCTCCCTTATCACGGGCCTGCAGGCCGGCCGCTACGACATCGCGATGTCCGGCGTCACCGACACCGCCGAGCGGCAGAAGCAGGTCGACTTCGTCGACTTCATCGAGTCGGGTCAGGTCTTCATCGTCCCGAAGGGAAACCCCGGCAAGGTCGACTCCCAGGACGCCATGTGCGGAAAGACCCTCAGCCTGGTCACCGGCACCATCTCCGTGGACCTCGCCGAGGCCCAGTCGGCCAAGTGCGTCCAGGCGGGCCAGGAGCAGGTCACGATCCTGAAGTTCCCGACGGTTGCCGACGCCCTTCTGCAGCTGACGAACGGACGGGCTGACGCCAACATCGCCAACCTCGGGAAGGCCGCCTACCAGTCGAAGGAGTCCGGCGGGAAGCTCGAAGTCGCCGGGAAGCCGTTCGCGACCTCATACGACGCGGTCGCGGTGAAGAAGGGCGACAAAGAGATGATCGCCGCGCTGCAGTACGGCTTCGACAAGATCATTAAGGACGGCACCTACCAGAAGATCCTGGAGAAGTGGGACGTCCAGGACAGCGCCGTGGACAAGGTCGTCGTCAACGGCGGCGACTCGCTGGAGGGGAGCACCAGCTGACCATGGCTCCCCAGAATGAGATCCGCGCGAAACCGGTCCCGCGGCCCGGACTGTGGGCGCTGACGGTGGTCGCAGTGCTGGTCGCGGCGTTCCTCGTCTGGACGTTCGCTTCCAGTCCCAATGTGCACTGGGACGTCATCGCGAATTACCAGTTCGCCGACGCCATCCTGCAGGGCCTGCTGGTGACGCTGAAGCTGGCGGTGATCTGCGAGATCACCGGTCTGCTGCTTGGAATCGGACTCGCCGTGATGCGGCTGTCGAGCAGCCGGGTGCTGTCCTGGCTGAGTGGAATCTACGTCTGGGTCTTTCGCAGCGTCCCCCTGCTCGTGCAGCTCGTCCTCTGGTTCAACCTCGGGCTGCTGTTCCCAAACATCGGCATCCCAGGTACGTCGTTCGTCGTCGAGACCAACGACGTCATCACCGGATTCGTCGCCGCGCTCCTGGGCCTGACGCTGCACGAGGCCGCCTACAACGCCGAAATCGTCCGCGGCGGCATCGCCGCTGTCGACCGGGGCCAGGTGGAGGCCGCGCAGGCCCTCGGTATGAACCGAGCGCTCCTGCTACGCCGGGTGGTGCTTCCCCAGGCACTTCGAGTGATCGTGCCGCCCGCCGGCAACCAGTTCATCTCCTTGCTCAAAAACACCTCGCTCGTGGCGTTCATCGCCGGGGGAGACCTGCTCTCGACCGCGCAGAACATCTACTCCGGAAACTTCGAGATCATCGCCCTGCTCATCGTCGCCAGCCTGTGGTACCTCCTGCTGGTCTCGATCACCTCATTCCTGCAGGGCCGCCTGGAACGGCACATCGGGCGGTCTTCGGCGCAGTCGAGCAAGCCACGGCGGGACGAACCCGCGCCGGCTGCGGTGGCCGGTGCCTGAACAGTGGAGACGACATTGACGACCGAAATCGCATCATCGAGCCTGTCGGGCCCGATGGTCCGCGCCGAGGGCGTACGCAAGTCCTTCGGCCGGGTCGAGGTTCTTAAGGGGATCTCCCTCGAGGTAGCCCGAGGCGAGGTCACGTGCGTGATCGGACCGTCCGGCTCGGGGAAGTCCACGTTCCT
Source organism: Micromonospora sp. NPDC005161 (assembly GCF_053599855.1). Classification (NCBI taxonomy): domain Bacteria; kingdom Bacillati; phylum Actinomycetota; class Actinomycetes; order Micromonosporales; family Micromonosporaceae; genus Micromonospora; species Micromonospora sp. NPDC005161. The sequence continues at coordinate 7,676 of NZ_JBSFYQ010000089.1, forward strand.
GCGCTGCATCAACCACCTGGAGAAGATCCAGGCCGGCCGCATCTGGATCGACGGCGATCTCATCGGCTACCGCCAGGTCGGCGAGAACCTCCACGAACTGCGTGACCGGGAGGTGTGCCGCCAGCGTGCCGAGGTGGGGATGGTCTTCCAGCAGTGGAACCTCTTCCCCCACCTGACCGTTCTCGGCAACTGCCTGGAGGCCGCCGTACGGGTCAAGAAGGACTCGCGGCAGTTGGCGACCGAGCGGGCTCAGCGGCTGTTGGAGCGGGTTGGTCTCGCCCACAAGGCGGACAGCTACCCGAGCCAACTCTCCGGCGGCCAGCAGCAGCGCGTTGCCATCGCCCGCGCCCTGATGATGGAGCCCAAGCTGATGCTCTTCGACGAACCGACCAGTGCGCTGGACCCGGAACTCGTCGGCGAGGTCCTGGACGTGATGAAGTCGCTGGCGGCAGAGGGCATGACCATGGTCGTCGTCACCCACGAGATGGGCTTCGCCCGGGAGGTCGCCGACACAGTCGTGTTCATGGACGAGGGAGTCGTTGTCGAGTACGGCGACCCGCAGCAAGTTCTGGCCCGACCGCAAAATGGCCGCACGCAGTCGTTCCTTTCAAAGGTGCTATAAACGGGGATGGTATCGCGCATCGTGATGGAGATCGGCTCTCCTGCAGAGCTGGATTTATGGCTCCCGTCGAGCAATGAAGGCAGACATGTGGGAGGGACGAAGGGGTGACCAACGGTTCGAGAGAGTTGGCCGCCGACGTCTACGTGACGCTGCGGGACGACATCATCAGCGGCGAACTCGAAGCCGGGGCGCCGCTGGTCGTGACGACGGTCGCGACGCGCATGGGCGTCAGCCGGACACCAGTTCGGGAGGCCCTGCGCCTGCTTACCCGTGACGGCCTCGTCGAGTCATCAGAGCGGCAACTCCGCGTTGCCGGCCGCAGTGCCCAGGCACTCTTCGACATCTACGAGGTACGTATTCCGCTGGAGGCCGCGGCCGCCCGTGGGGCCGCGGAGCGGCACACCAGCTTCGACCGGATGCAGCTCATCCGACTGCACGAGATCCTGCGAGAGGTTCCGCCCGACGACGTGGCCGCGCTGAACGCCGCGAACCGGAAGTTCCACGAAGCCATCTGGGCGGCCACGCACAACAGCGCACTGATCGACTTCCTGAAGCGCCTCGACCTCTACCTCCGCCGTTATCCGGCGACGGCGCTTCACCACGCCGGGAGATACCAGGACTCCCGCGACGAGCACGAGGCGCTGTTGGAGGCGATCCTGGCTCGCGATGTCGAAGTAGCGGGCGAACGCGCCAACGTCCACTTCACGGCGGCTCGCGACGTTCGGCTGCGCTTCTACGACTCTGCCGACCCCGTGTTCCGGGGAAACACCCAGTCCTGACCCTTCACCCCGCCCGGCTGAGGAACCAGCGTTCCTCGGCCGGGCGCTCTGTTGTTCGCGGTCGCGCCGCTTCCGCCAGGGACGCGGAATCTCTGTCGCTCGGGGGATGGCGAGCCCCCACAGATAAGGAGTCTGTCTACGCCAAATCGGATACCTTCGGCGTCGTAATGAGACCACCGCGAATGGTTGACGATCATTGCGGTTCGGTTCCGGGTGAGGCGATGACCGTGGTGGCGGAGGGAATGCGATGTCGATCAGTCACCGACCACCCGGCCTTAAAAGAAGGAGGCGGTGCCTCCAAGGCCGGCAGGACCGCATGCGGCGGTGAGCAGCTGGTCGCCGCCGACCCGGCCACCGGCCAGCGTCGAGTGCTGACCTCGCTGCCCGACCGTGCACTGGTGATCCTCCCCGGCGACTAGGGGGCCAAGCCTAGACGCGGTTTCGCATCAGGTGCGAAGGGCGTGGGACGGCGGCGAATGGTCCTGTTGGCGCTCCTGATCTTCGCTGCGGCGGGCCTGGCTGCCGGCGGGCGCAGGTTCCGCACAGGCGTGGCGGCGCAGGGCTCAACCAGCGGCTATTCACGGGACCTGTTCCCGCACTGGATCACGATCAGCGGTAGCTGCAACACCCGCGAGCAGGTCCTCAAGCGCCGGCACCTCCGTCGTGGTCGACAGCTCCTGCGCGGCGACCTCGGGCCGCTGGTACAGCCCCTACGACGGCGCGACCTGGACGGCGGCCTCCGACGTCGACATCGACCACGTCGTGCCCCTCGCTGAGGCGTGGCGCTCCGGCGCCAACTCCTGGACGACCAGCCGCCGGCAGAGCTTCGCCAACGACCTGAGCCGCCCACAGCTGATCGCGGTGACGGACAACGTCAACCAATCCAAGGGCGACCAGGACCCCTCCACATGGCAGCCGTCCCTGTCGTCGTACCGGTGCACCTACAGCAAGATGTGGATCACCGTGAAGTACAACTGGAGCCTCACCCTGCAGTCATCCGAAAAGTCCGCCCTGCAGAGCATGCTCAACACCTGCAGCTCCTGACACAGCCCATTGGGTCGGCGGGGCGTCCCGCGGGACGCCC
>NZ_JBSFYQ010000090.1:0-9976 GCF_053599855.1 Micromonospora sp. NPDC005161
GGCTCGTTACCGGTATTCCGGTAACGAGCCGTTCCGCGTTGGTGGGCGATACTGGGTTTGAACCAGTGACCTCTTCCGTGTCAAGGAAGCGCGCTCCCACTGCGCCAATCGCCCGTGGTGACCGCCCGAACCGGCAGCCAGGCCCCGTGGGGCGGATCGCGAGCGGACGACGGGATTCGAACCCGCGACCCTCACCTTGGCAAGGTGATGCGCTACCAGCTGCGCTACGTCCGCACGTCGCCGGTGTGCCCCGGCGACAGGTGAACTCTACCCGATCGCAAGATCGCCCGGAGCGCCACCCTGGCCGGTGGCGGGTTGCGTTGGTCGGCGCCGGGGTACTGAAGGGCTCGACAGCGCACCACATCCCCCTAAGGAGGCTGTCGTGGGTATCGGCACCAGCATCTTCCTGATCGCGCTCGGCGCGATCCTCACCTTCGCGCTGGACGCGAGCGTCGGCGGCATCAACCTCGACGTGGTCGGCTGGATCCTGATGGCGGCCGGTGTGCTCGGCCTGATCATGACCACGCTGATCTGGGGTCGCCGCCGTGCGGTGGTCACCACCAGTGAGCAGCCGGTGGAGTACCGCCGGGTCGAGGAGCGGCGGGACATCGGCCCGCCGCTGTGACACGACCACCGGCGGCGCCGGCGGATCACGCGATGCCGGGCCGGCTACCTCGATCGAGGTGGCCGGCCCGTCGCATCCGTGACCCCGACTGACCGCGGGAGGCACCCCTCCCGGCACCGCACGGCCCTCGTCGCTCACCGCATCAGCGCGTTGAGCGTTCCGTAGTCGAGGGCGTCCGCCAGCGCGCCGTACGTGCCCGCGCCGAGGGCCTCGTCCGCCGCCCGGCGGGCGACCGCGTACGCGGCCTCCGCGACCGACGAGCCGAGGCTCACCCGGGCCACCCCCAGCCGGGCCAGCTCCCCCACCGTCGGCGCACCCGGCCCGGCGAGCACGTTCAGCGGCGCCGGTACCGCCCGCACCAGCGCGCGGATGGTCACGGGGTCCACCACCCCGGGCACGAAGATGGCGTCCGCGCCGGCGGCGAGATAGGCGGTGGCCCGGGCCACGGTCTCGTCGACGTCCCCGGCGCCGCTGAGGAACGTGTCGATCCGGGCGTTGACGTAGAGCGGCAGCCCCGCCGCGTCGGCCGCGCCCCGCACCGCGCCGATCCGGGCGCACTGGTCGGGCACGTCGCGCAACGGCGCGTCGGCCTCGCGTCGGGCGTCCTCGATGTTCACGCCGACCGCACCGGCGTCGAGCACGGCGCGGGTGGTCAGGCCGACCTCCGCCGGCGTCGCGCCGTACCCGGACTCGATGTCCGCGGTGACCGGCAGCGCCACCGAGGCGGCGACCCGGCCGACCATATCGACGGCCGCGTCGCGGCCGAGGACGTCGCCGTCGGGTACACCCAGGCTCCAGGCGACGCCGGCGCTGGTGGTGGCCACCGCGCGGGCGCCGGCGGCCGCCACGATGCGGGCGCTCGCGGCATCCCAGGCGTTGACCAGGACCAGCGGCGACCCTGGTGTGTGCAGGGATCGGAACAGTTCGGCTCGGGTGTGTTGTTCGCTCACCCGGCAAGTCTCGGCCGGCCCCGACCCTGGCGGTAATGTTTCAGTCCCAGCTGAATCCACCGGGGGTGCCGTGGTCGCCATCAGCCTGTCGGCGGGTGCGGTCGCCCGCATCCGGTTCGCCGTCTCCTGCCTGTGGGAGGTCGTCGCGAGCATCCGGGTGCTGCGCGACCCCGGGGACCACGCCGTCCACCTGCCCTGGGTACGCCGGGTCCGTCCACCGCTGGTCGAGGCCGGGTTGATCGACGCTAACGGCGGGCTGCTCTGGCAGCTGGTGCCGGCCCGGCCCAGCTACCTGGCCGACTTCCTCACCCCGCCGCCCGCCGGCCTCATCCCGGACCTGGCCGCCGAACTGGCCGCCGTCCGCGCCACCCCGACCGACACCGTCCGCGCGCACCTGGACCTGTACCCGGGCGACCGCACGCCCGCGCTCGCCGCCCTGTACGCAGACCCGCCGGCCGGGCTGCGCCGGCTGACCGAGGAGATCGAGGCGTACTGGCGGATCGCCCTGGCCCCGCACTGGCCCCGGCTGCGGCTGCTGCTGGACGCCGACGTCGCCGCCCGCGCCCGCCTGCTCGCCGAGGACGGCGCGGCGGTGCTCCTCAACGATCTGCACCGCCAGGTCCGGTGGGAGGACGACACCCTGCTCGTCGCGCAGCGGCACTGCCTGGCCCCGGACGTCGCGGACGGTCCGGGCCTCGTGCTGGTTCCGTCGGTCTTCGTGTGGCCGTCGGTGGCGAGCGTGTCCGCCGGGGACGCGCCGCAGCTCGCCTATCCCGCCCGTGGGCTCGGCGCGCTGTGGGAGCATCCGACCGGCGTCCCGGACGCGCTGGCCGCCGTGCTCGGGCGCGGCCGGGCCCGGCTGCTCTCCGAGCTGATCGGGCCGGTGAGCACCACCGAGCTGGCCCGGCGCAGTGGCATGTCGCCCGGCGGGGTCTCCCAACATCTCACCGCGTTACGCGCGGCCGGTCTGGTGGTGACCCAGCGCCAGGGCCGCACGCTGCTCAACACCCGCACCGACCTCGCCGAGGCGCTGCTCTCCGCGACCGGGTAGACCGATGCGGCGTGCGGGTGGGTCGGCGCCGGACAGGGCGCTCCGGGTGCCGCCGCGTCAGATCGATGACCAGCCGGCCCCGCACCCCGCCCGCCTCAAGGATCCGGTGCGCCCGGGACGCCTCCTCCGGCGGGAACCGGCCGGCGACACGGAGGGTCAGCGCACCCTCCTCGGCGAGCCGCCGAAGCAGGTCGAGCTTGTCGCGCCGTCCGTCGTGGTCGTGCACGAACGCCGGCACCAGGGTGACGTCCGGGCGGGCGGCCCGGGCAAGCTCCGCCGGATCCGGCGCGCGCCGACACCGGCCGGCCTGCACATCGCCGAAGCCACCGACCTGGACGCGTTCGTCGGCGCCTACGCCCGGGTGTCCGGAATCCCGGCGGAAGGCGCGGCGGCGGCGATCGAGCGGGAGAAGGCGTTCGCCGGCGACGGCACGGTGATCAGGCTGGCCGGTCGCCTCGACGGCGGCCGGATCGTCGGGACGGCCGTGGCCTGGCTCAGCCACGGGCTGCTCACCCTGTACTTCGTCGGCACCCAGCCTGAGCAGCGCCGGCGGGGCATCGGCGCGGCGATGACCAGGGCCGCGCTCGACCTGGCCGCCGGGCGGGGCGTCCGCACGGCGGCACTCACCTCGACGCCCGTCGGCGAGCCGGTCTACCGCTGCCTCGGCTTCCGCACCGTGGGCACGTTCCGGCTGCTGACCTTCTGAGCCGAGCCGGAAGCGAGCGCGTGGCCTACGCCCGCAGTGCCTCGGCAGTGGCCGCCACGAAGCCCTCCGGATTGTCCAACATGATGTTGTGACCGGCGTCCGGCACGGCGACCACCCGCACGCCGGCGTCGGTGAGGGCACGCACACCCGTCGGCTCGCTGTCGGCCGGGTGGAGGTAGGTGCGCGGCACCGGCAGGTCGAGCAGCAGGTCCCGCATGGTGGGTGTGGTGCCGCGGCCGAGGTGGGCGGCGGTGCGGTAGAGCGCCTCCGCACCGGTGAGTCGCATCGTCGCCGCCCAGGCCGGCCCGACACGGTCGAGCGTCTCGGATCGGCCGTCGCCGTGCAGGAACTGCTCCTCGGTGTAGCGGGCGCGGATCCCGACGCCCGGAGGCTGCGGGTCGAGGGTGGCGTCGACGAGAACCAGGGCCGCGACAAGGTGCGGGTGGCGGGCGGCCAGGACGATGGCGACCGAGCCGCCCATGCTGTGCGCGATCACCTCCGCGGCGCTGACCCCGGCCGTGTTCAGCGCGGTGGCGAGCAGGTCGGCGTGCTCCTCCAGCGTGTAGGAGGCGTCGGCCGGCCGGTCGCTGATGCCGTGCCCGAGCAGATCCATCATCAGGGTGCGCCGTCCGGCGAGCGTGGGGTTGGTGGCCACCGCCGCGAAGTACACCGGTGAGGAGGCGCCGAGCCCGTGCAGGTAGACCCGGGCGGGCTCGGCGCCGGGCAATTCCACCCAACGAATCGTCGTGCCGTCTGGCCGCACCTGGGCGCCGCGCATCACTACCTCCTGACCAATACCTCGCAGTCGAGGTATCCCGTTGTGGAGGTAAGCTAACACGATGTTGGAGTTCGCGATACTGGGCTTCCTGGCCGACGCCCCGCTGCACGGGTACGAGCTGCGCAGGCGCGTCGCGGCGCTCACCGGCCACGTCCGGCCCATCGCGGACGGGACGCTGTACCCGACGATCAAGCGCATGGAGCGCGCGGGCCTGCTACGTCGCGACGTTCAGGCCGGCCAGGTGGCGGCGCCACGGCACGTGCTCACCCTCAGCCCCGCCGGGCAGGCGGAACTGCTGCGCCGGCTGCGCACCCCCGACGAACTGTTCATCACCGACGAGAACCGCTGGTTCACACTGCTGGCCTTCCTGCGCCACCTGGACGACCCAGCCGGTCAGGCCGCCGTGCTGCGGCGACGGCTCGACTTCCTCACCCAGCCGGCGAGCTTCTTCTGGGACGGTGACCGACCGCTGCGCGCCGACGACTTCCCCGACGACCCCTTCCGCCGAGGGCTGTTCCGCATCGCCACCGCCACCAGCCGCACCGAGATCGCCTGGCTGCGGGAGCTGCTGACGTCGCTCACGCAGTGAGCTGGCGAGCTGGCGAGCTCGCGACCTGGCGAGCGCATACAGAAAAGCTCGTTACCGGGATTCCGGTAACGAGCCGTTTTCTGCTGGTGGGCGATACTGGGTTTGAACCAGTGACCTCTTCCGTGTCAAGGAAGCGCGCTCCCACTGCGCCAATCGCCCGTGCCTTGTTGCTGAGGTGGGGACGGGATTTGAACCCGCGTACACGGCTTTGCAGGCCGTTGCCTCGCCTCTCGGCCACCCCACCGAGGTTGCCCCCGTCGTACGTGGCGGCAGCTCCGAGCGGACGACGGGATTCGAACCCGCGACCCTCACCTTGGCAAGGTGATGCGCTACCAGCTGCGCTACGTCCGCACGCCCCCGGCGTTCCCGGGTGACGGATGAGAACTTTAGCCGAGCCGGTGAACGACTGCCAACTCGGGGTCCGCGTCGGCGCGTCCGCCCGGGCGGGACCAGCCCCACCACCGCCAGGCTTCCTAGGGGGCTGCCCTGATGGTTGGCAGCCGTCACACTCCGACGTCGCGGCGTCGAGATGCCCGTCGCCGGGTGGCGCGGCGGGCGACGAGCGTTCCGGCGCGTCAGCTGGTGCCGGCGGACCTCGACGTACGCCCTCAGGAAAACGACGGAAGGCACCGTCTGGAAGTGTCCGGGTTCCGACTGTCGCATCCCGGATCGGACGGTGACGGGTAACTGTTCGTGTTCGGTCGGATGGGTTACCGTAACGGTCGTGACGAGACGTGCGGCCGAGATCCGCCTGGATGCCCTGCTGCGCACCGCCTGTGACGTGATCGTCGAGCGCGGTCTGGCCAACACCCGGACGGCAGACGTGGCGCAGGCCGCCGGGGTCAGTCAGGCCCTGGTTTTCTACCACTTCGTCACCAAGGAGCGGCTGCTCGCGCAGGCGTTCGCGTACGCGGTCGAGCAGGATCTGGCCCGGCTGGACGCGGTGACCCGATCCTCGGCCCCGCCGCTGACCAAGCTCCGCCGGATCCTCAAGCTCTACACCCCGGCCGGGCGGGCCACCTCCTGGTCCATGTGGATCGACGGCTGGTCCGAGTCGCTACGCACCCCGGAGGTGGAGAAGGTCTCCCGCCGGCTCGACCTGCGCTGGCGGCAGGACCTCGCCGCGGTGATCTCCGCCGGGGTCGCCGACGGCACCTTCCAGTGCGCCGACCCGGACGGGGCCGCCTGGCGGATCAGCGCGGTGATGGACGGCCTGGCCGTGCAGTTCGCCGTGCACGACCGGGTGATCTCCCGCCGGCAGTTCGGCGAGTGGGTCCGCCTGGTCACCGCCCGGGAGCTCGGCTTGGACCCGACCGACCTGGACTGATCCGCGGGCGGCCGCCCGCCGGCCAGCGCGGATCACCCTGCCGGGGCCCGGCAAAACCACTCGCCTCGCCACGCCGCCCGGAACAATCGGCAGCATGGATCTGCTGGAGGCGTACCGCCGGAGCCTGGCCGAGTTCGTCGACCGGGTTGACCAGGTCGGGCCCGGCCAGTGGTCCGACCCGACACCCTGCCCGGACTGGGACGTGCGCACCCTGGTCAACCATGTGGTCGGCGAGGACCGGTGGAGCGTGCCGCTGCTCGCCGGCCGGACCGTCGACGAGGTGGGCGGCCGGTTCGACGGCGACCAGCTCGGCGCCGACCCGGCCACCACGGCGCGGGAGGCCGCCGCGCAGGCCGAGATCGCCGCCACCCATCCCGGCGCGCGCGATCGCACCGTGCACCTGTCCGCCGGTGACACCCCGGCCGACGAGTACCTCCAGCAGCTCCTCGCCGAACACATGGTGCACGGCTGGGACGTGGCGGTGGCGATCGGCGCCGAGCCGCGGCTGGACCCAGACGTGGTGCGGGTGTGCGCCCGATGGTTCGCCGGCCGGGTCGACGACTACCGGCGCGACGACCTGGTCCGGGGCGGGGTGCGGGTGTCCGGCGACGACGAGCAGGACCGCCTCCTTGCCGCCTTCGGCCGCGACCCCGACTGGTCGCCGGTCGCCTGAGCGCGCCGCCCGTCGCAGCGGCGGAACCAGCGCCAGGGCCGGCGCGCGTCACGCTCATTTTACTAGGCTGCCTACTTTGTAAAGTTGAATTATCTCGATCCGTCGGCGCGTCGGCGTGCCCGGACCTTGCCGCCACCCCGACCGGCTGATATCCACAGATGCACATGCGTTACCGCGCAGCGTCGGCCGGCGGCCGCCGGTCATCCGCTCCCACGAGGAGGTCCCGTGCCACAACCGGAGTGGTCACCCCCGATGAGCCGGCGTCGACGCCGGCTCATCGCCATCCTGGCGTCGACGGCGACGGTCGCCGCGCTGCTCCCCACCGGCGTCAGCACCGCAGCCCCCGCCGGCGGCGCGCCGTCCGCCGAGCGCCGGTCCGGGCCGTTCGCCGAAGGGCACCAGCACGCCGACGTCGACAACCGCCGGGGTACGGCGGCACCGGACGCCCGCCAACGCGGGCTGGCCCGCGCCGCCGACCCCGACGTGCGTTGGAACCGGCTCGGCACCCCGCAGGCGCTCGGCCCCGGCCGCGCCCCGCTCGCGACCGGGCTGCCCACCGACCCGGAGGCCGCCGCCCGCGCCTACCTGGCCGCCAACCGGGACCTGTTCGGGATGGACACCGCCGCGGTGGCCGCCCTGGAACGGGTGCTGGTCCGGCCGATCGGCAGCGGAGCCGTGGTCACCCTGCGGCAGCGCTTCGGCGACCTGCCGGCCGGGCCGGACGGCCTGGTCACCGTCGCGGTCACCGGCGGCACGGTACTCTCGGTCAGCTCCTCGCTGGCCCGCACCACCGGCGTACCCGCACAGGCCACCCGCACGGCCGAGCAGGCGTACGCCGCCGCGCTCACCGACGCCAAGCTGGACGCCAGCGCGGTGGCCAGCCACACCGTGCGCGCGGTGGCCGTGCCGACCCCGCTGGACGGGCCCCGGGCCGGGTACGAGGTGACCCTGATCAGCGCGGACACCGACCACCCGGCCGCCTTCACCACCTATGTGGACGGGATCACCGGGCAGGTGCTGGTCCGTGAGGACCTCGTCGACTTCGACTCCGACAACCCGAGCTGGGCCGTCTTCCCGGCCACCCCGCCCCGCGATCTCGGCCCCGGGCAGGACCCTCGGGTGCGCTGGTGCGGCGACCCCACGCCGGGCTGCCAGGCGGCCTTCCGTGACCCGGCCACCGGCCAGCCGTGGGATGTCGACGCGGCCACCGGCACGCCCACCTTCACCTCGCGCGGCAACTCGGCCAACACGGTGCTGTCCTGGGGTGCCGGCACCCCGGTCGTCCCGGCCCCGCTCAGCCCGGAACGCCGTTACGAATACCCGTTCACCGACCAGTGGCACCAGGCGAAGTGCAACCCGGACGTGTTCACGTCCGCCCAGCGCAACGACGCGGACGCGTCGATCGCCAACCTGTTCGCCATGCACAACCGGATGCACGACTGGTCGTACCAGCTGGGCTTCACCGAGTCGGCGTGGAACCTCCAGGCCGTCAACCTCACCCCGGCCGGGTTGGGCGGCGACGCCGAGCAGGGCCGCGCCCAGCAGGGGGCGCTGAGCGGCAACCGGAACAACGCCAACCAGGGCACCCCGCGCGACGGACTGCCGCCGACCACCAACATGTACCTGTGGCAGCCGCAGGCCGGCGGGCCGTACCCGCCGTGCGTGGACGGCGACTACGACATGACGGTGATCGGCCACGAGTACACCCACGCGATCACCAACCGGATGATCGCCGGCCCGGACAGCGGGATCGGCGGCCACCAGGGCGGTGCGATGGGTGAGTCGTGGGGCGACCTGCTCGCCGCCGAGTACCTCTTCCAGAACGGGCTGCGGGCCCCCGGCGAGACGCCCTTCGTCACCGGCGGCTACGTCACCGGCAACCTGGTCAGCGGCATCCGCAACTACGACCTCAGCCGCAGCCCGCTCAACTACTCCGACATCGGTTACAACACCGGTGGGCCCGCCGTGCACGCCGACGGGGAGATCTGGGGCGCCACCAACTTCCGGGTCCGGTCCGCGCTGGTGAAGCGGTACGGCCTCGGCACCCCGCAACGGCAACTGGAGTGCGCGCAGGGGAAGGTCGCCGCCGACAAGTGCCCGGGCAACCGACGCTGGTCGCAGCTGGTCTTCGACTCGTTCCTGCTCCAGGCCGCCAGCCAGGTCAGCATGCTCGACATGCGCGACAACATGCTCACCGCCGACCTGCTCCGCTTCGGCGGCGCCAACCAGGACCTGATCTGGGCCGAGTTCGCGCGCTCCGGAATGGGCCGGGACGCCGTCACCAACGGCGCCGCCGACACCGACCCGACGCCGAGCTTCGCCTCGCCGAGCGGCGGCAACGCGACGCTCACCCTACGGCCGCGGGGCGACAGCGCCGACGCGCCGATCCGGGTGTACGCCGGGGAGTACGAGGCGCGGGCGGTGCCGGTGGCGGACACCGACCCGGCGACGCCGCTGCCGGACACCGTGGAGCTGGTGGCCGGCACGTACAACCTGCTCGCCGTGGCGCCCGGCTTCGGGCACCAGCGGCTCAGCGTGGTCGCGAAGGCCGGTCACGACGGGTACGTGGACCTGCGGATGAGCCGCAACCTCGCGTCCACGGCGTCCGGCGCCACCATCACCGGCGACGGGGTCAACCTGGAGCGGATCGGCGACGACACCGAGGCGACGAACTGGGCCTCGCTGGACGGGGTGGCCGGCAGGCAGCTCACTGTGGCACTTCCCGGGGACGCCCCCCAGGTGGTCAAGCGGGTGAACGTCAGCGCGATGCTGCGCCCGGCGATCGTCGCGGACCCGGACACCGGCAGTCAGAACGCGCTCAGCGCGCTGCGTTCGTTCGCGGTGTCCGCCTGCAACGCGAAGACCACCGACTGCGCGGATCCGGCGCGCTGGCAGCGGATCTACACCAGTGCGGGCGACGCGTTCCCCGGCGGGGCGTACCGGGCGTACAGCCGGGACATCAACCTCCGGACGTTCGCGGTGCCCACCACGCTCGCCACCCACCTGCGACTGGAGGTGCTGGCCAGCCAGTGCACCGGCGGCCCGCACTACGCCGGTGAGCAGGACAACGACCCGGCCACGACGACGGACTGCGCGACCGCCAGCCCGGCCCGGGACCAGGTCAGGATCGCCGACTTCCAGGCGTTCTCGAAGTGACACCGTCGGGGCCGGCGGACCTCCGCCCGGGGCGCAGCAAGGCACGCTCCGGGCTGGTGGCGCAGATCAAGGAGCGGGTGAGCGAGACCGACCGGCTCTCGGCACGCGCCGACGAGCTGCG
>NZ_JBSFYQ010000091.1:0-9039 GCF_053599855.1 Micromonospora sp. NPDC005161
CCGGTGCCAGGACGACTGGCACGCCGGGTTCGGGAGGCGGCCCAAGGAAACGGACCGGTCGAAACACCAGCACCGCGCCTTGGGTCGACCTCACACTGCTGGCATCGGCCGATCAGCCGCCCTGGCCCATCCAAGGAAGCGGCGGTGCAGCACGCCGGCCGGCGTCCAGGGCATGTCCTCGGCAGCCTGGACAAGGTAGGAGCCGAGGTAGATGGCCAGCGACACCGGAGCGTCTGCATACTCTGCCCGCAGTTCCCGCTTCCGTGTCGAGCAGGGCCATGGCAGGCCGCAGCCTCCGCAGCTCCAGATCGGCATGACCGGGCCGTGGGTGCTCACCGCACACCACCCAGGAAACGGGCGGTACTCGTCCGGGCCTGCCGACTGGTCGCCAAATCCACTCGCCAGCTTGGGTACGGAGCCAGCCGCGACCACCATGCGCGGCAGCCGGTGCACATGCCGGCGAGCCCTCGGACGTAAACCGCGAGGATCGCCCACTCCCGGCCGTCGTTCACTGCTCACCCTCCTGTGGCCAGTGGCCACGATTGATTGGAATGCGGTGCCGTGCGCGGCAGGGCAGGTCGGCTCCGCAGCGGCAGACCTGCCGCCACCTCCGCCAGGACCAGACCGGCCGGTGCCGGCGGGCGAGAGTCAGTGCGGTAGCCGAGAGGTATTCGTCGTACGAGACGCGCTGCACGTACCCTCCCTCGTCGATCACGAGGGCGGCCTCTGCGCCCCCGCAGCTGAGCGGGACGCGGCGGCCAGGCGATACCCGCACCGCCCGCCGCATCCCGTGAGGGAAACGCTACGTATGGTCGCGGGGTGGAAGGGGTAGGGTTCGTACCCCTAGATCAATAGACGAGGCCGACTTTCACCGCGAGGTCGCGGGCGTCGCCGCGGGTGGACCGCGGACCGTCGAGCAAGTCCAGAGTGATCCGTCGAGCGTAGCCGTTGAAGCGGATCGTCTCCGGAGCCGACTCGTACGCCCGCCGAAGCGTGGCCATGGTGGCCTCCTTGTCGCCCTTGCCGTAGTGCGCCCGAGCGACCTCGATAAGGTGGCGTGCCCGGCGCGGCCTCGACGGAATCGCCGCCGCGTCGTGGCGACGTGCCTGCCGCGCCGCTTCGCCGGACTTCTGCAACTCCACGGCCACGGAAACCGCGTGGGCGCCCATGATGACCTGAGAAAACGACGTCTGCGGCTGGTAGAAGCCGTGCGGTAGGCGCTGCGCCACCCGGTCCGCACGATCCCAATACCGCCAGGCACGGCCCTCCTCACCCGCACGAGCGGCGGTGTAGGCGGCCTCGAAGTTCAGCGCACCCCAGAGCGCGAGCAGGTTTGTGCTCCCGTCGGCCGTACGCGATTCCAGCGTCGACAGGACGTCGAGCGTCACGGCCATCGCGGTGTCCCAGTCGCCGGCGTCCCGATGCACCTGGCACATGAACCACCCCGCGCATGCCAACGCCTCTGGGTCTCCGGACTCCTGCGCCGCCACCATCGCACGGTCGGCGATGCGCCACAGCAGCTCAGCGGCGGGCTGGTAGGCAACGAACATCTGCGCGAGCCCGAGCGTCTCGGCCAACAGGGCCTGCGCCTGCCGCCGCTCGTCACCCTCGTACGCCAACGCGGCACGCTGCACGTCCCGCAGTAGACCCGGCAACAGACTGCCCAGCACCGTACGGTGGTCCGACGCCTGATGGCGTGCCCGCCACGCCCCCACCAGTCGCTCCCTGAGGCTGTACAACGACTCGGCGGGGACGTCGCCAGTGAGCGTGAAGCGGTTCACGGCCTCCCGGACCGAGGCCAGCGCCGGATGCTCCGGCCCGTTGACCGCGGCAGACCGGTCGCTCAACTCCCCGACCAAGGCAGAAACGTCGATCCTGAGGGCACGCGCGATCCGATCCAGCATATGCACACGCGGCGGCAGAATCCGATCGGTCTCCACCGCCTTGACCCACTCGGCGCTCCGACCCACCAGCCCGCCGAGCACCGCACGAGTCTTCCCGGACCGCTCGCGGTAGACCTTCAAACGCTGCCCGAAAGTCAACTCCGGCATGGAATCCATCCCGAACCTCCTCGTAGCGCGGGATGCACCACCGGCCCATCGGCCGCCGTCACGCCCAACGCTACCGAGCCGCCCGCCGTCTGATAACCCCCACACGCCACCCACCCAGTCCCGTGCCGGCCTGGACATCATCGACCTTGGCTCCCAGCGCGTGGACTGGCAGGCAAGCACCGCATCCCGCCACCGCCACCAAAGTCGCCCTGCGCAGCCTCGCCCGGCGCTGGCAGGCCCTGCAAACCGAAATCGACGACCTCGACAGCCACCTGACGAACCTCGTCACCGCCGTGGCCCCCGACCTGGTCGCGCTCCCGGCGTCGGTATCGACACCGCCGGGCAACTCCTCGTCACCGCCGACGACAACCCCCACCGACTGCACTCCGAAGCGGCCTTCGCCCGCCTCTGCGGCGTCGCCCCCATCCCCGCCAGCTCAGGACGCACCGACCGCCACCGCCTGCACCGCGGTGGCGACCGCGACGCCAACAGCGCCCTCTGGCGCATAACCCTGCGCTCTGCGCCGCCACCGGCGACCTCGCGAACCGCCCGCTGCGGCAACGGAGCGACCTACTCAGAGACGCCCTCCTGGCGGACCTCCCCGGCGGATACCCGGCCTTCGCCCGTACCATCCGTCCCGGGAAACACGGGCGGCTGCCCTTCGGCGGATGATTGATCTGGCCGGTCACCAGCGCGATCGCCATCAAGGCGGTCGCCGACGGCGGCGCTGACGCGTTCGACGACGCGATGGCCCTGCTGGCCGAGTTGACTGGCCGTCTCACCTCCGAGTTCGCCCTCCGTACGCTGCTCGGCCACGACCTGGACCGGGCCCTGGGCATCATCCGGACCACCAGCGCCGCCGCCAGGGCGGGCGCCCAGACCGGCGCCACGCGCAGCGTCAACGCGCCGAGCACGGCGCCACCGAGCAGCCCCAGCAGCCGGCTGATGCCGCCCGCGCCGGCGGCGAACCGGTGCGGATCGAGCACCACGCTTCGGACCACGCCGGTCAGCGAGCCGGTCAGGTACGTCGTCGAGGCGCCCCGCACCCCGGAGCTGATAGTGACCACGCTCTGCATCCCATTCGCCACCGGGGCCCCGGCGAGCAGCGCCAGACCGCCGGCGTACTCGGGGCGCGCTCCGGCGGCGGACCAGCCCACCGCGACACCGGCCAGCAGCACCGCCTCGGCCGCCGCGACCACTCCGGTACGGCGGCGCCAGCCTGGCTCGACGTGGCGCAGCGCCAGGGTCCCGCCCGCCACGCCCACCGCGTAGCCGCCCACCGCGGTCGCCCCGCCCGCCAACAGGGGGGTCTCCGCCGTGGCGACCGCATGGCCGAACTGCACCAGGTTGCCGGTGATCACGCTGGCGAAGAAACCACCGAGTCGGGTCAGGCAGAACACGTCGAGGCAGCCGGACGCGGCGGCCAGCACCACCAGCAGCCGAACCACCACCCGCCCAGACAGGACGGATTCCTTGGCTTCGTGCGCGTCGCCTGAGCGGGAGACCAAATCTTCCCGCGCTCACGCCGTTCATGCCGCCTCCCGCTCAAGCGGTGGCCTGGCCGAATCGACACGGGAGCCATCGCTGGGCGTCAGACCTTGGACGTCCAGACCTGGGCCTCAAATTCCTTGTCCTGCTCCAGGCTGACCGCGGGGCACACGGTCCGATATGGGTGGTGGTCCATGGGAATTACGCGGACCATGTTGTCGATCATCTCTTGAGGGTCGTACTGGCTGTCGAGGTAGTCACTGAAGTCCGGGCGTTCCAGCAAGGCGCTCGTGTCGTTCCACCACTGGAACGTCGCCTCGACGCCGGTGTCGTTGTAGCCGGTGCGGTATGGGCCCGGATTGATGGTGACCACTCGTATGCCCCGCGGTCCCAGTTCCATTTTCATCGCCCAGGCCAGAGCCTCGATGGCGTGCTTGGTCGCGGCATAGATGCCGACCCAGGGCCTGGTTCGGATACCGACAGCCGATGACAGCCAGACAATCTTTCCGCTACCCCGGTTGAGCATCTGCGGGGCGATGCCCTGGACGAGTTGCAGGTGACCGAAGACGTTGACTTCGAAGGACCGGCGGACCCGCTCCATGGGTATCTCCACGACGGAGCCCGCTTCCTGGACACCGGCATTGAGCACCAGAATGTCGACGTCGTAGCCGAAGGCATGCTTGCGATCGATCTCATCGGTCACGTCGAGCTTTGCCGCGTCGAGGTGCACACCTTGTCGCTGCGCCTCGGACCGCAGGTCACGGACCTGGGACCAGATCTCGGCGCTGGCGATGACGTGATGCCCCGCCTGTGCCAAACCGAGCGCAGCGCCCCGGCCGAGTCCGCTACCAGCTCCGGTGATCAGAATATTCGCCATGGTCTCTGCTCAGTGCTGCAGGGCGCGGGTGATCACGGTGAGGTCCTCGTCGCCGAGCCCGTGTTCCACCGCCCGTTGCCACTCGGCGGCCAGGCTGTTGGCCACGGGGAACCGGTCGACGTCGACTTCACGCAGGGCCAGGTTGACGTCCTTGGTGGCGAGGGAGAGCGGGTAATGAGCCGAGTAGTCGTCCCGGCCAATCCGCTGTAGTTTCTCGGCGGCCCAGGGCGAGACCAGTGGACTGCCCTGCAACGCGCCCATCACGGCCGAGCGGTCCAGCCCGAGGGCGTCACCGAACGCGACCGACTCGGCGAGCCCTTCGGCGATGAAGGCCAGCATGAGGTTGTTGACCAGCTTGATCCGGGAGCCGGCCCCGGCCGGTCCGACCCAGACGGTTTGCTTCCCGATCGCGTCGAACACCGGGGCGATCCGGTCCCGGGCCTGTTCCGGACCGGAGGCGAGGATGACCAGTTGCCCCTTCTCCGCCGGGCCCCGGCTGCCCGCCACCGGCGCGTCCACCAGCACGACATCGGGGCGTCGCTCACTCACCAGCCCGGCGATGCGTTCGGTGGCGGTGATCCCGATGGTGCTCATCTGGGCCCAGATCGCGCCGTCCGCCATGACGGCCAGCATTCCCTGATCGTCGGCGATGGAGAGGACTGCGTCCGCGTCGGTCACCATGGTGATCACCACGTCCGCCCGACGTACCGCGTCCGCCGGAGTATCCGCAACCTCCGCACCCTGCTCGCCGAGCTGACGGGCCGGGTCCGGGCGGCGGTTCCAGACCACCGTGGGTAGGCCGGCCCGAAGGATGTTCGCCGCCATGGGCCGTCCCATGCCGCCGAGCCCGAGTACGGCCACCCGCTGCGTCTGCGCCATCTGACCCCCCGTACTCCGTCTACCACGCAGCGTAGGCCGGCGGGGGCGGGTGCTTGACCGGAATGGGGGGTACGAGCGGCCGGGCGGACCTCGAGTCGCTGCCGGATTGCGGCCATCCCCGGGTTCCCAGCCGCCTACGCTTCGTGTTGGAACCGGCTGCCCGCTCCGGCTGCCGAGCGCGGCTGGCGGCGACAGACGAGGCCCACAGTCGGGAAGACGCGGAGGAGACAGCATGTCGCAGCAGAAGGTCCAGTCGGACAGCCAGCCGCTGTTGCACCAGCACGGCCGCGAGATCCAGGCGTTCGGAACCGTGCGGCAGCTACCGATCGGCTTTTCTCATGACGCGCGGATGTACTCGTGTGAGCGGTTGAACAGGGTCCTCGCCGATACCCAGATTCTGCACTCGCTCTACAAGAAGCACCACTGGCTCATGCGCGGTCCGACTTTCTACCAGCTTCATCTGTTGCTGGACAAGCACGCGGACGAACAGCTGGAACTGGTCGACATGGTTGCTGAGCGTATTCAGACGCTCGGCGGGATCGCGGTGGGGGATCCGCGTCACGTCGCTGAACTGACCAGGGTGCCGCGCCCGCCCGACGGTGCCGAGGAAGTGCCGGCGATGCTTTCGCGCCTGCTGGAGGCGCACGAGCTGATCCTCAACGACGCGCACGACGCTGCGGCGCGGGTGGCAGAGGGCGGCGACGACGGAAGCAACGACATGCTGGTGTCCAACGTGATCCGCACCAACGAACTCCAGACGTGGTTCATCGCCGAGCACCTCGTCGACACCCCCATCGTCCGGGTCTAGCAAACGATCCCCGCTGCGAACCTTGATGCAGCGGGCCGGCGGCCACCCCCGGGGCACCGCCGGCCACCGCCCCGACCCCTGGTGACTCTCGACACCGCCGCGAGAGGCAGCGTCGGACGGCGCTGCCCGAAACGGGAACCGCCGGCTGGTTCGTGCTCGCTGCGCCACGGCGGTGTGTGCCGCCGGGGCCGCGAACGGGTGGGTGTCGGCCGACGGAAACCACTACTTCGACGTCCTGGAACGTCAACGTCGATGGGAGATGACAATGAGGGTGCGGGAGGTGCGCCACCAGACCGGGCGGGTCCTGGTGGTGATCTGCGACAAGGAAGAGGAAGCGGTCGCCGCCATTCTGGCGGCCCTGCGCGAGCAGCGGCTGCTCGCCGCCCGGGTGTCCGCCGTGGGCGCCTTCGCCGACGCCGAGGTCGGCTGGTTCGACCGGAACGCCGGCGACTACCGCCGGATCCCCGTCACCGAGCAGGTCGAGGTGCTGTCCCTGCTCGGCGACGTCGCCGAGCAGAACGGCGAACCAGCCCTGCACGTGCACACGGTGCTGGGACGGTCCGACGGAAGCACGGTCGGCGGGCATCTGCTGCGCGGCCAGGTTTGGCCGACGCTGGAGGTCATCATCTCGGAAGTGGCGCCGGAGCTGGCGAAACGGGTGGATCCGCAGACCGGCCTGGCCCTGATCTCCGGGGCCGACTGAGCGGAAGGGCGGCCCAGTCGGGGCCCGCGGGCCCCGACTGACGCGGCGGCGCTGGAGCTGGTCTAGCTAGTCCGCTACAGCCAGCCTCGGCGCCCGCCTGGAGACGGCTGGTCACCTCGATCCGATCGGTCAGCTCGGCCACGATGCGGCGCACGGTGCGCGCGAAACGGCCGAGCTTGCGGCCGACCGACTCGTCGGTGTGGGGTTGACCCGATTCGACGGACAGGGTCGATGAGGTTTCAAGCTACCTTGCTGGTCGCCCGTTCACGGGCGGTGGCTTCGTAGGCGGCGGGACTGAGGTAGCCGAGGGTGGAGTGGCGACGTCGGGTGTTGTACCAGCCCTAATGGCAACAGAGGACGCCCGTACCAGCCGTTGGCCGTCGAGCCTGGGAATCGAGATCGGCGCCTTGTTGAGGATCGTGGCCGCTGTTGACCCCTGTAACAACGTTAAGGGCTGGACCCTGGTTTCGGCGTGGGGCGCGGCGGCCGCGGTGGTCGACGAGGATGATCTGCCCGTAGATCGCCGGCGGGCTGAGCCTTGAATTGGTCGCAGGCCGAGAGCCTTGCGCGAGTACGGGCGCCACCGGTGGCGAGGCGAACGGCTCGTGAGATGTCGTGCGGCAAGCACTGTCCATTAGGGCGTCGCGCCTCGCTGTGGATTGAGACAGAGAGGAGTCGCGGTGACAGCGGTAGCGTGTGGGATCGACTGGGCGCAGGATCACCACGACATGGCGCTGGTCGACAACAACGGCGTCGTCGTGGCCTCAGCCAGGATCAGCAATGACGCCGCAGGGCTGAGCCAGGTCCTGGCCCTGCTTGCCGAGCATGACCCTGAAGGCGGCAAGCTGCCGGTAGCGATCGAGACGAGTCAGGGACTGCTGGTCGCGGGGCTGCGGTCCGCCGACCGACAGGTGTTCGCGATCAACCCGTTGGCGGTGTCACGCTATCGAGACCGCTACCGGTCGTCGCGGGGCAAGTCCGACGCGTTCGACGCGATGGTGCTGGCCAACATCCTGCGCACCGACGTCGAGGCGCACCGGCCGTTGCCGCAGGACAGCGAGTTACTCAAATCGCTGCGCGTGCTGACTCGAGCGCAGCAGGACGCGGCGTGGGACCAGGTCACGATCACCAACCGGATCCGGACGGTGCTGCGTATGTTCTTCCCCGCCGCGCTTGACGCGTTCGAGCGCGGTGGGCGGCATCGGCTGGACTCGCCATCCGCCCGGACCATCCTGACTGCCGCGCCGACACCTGCCACCGCAGCGGGGTTGACCGCAGACGATCTGGCGTCGCTGCTGCGCACGGCTGGCCGGCAGCGCGGCATCACCGCTGAGGCGGACAAGCTGCACGGCCTGCTCGGCAGCGAGCAGATGCGCCAGCCCGCAGCCGTGGAGGACGCGATGGGCCTGCAGCTGCAGGGCTTGGTCCGGCAGCTCGAGGCGGTCTGCCAAACGCTGGAACAGCTGGAACACCGCATCGACGAGGTGTTCACCGCGCACTCGGACGCGAAGATCTTGACGAGTGTGCCCGGCCTCGGAGTGCAACTGGGCGCGCGCCTGCTGGCCGAGATCGGCGACGACCGGCGCCGATTCGCCGACGCCCGCGCACTGCGGGCCTTCGCCGGCGCGGCGCCGGTGACCCGCGCGTCAGGCAAGAGCAGTTTCGTGCACGCCCGCCGCGCGAAGAACGATCGGATCGCCGCTACCGGCTACGTGTGGGCGCTGGCCGCAGTACGGCACGACCCGCACTGGAACGCCCGCTACCGCGCCCGCAGGCAGGCCGGCGACCGCCACGTTGCCGCACTACGCCGGCTGTTCCACCTCATGCTCGGCAAGCTGCACCACTGCCTGCAACACGGCACCATCTACGACCCGGCCAGAGCCTTCACCAACCTCGCAGATGTCTCGGCTTGACAGACAATGTTGGTGAGATGTCTCGATCCAGGTGAATATCGCCTTGTGGGCGGCGGCGCGGGTGGGCCAGGCCCGCCGGTCGAGCAGTTCGGCCTTGATGGTGGAGAAGAACGACTCGGCCACGGCGTTATCCCAGCATTGACCCCTACGTCCGACCGACAACTGGATCCGGTGCTGGTTGGCCAGGCGGGCGTACTGGGCGCTGGTGTACTGGGCGGATTCAACCGGTCGTTGCAACACGGGGCTGTTGTAGTGAGCGTAGTTGCTCGGCGAAGACCTCGGCCGGGGTCTTCCAGCCAAGGATCTTGCGGGGCCGGTTG
>NZ_JBSFYQ010000092.1:0-8925 GCF_053599855.1 Micromonospora sp. NPDC005161
TCACGAACACCACCGCGAACACCAGACCATTACCGGCGAACGCCCCCGGGCCCGCCCCGCGCGCTACCGCTACCGCCGACTCAGTTCGTGACGGTGAAGGGCAGCGCGACCCGCGTCACCGACTCGGCCCCCGCCAGCGTGATCACGGTCGAGCCGGCCTTCGCCGCCCCGGGGACGCTGACCGTCGCACCGGCGATGACACCGTCACCATTCGCGCGCACGGTGCTGACCGCGAGGCCGTCACCGAAGCTGACCGTGACCGCCTCGTTCGGAGCGAACCCGGCGCCGTCGACCGTGATCGACGTACCGTGCGGTCCGGCGGTGGTCGTCAGCGCCGCCTGCGGATCGTAGGTCGGCTTCTCCTGCTGACCGGTCACCTGGACGGTGGCCGTCGCCGGCGTCCGGGAGGACGCGCCGGTGGCGGTGACGGAGTACCGGCCGGGCTCGGCGTCACCGGACGTCGCGACGGAGGCGCGTACCGCTCCCGCCGCGGACGCCGCGACCTTGACGGTCCGCGCCGGACTGGTGCCGAGAGTCACGGTCACCTGCTCACCGGCCGCGAACCCGCTGCCGTTGACGGTGACCGCGTCACCGGTTGTCACGGTGGCCGACGTCGACACCGCGATCGCCGGCTGGAGTCCGCCCCCCGCCACGGTCACCGTGAAGGTCGCGGTGCTGCTCGACGACGTGTCCCACGCGGTGACGTGCACCGTGTAGGTGCCCTCCTGCGCATAGGTGTGCCGTCCGCTCAGCGCGCCGTCCGGGCCGACCGTGACGTCGTCCGGAACCGTGCCGTCGCCCCACTGCACCCGGGCGTGGAAGCCCGTCGTGCCGGGAACGCCGCCGCTCACCGAGCCGAGCGTGGCCGCGAGGACCTGCCCGGCGTCGGCCGTCTGGTCGCTCGGGGCGGTGGTCACCAGCGCGGCGGCCGGAGTGCCGTCGTTCGCGACGGCGAACACGTGGATCCGGCCCGCCGAGCCGGGGTCGCCGGTCTGCGTCGGCAGGGTCACCGAGACGAGCGTCTTGCCCGCCGGGATCTGGTACGGCGCGGTGGCGAACAGGAACGGCTGCGCGCCGTCCCGGCTCGTGCCGCTCAACCGGTACGCGGCCTTGGCGACGACGATGTTGCCGTACGACGGAGTGCCGTTGGCGTTGCCGCCCAGCGTCCAGTCACTCATCTGGATCGGGATGCTGGCCGTGCTGCCGTCGCTGAACGTCGCCGTGCCGGTGCTGTTCTGATTGCCCTGCGTGCCGGCGCCGATGAACGAGATGCTCCGGGCGTCGGTCGGCAGGTCGAGAACGACCGTCCTGCCGTTGCCGGTGGTGTTGTCCGGCTGCCCCGCCGGGACCACCGGCAAGGTGAACTGCAGGTCCGTTCCGGGCACCTGGTGCCGCTGGCCCTGGGTCACGCCGGCCGCCGTCAGGGCGGCCCGCGAGTACGCCCACGACTTGGCGTCGCAGTTCGCCGCGAGGGCGCCCTCGTCACCGATGCAGACGGTGTCGAACGCCGCGGTGAGGCCGGAGCTCGGCGCGTAGGCCACGTCGACGCCGACCGTGACCGAGCCCTGGCCGGTGCCGTCGGTCACCGTGACGCTCGCCTGGTGGTGACCCGGCGTGGCGTACGTGTGCGAGCCGCTGACGCTGTAGACGGCCCGCGAGCTCAACGTCAGGGTGCCCTCGGTGGTCGGTGAGCCGTCACCCCAGTCGATCGTGGCCCGGTAGCCGCTGGCGGTACCCCCGGTGACGGAGGCCAGTGGCACCGAGACGGGTGCGCCGGACGTCGCGTGCACGCTGCCCGCGGCGGTCACCGTGATGTCGCCGCCACCAATCTCGAAGTCGCCTCCGGCGAGCAACTCGATCTCGGCGAGGTTGGCCTGCGCGGCGCCGGCGGTCCTGCTGACGACGAGACGGAACTGGGCGTACCGTCCCGGCCTGTCGATGGTGAACGGACGGGTCTGGTTGCGCCACCGGAACGCCTCGCCCTTGCGGGAGTCGACGGTGCTCCAGGTGATGCCGTCATTGGAGCCCTGCAACCGCCAGTCCGCCGGATCGCCCGCACTGGCACCGGAGGTGAGGGTGTAGTGGCTCGGCTTCTGCCTGGCGCCACGGGAGGCCCAGCTGACCTGCGGCGTCGCGGTGGTGAACGTCAGCTGCGTGGTCGACGAGTCGTCGAACAGCTTCGACGCGCCCTGGCCGCCCGTCGCGTTGGCGGTGCCGAGACCGGGGCCGGTGACGTCCTGCAGCGGCTTGGGCGCCTTGTCGCCCCTGGTCAGCGACGGCGGCGCGTCGTTCTTGCCGCTGCCCCAGGACGACGGCTTGGGGCCCATCTGGAAGTCGATCGTGCCGCCCTTGGCGAACGCGCTCACGTCGACGGACAGCTCGCGCTGCTTCTTCCCGTTGACCGTGACGCCCTGCACGTAGACGTTCTTGGTGCTGTTGTCCGGCGCGTTGACGACGATGTCGCCGCTCGTGCGGTGGACGGTCATCTTTGTGAACTGCGGCGAGCCGATGGCCCAGTGGGACGATCCGGCCTGCAGCGGGTAGATGCCCAGCGAGCTGAGGATGTACCAGGACGACATCTCGCCGTTGTCCTCGTCGCCCAGGTAGCCCTGGCCGATCTCGCTGCCGACGTAGAGGCGCTGCAGGATCTCCCGTACCGCCGCCTGCGTCTTCGCCGGCGCGCCGGCGAAGTTGTACATGTACGGGATGTGGTGCGACGGCTGGTTGCTCATGCCGAGCTGTCCCATCCGCACCGCGCGCGCCTCGAGCATCTCGTGGATCGTGCCGCCGTACCCGCCGGGTCGGTCGGCGTTCTCCGGGGTGGCGAAGAACTGGTCGAGCTTGTCGCGCAGCGCCTTCTGCCCGCCGTGCAGGTTGGCCAGTCCCTGGCCGTCCTGCTGGGCGGTGAACGCGAAGTTCCACCCGTTGGTCTCGGTGTAGACGCCGCCCCAGTCCAGCGGGTCACCGGCGAGGAAGTTGCCGGACGCGTCCCGGCCCTGGAAGAGCTTCGTCTTCGGGTCGAAGAGGTGGACGTAGTTGCGGGCGCGCTCCAGGAAGTACCGTGACTCGTCCTTGAGCCGCTGGCGCTCCGACTTCGGCGTGGCCGGGTCCTTGGCCAGGGCCGCGCCCATGTTGCCGATGCCGTAGTCGTTGATGAAGCCTTCCAGCGCCCACGACACCGACTCTCCGGTGGACGTCGGCGTGTAGCCGAGGAACAGCGAGGTCTCGATGCCCTTGCGGCCCACCGCGCTGCGCCCGGAGGCGACGGTCGCGTCCTTGACCGCCGCGTCGTACGCCGCGAGCGGGTCGGGCAGCTTGACGCCGGTGAGGTACGCCTGGGCCAGTGCCACGTTCGCGCTGGTGCCGGTCATCAGGTCGGCGTAACCCGGAGACGACCAGCGGGCGATCCAGCCGCCGTCGCGGTAGTGCTGGACGAACCCGTCGGAGATCCTGGCCGCGACGTCCGGGTACAGCAGCGCGTAGGCGGGCCACACGGTGCGGTAGGTGTCCCAGAAGCCGTTGTTGACGTAGATCTGGCCGTCCACGATCTTCGCGCCGGTGTGGGTGGCGGACGACGTGCCGGTCGGCGCCGACACCGGGCTCGCGTACTGCCAGCGCGGCGCGGCGGCGCTGCCGGTGTTCTCCGACTGCGAGTTCGGGTACAGGTTCAGCCGGTACAGGTTCGAGTACATCGTCACCAGCTGCGTCTCGGCCGCCCCCCGCACCTCGACCCGGCCGAGCCGGTCTTTCCACGCGGCGGTGGCGGCGGCGCGGACCTGGTCGAAGCTCTTCCCGGTGACCTCCAGGTCGAGGTTCCGGTGCGCCTGGTCGACCGATAGGAACGAGGTCGCGATGCGCATCGTCACCTGGCGGTTCGCGGAGATGTCGAAGGTGGCGGCCGTCGCGGAGGACGCCGTGGGCGCCCGGTCGAACGTGCCGGACACGAACATCCGGCTACGACCGGCCGACAGGCCACTTCCGTTGTCGACCCAGCCGGTGAACGTGCCGTCGGCGCCGATGGTGAACGTGCCGTTGTAGAAGACCAGGCTTCCGGTCGCCGGCCCGGACGGGAAGGTGAACCGCATGATCCCGGCATGGTCGGTGGGCGACATCTCGGCGGTGAGGCCGTTCTGCAGCGCGACCCGGTAGAGGTCCGGCTGGGCCGTCTCGTCGTCGTGGTTGAAGGCGAGCGCCCGGCTGCTGGGCGGCCCGGTGAGGGGGCCGTCGCCCGCCACCGGCATGACCGACATCTGGTTGCGGTCACCCATCCACGGGCTCGGCTCGTGCGAGATCGCGAGGCCCTGCAGGGTGGGCAGGTTGGCGGCGTTGTTGACCCGGTGGTACTGGTACTCCCACGAGTCGGACGTCGCGTCGGTCACCGGGGTGAAGAAGTTGAAGCCGTTCGGCACCGAGGTGATCGGCAGGTTGTTGCCGCGCGAGAACCCACCGGTCGAGTTGGTCCCGCGCCGGGTGTCGACGTAGTTGGTGAGCCGCGAACCGTCGATGGACGCCGGCGAGGCGGTCACCGCGACGTCGTCGAGCCAGCCCTGGAACCGGGTGTCCGCCGTCGCCTGCGGGTTGTCGTAGGCGAGCAGGATGCGGTCGATCGTCCTGCCGCGTGCGACCGCGCCGATGTCGGCCTGCACCGCGTTCCACTGGTCGGCGTAGAGCACCTTCGACGCACCCTGCCCGTCCGGGGTGAGCGCGTAGCCGTGCTGGTCGACGGGCGAGAGGCCGCTCAGGTAGCTGCCGTCGGTGAAGTGCAGGTCGACTGCCGCGAAGGTGGACGGATACTGCGGGTCCTCGCCGGTGTACTCCGGGAAGATCTTGTAGGAGAGCCGGGTCTTCGGCCCGACCGGGATGTTGACGTCGAACAGCCGGTTGGTCGCGTACGAACGGCCATCGTCCTCGGCGCCGCCCGCGTACCGGAGCGAAGTCAGTCCGGTGAAGCCGGCCCCCGGCTTCGTGGTGTAGCCGCCGGACGGACCGGTGCCGACGACGCTGACCATGGGAGCGGCCGGCGGTCGGACGTTGGAGCCGTCGCTGATGTCCCAGCCGGCGAGCTGCACGAGGGGGTCACCGGAGTTCGCGGTGATGTTCAGCCGGTAGTAGCCGTAGGCGGTCGTGTTGGTGAGGCTGTAGGTCTTCGTGGCGAACCGCCGAGGGAAGCTCTGCTCGGTCTGCCTGTTCAGGTCGACCCAGGTGCTGCCGTCGGTGGACCCCTGCACGGTGAAGTCCCTGGGGTCACGGGTCGGAGCGTCGTCCCCGGAGGTCAGCGCGTACCGCACCACGGCCGTCGGCTTGGTCAGCTGGTAGGTCACCCAGCCGGTCCGGTTGCGCGCCAGCCACTTGGTCGACGGATCGCCGTCGGTGAGCTTCGCGGCGGTCTCGTTCGGCGGGTTCTCGGCGCTCGCGGTCACCGCCTGGACCTGACCGAGCAGGCTGCCGGGCAGTACCCTGCGGCTCGATCCGCTCAGGTTCGCCTGGACCGGTTTTCCACTCTGGTCGACCTCGACGGTGCTCGCGGAGGGTTGCGGGTCGGCCGACTCGAACGAGGAGCTGAAGGTGCCGGGCGGCGCGGTGGTCGGCGCGGCGCTGGCCAGGGGCGCGCCGACGAGCAGGCCCACCGGCAGCAGGACCGCGGTTGTCGCGGCGATCAGTCGGGGGGACAGGAGGCGCGCGATGGGGGGTTGCGACATAGGGGCAGGGCCTTTCGCCTCGAACCGGGTCGAGTACGTCGAACGTCTGGGCAGAGTGGACCGTGGCTGCGGTCCATCGTGGTGGATTCCTCGGAGCCGCCTGACATCGTTGTCATGAGAACTCACGACGACGACGCAGGAGCAGTGGACTGTCGCTGATGGTTCCGGGTGGATCACGGCCGTGTCAATGGGTTCACCAGAGCGAAACAACCTGTGGTCGCATCCGCTCCGAAAACCGTTTCGGCTCGTCGTCGCGGGCGTGACGATCTACCGCCCTCGACAGCTTCGCCACCTTCCCCGGAGCCAGCGTGCGCACTACGCTTGCGGGGAGCACGGGCAGCAGGCACCCGCCATTCACCCCTGAAATGTTTGCGAAAGGCTTTCGGTGGGCCGACGACGATCCCAGTCAGTGACGTTGAGCGACGTGGCGAACCGCGCCGGCACCTCCGTGGCCACCGCGTCCAAGGCACTCAACAGCCGCGCCGAGGTCGCGCCGGAAACCCGGGAACGGGTCCTGCGGGCCGCCGCCGAGCTGTCGTTCCAGCCGAACGTGCTGGCCCGCGGTCTGATCTCCGGGCGCACCCGCACCGTCGGGCTGCTCACCGACGAACTCGGTGGCCGGTTCGCCATACCCATCCTGCTCGGCGCCGAGAACGCCCTCGGCAACGGACAGATGTCCGTGCTGCTCTGCGACGCCCGTGGCGACGCGATCCGACGGCAGCACTACATCCGCACCCTGCTCGCCCGCCAGGTCGACGGGTTCATCGTGGTCGGCGACAGCAACGACCTGCGCTCGTCGTTGACACAGGACATCCCGGTCCCGGTGGTCTACGCCTACGCCGAGTCGACCGATCCGAACGACCTGTCGATCGTCGCCGACGACGAGGGTGGCGCCCGGCTCGCCGCCGAACACCTGGTGTCGCACGGCCGCCGCAGGATCGGACACATCACCGGGCCGGACACCTACCGAGCGGCCCGTGATCGCGCCACCGGACTACGAACGGTGCTCGCCGAGGCCGGGCTCACCCCGGCCGGCGACCCGCTCTACGGCGAGTGGTCGCAACGATGGGGCCGGCACGCCGCCCGGTTGCTGCTGGCCGCCCGGCCGGACGTGGACGCGATCTTCTGCGGCAACGACCAGGTCGCCGCCGGCGCCGCCGACACCCTGCGCGACCTCGGTCGGCGGATCCCCGACGACGTGGCGATCGTCGGATACGACAACTGGGAGTTCTTCGCGGCCGACTGCCGACCGCCCCTGACCACCGTGGACCTCAACCTCGAACAGCTCGGGGCCGCCGCGGTCAACCATCTCTTCGCCGCGATGGACGGCAACGCCGGCTCCGGGGTCATCCGGCAGCCCGGCCGCCTCGTGGTCCGCGAGTCGACCGGCCCGGTGCTGCACCACTGAACCCCACGGCCGCGCGGGCGTACAGCACGGCCGCCGGACTCAGCCGACGGGCAGGGTCGACTCGCGCATCACCACGCGGCCGGGGAACTCCTCCGAACTGGGCGCGGCACCGTCGATCGCCGCGAAGAGCCGCTGGCCGGCCACCTCGCCGAGGTGCTTCAGGTTCATGTCGATGCTGGTCAGCCGCGGACGGGAGTCGGCGGCGACAGCCTCCCAGTTGTCGAACCCGATGACCGAGATGCTGCGCGGCACGTCACGTCCGAAGTCACGCAGCGTCTCCAGGACACCACGTGCGATCTGGTCGCTGCCGCAGAAGATCGCGTCGACCTCGGGGTGTTGCTCGACGACCATGTGTGCGGCGGCTCTGCCCCAGGACTCGTCCCACGACCCGAAGTAGGGCCGGTCGCCGACCATTCCCAGGCCGGCGTCGGCGAGGGCGGCGGCCGCGCCCTCGGCACGGTCCCTCGCCGCCTGGAACCCGGCCTCCCCGGTGATGTGGGCGATGGAGCGCCGGCCGCACGCCAGCAGATGCTCGATGGCGAGCCGCCCACCACCCACGTTGTCGACCGTGATCGAGATGTCCGCCGGATCGGCGGAGGGTGCGTAGACGTAGACGACCGGCACGGGGATGGTGCCGGCCAGCGGCGGGCGGGGGTCGGTGCGGGAGCCCACGACGATCAGGCCGTCCACCCGCCGGGACAGCAGCGCCTGCACGTGATGCTTCTCCCGGATCGCGTCGCCACGCGCGTCGCACAGGAAGACCGAGACCTGGCCGGCCCCCGACGCGTCCTCGGCGCCCATCAGGATGGGGATCGAGAAGCGCCCCTCCAGGTCGCTCGTCAGCAGGCCGACGGTGCCGGTCCGGCCACTGAGCAACCCGCGGGCCAGGGCGTTCGGCGCGAAGGACAGCAGCTCCGCCGCCTCGAGCACCCGGACTCTCGTGGACGACCGCACCTCGCCGCGACCGTTGATGGCCTTGGACGCGGTGGCGACCGACACCCCGGCGAGCTTGGCCACATCGGTGAGCGTGGGCGGGCGGTAGGCGGGGATCTCGGGCTCGGTGGTCATGCGATGCTCCCTCTCAGCGACCGACACAGGTGCGCTGCGCGTCGGTGAGGCCGTCGCCGGGTGTCTTGTCGATCAGCCAGCGGAAGCACATCCTAAAACCTTTTCGGAGATGTTGCGGCGCGGGTGCGGCCCCCGCAGCACGCGCGGAACCCCTACCTGGGCGGAACACTACACGGGGAGCTCGCCGCCCTGTCACAGGCAGGGACACCCGTCCCGAAAACCTCTCGAAACCTCGACCGAATGCCCTCGCTCGACGGCGGCAGGGAAAGCCACCGAACGGCCGTGGCCCGGTCGACTCGACCGGGCCACGGCCGTCCAGCACGCGGAGGACGGCAGCAGGCGACGCCTACGGAGCGAGCTCCTTGTTCGATCGGGCGGCGGTCGTCACGACGGTCGACCTCTCCTCCTGGCTGAGCAGTCCCGCCTCGACGAACGCCTGCGCGACGTGGTTGACGGTCGACACGAACTGGCCGTGGTTCTTGAAGGGCGCCTGATCCCAGACCAGGTCGAGGAAGGTCGGGCCGTCGGTGCCGGGTGAGGTGATTCCCTGCACGGGTACGTCGTAGTTCGGCAGGCCGTCGTTGCGCTTGTGGTTCGGTACGCCGGTGTCGACCGACCCGAACACGATCGTCGGCTCGACCCGCCGGAAGTACGACGAGGCGGCCTGGGCGTCGCCGATGTAGTACGGCCGCAGGGTGAAGCCGTGGGTGGTGAAGAGCAGGTCACCCCCCGCCGTGGTGCTGGCCTGGG
>NZ_JBSFYQ010000093.1:0-8859 GCF_053599855.1 Micromonospora sp. NPDC005161
CCCCGCCCGTCGTCTCACCAACCCGATTACACGCTGCTGGGACCAACCCCATTACGGCTATGCAGGGATAGACGACGGACGAGGCACCGACCAAAAGCTTGACTCAAAACCACTTACGCTGATGAGCGTGCATCGCAACCGGGCCGAGTATTGGTTGGTCGCAGACATCCGGTTGCCGCTACGGTGCTTTGCCGTGCCCGATGCGATCTTTGCCCACCCGCGCCTCGCCGCTGTCTACGACGCGTTCGATGGCGAACGCACGGACCTCGACGCGTATCTCCGCATCGCCGACGAGTTCGACGCCCGTCACGTGCTCGACGTCGGCTGCGGTACAGGATCCCTGGCCATACTGCTGGCGGGAAGCGGACGACAGGTCACCGGCGTTGATCCCGCCGGAGCCTCCCTCGACGTAGCGATGTCCAAGCCCGGCGCCGCATCGGTCACGTGGCTCCACGGCGACGCTACGACGCTTCCCGCGCTGTCAGCTGACATCGCGATGATGACCGGCAACGTGGCTCAAGAGTTCCTCGACGACGATGACTGGAGCGCGACGCTGCACGGCATTCGTGGCGCGCTGCGCGACGGCGGCCATCTCGTGTTCGAGACAAGGCGCCCGGAACGCCGCGCCTGGGAGGAGTGGGCCGTTGAGACCGGCCCCGTCATCCGGAACATCCCTGGCGTCGACGAGGTCGAGCAGCGCAGGGAAGTCACCAGGGTGGCGCCGCCCTATGTTTCCTTCCGGTACACGTACAGGTTCGCCTCAGACGGCCTGGAGGTGTGGTCCGACTCCACGCTCCGGTTCCGCAGCCAAGCAGAGGTTGAAGAGACCCTGGCCAGCAATGGTTTCACCACCCTCGACGTTCGAGACGCGCCAGACCGTCCTGGGCGGGAGTACGTCTTCGTGGCGAAACGAACGCACTGACCACCAACGCCGAACGATGGGTTGCGCTGTCACCGTCGGAAGAGTCGTACGTCCCGCGCCGTCGGCTGGCCGCGCGACTCGCGGCACGTTAGTGAAACTGATCTTGATCGCCGAGTTCGTCTCACCGATGCATTTCCCCACCTCCCGATATTGCAACGGATTCATTTTCCAGTGCCTTCTAACGGACCCGGCTCAGGTCTATTTTCGACTCAAACCCCCGCGAACTCGTCGGCGCCGTGACGATCGAGCCGGTGTCATGACCGCGGGGACACGGCAGGGGCGCGGTCGGCATACTGGCCGCCGTGGATGATGAGTGGCGGCTCGGTGAGACCGGGTTTGGGGAAGGTTGGTCGCACGAGCTGGTCTTCGCCGAGGAGGTCGCCTGGGAGCGCGAGGACCTGGTGGCCGGGATGGTGGAGTTCCTCCAGACGTTGCCGGGCGTGACCGCGGTGGAGCACGTCGACCGGGAGGCCGTTGTGATCGCGGCTGCGGCCGTGCCGACCGGGCGACTGTCCACTGCGGTGCGCCGCCGGTGGGAGAAGGTCAAGAAGCAGCGGCCGCCGTGGATGGCTGCGATGGACCGGGCCGCCCGGACGGTGGAGGGGCTCACCGGTTTCCAGCGGGACGGCTGGCAGCTGACCCGCATCGTCGACGGCGAGCTGAGCCACGTCATCACCCTCGAGCACTGGTTCGGCCGGGAACCGGACGAGCATTGGAGCACGGTCGCGGCGTACGTCCGGCTGGAGCTGCCGGACGTCCACCACCACAACGTTCTGCGATACAGCGGTGACCTCGGCGAGGCTGTACTGCTCGGCGAGGTGGTCACCGGCCGGCTGCGGCCCGCGCTCGACCCGTTGACGTCGGTGGACGCGCTGCTGGAGCGGTGGCAGAACCAGGAGTCGATCGAGGAAGCCGGGCGGTACCGGCTTCCGGAGGTCCGGCTGCACGCCCGCGTCCTGGTATCGCGTGGCCGGCTCGCCGAGGCCCGCGACCTGTACCAGATCGTCTTCGAGCGGACCCAGCCGCGGCACCGTCCGTACCTGCTGCAAAGTCTCGACGAGCTCGGCGTGCCGGCGCTGACCACGGCGAGCGACCCGCGGCTCAGCGTCGCCGAGGAGGCGACGCTGACCGCGTGGCACACCAGCACGTTGCCGCTCACCGACCGGCTACACGGTCTGACCGGTCTGCGCCTGGACGGGGCGCGGGAGTCACTCGTCGAGCTCTGGGCGTGGCTGCGGGATGCGCGGGATCGTCTGCAGGGGGAGTTCGCTGAGGCGGCGCCGACGCTCGCGATGTCGTACTACGGCGTGCTCGCCGGCGGCACCGACGCTGCCCGGGCGCCGCTCGATCCGTGGTACCGGGTCACAGTGGAGCTTGTCACCACGTACGTCGGTGAGGTGGTGATCGCCCAGGCGCCGGGGACGGTGTGGGGTATCGGCGAGAGCGGCGAACTGGCGTTGATCCGCCGTGGCGGTACCGGACTGCTGTGGCGGGTGCTGGCCATCGTCCATGACGCGTTCGGCGCGCCGATCGATGAGTTCGACCCGCACCGGCTGCGCCGCCTCGCCGACGACATGCTCCGGTGGGTGGACGCGGACCCGGGGAACCAGGTCTGGATCACCCGCACCGGTGCCTAGAAGGGCGGAGCTCCGGCCACGGCAGGGTGCCTACGCTCCGTCACCGGCTGGAGGGTGCTGAACGTGTGGATCGCGGAAGCGTGCACCTGATCTCGGTGGGCAAGGCTCGTGCGATGATCAGCTATGCTGCGGCACCGTGGGACATATCCTCGCCCGGCTGGCCGGCTACGGAATGATGCTGACACCGCACTGGCCGTACATGTTCGAGCGACACCAGGCCGGCTCGGACGCCGTACGGGTCACAGGCGCGCTCTTGGCGCACTCGACACAGACTCGCGAAGCTGCGGAGGTTATCGCAGCGAGTTTCGATCGCTGTCAGTAGAGGCCCTGGGCATCCGCTCTTCGGCACGAGCGCGCGACCTGCGGCAGATGCGTGCGTTCGCCGTGCAGGAAGTCGCGCAGCGCGGGCGCCAGCTCAGGGAAGGTCGGGATCTCGATGCTCGGCCACGAAACGCTCGCCCGTTTCCTCGTCGACCAGCGAGTTGTCGACCAGCCATCCAACCGCCCGCCGCTTTGCGCGCACGTCGCGGAAGGCGTACCACGCCGGCAGCAGGTGCGGATACTCCTCGTGCAACTCGTTTTTGAACCGGCGGAAGGCACCCTTGCCCTGGATCGCTCGGGCGAGTCTGCGGCCGGCAGCCGCGTCACTGATCCTCTCGGCGAAGTCGGCCATGTCCTGGTACCAGACGTAGGACGGCAGCGGGTCGATGCCCACCAGGTCGAGGTCGTCAAAGTCAACGGGCGTGTGTCCATCGATGCCGCCGTCCGTCGTCCAGAACACGATCTCGCCGGTCTGCGGGTTGATCAGCCATCGGTGCTCGTAGTCGGTCTGGTCCTCGAGCGCGGTGGCGATCTCCTCCAGGTCTAGCCTGCTCAGGTCAAGCATCCGGCCACCATAAACCCGCTTCTGTCCGCGCTACGACCAACGACAGCGCGACCAGCGGCAGAAGCGGGCATCAGATCAGGGCCCGGCGAGCCAACACCGCTACGGCGGCGCGACACCTCGAAAGTCGGCCGGGCCACCCGGCAGCGGCCCATCGTGACCGTCCGCCTGCGCCTGGCGGTCACGTTGTGGCCGGGGCCAGGCAACCAGGCCGCGCGGTGGCCGCGGTCCCGGCCATCGAACGCAGCGACATCACGATGGCCTCGCCCGAGATCGGGCAGTCGCAGCCGAGCTGGCAGGGTGTGCGCGTCTAGTGACCGGCGAAGGGCATACGAGTACGGGCCTATATGTTGGCGCGATGCTCGTGGGACTCGATGAGATCGACTGGTCGGCTTACAAGGGGGCCTACGGCCCGGCCACGGAGGCGCCGGACATCCTGCGGGCGATGGCCGACCCGGATCCGGAGGCCGCCGACGAGGGCCGGGACGGTTTCTACTCGTCGATCTGGCATCAGGGCAGCGTTTACCCGGTGACCGTGGTGGCCGTGCCGTTCCTGGTCGAGCTGGCGACCACACCCGGCGTGCACGAGCGGGAACAACTCCTCGTCACCCTCGGCATGCTCACCGACCCGGAACAGAGCAACGGCCCCGACCTGCCGGCGGTCCGGCAGGCGATCGCCGTTCGCAGCGGCGCCCTGGTGCCGCAGCTCGCCGATCTGGACCCGGAGGTCCGCGCGGGCGCCGCCTACGCGCTGAGCCGCTGCGCGCCGCACACCCTGGAGGCGCTGCGCGCGCGGTGGGCCGTCGAGTCCGACCCCACGGTCCGGGCCGCGCTGCTGCTGGCCATAGCGCACCACGAGGGTGCCGCGTGCGCCGACCTGCTGCGCACGGCGGCCACCGGAGAGGCAGCCCCGGTCCCGGCGGCGGCCGCGCTCGCGTACGCGCAAGCCGGGCTCGCGCTGCCGCCGGAGACCGTGGCGCCGATGGCGGCGGGCTTGGCCGCCACCGAAGAGTGGCGCACCCCCCGGGCCGAGGGAGGCGCGCTGGACGAGACGCTGGAGCGGCTCGACGCCGAGTCCGCCGATGCGCTCGCGGCGGCCTTAATGGACGGCGGGACTGCTCCCGTCGGGCGGGTCGGCCTGGCGGGAGCACTGCTCCGCCGGTTCCGGGCGAATCGGTCCGCGCCGGCGGCGCTGATGCCCCGGCTGCGCGCGCTGCTGACCGACCCGGACGAGAAGGTGGTCACGGCGGCGGTGAATGCGGCCGTACACGCCGGCGCAGCCGCGTCGGCGGTCGCCGACGAATTGGCCCGCATCGCCGCCGGTGGCCTCGCGGCCGTCCCGGAACCAACGGACGACGTGGTGTCCCGCTACGCCACCGGCGGCCTGGCGGTGTACCCGAAACCCGCGAGCATTGCCCTCACAGTCCTGGTCCGGCTCGGTGACCGGCGCTGGCGGGAGCCCACGCTCGCCGCGTGGGCGGCCGGCTGCTGGACCCCCGCCGACCCGCTGCTCGACGACTACGTGCCGGAGTTCGATCCGATCGCCCTGGACGGGGTGCGCCGGCGGATCACCGCGCTGCTCGACGCACGCGTCCCAGGAAACCCGATCATCGAGGCGGTGATGTCGCTCGTGGGCTGGGGTCCGGACGCGGCCCCGGCGGTTCCCGAACTCATCGCCGCGCTGCCGACCGCCCCGGCCCCCGCTTCGCTGGCGCTGGCCGCGATCGGGCCGGCCGCACGCGACGCCGTGCCGGCCCTGCGCCGGGCCGGCGGCACTCGCGCAGGGCAGGCCGTCTGGCGGCTCACCGGCGATCCCGAGCCGCTGGTGACGGCCGCGGCCGAGATGCTGGAGCAGGCGCCGCTGCACAGCCTGGGCTATGAGCTGAACCTCGTCGCGGACACCGGTCCGGCGGCCGCGCCCCTGCTGCCGCGACTGCGCCCGGCGCTGACCGGGACGGCCGAACGGACCATCCCGGCCCGCTTGGCGCAGATGGCCGCAGCCCTGGTGGTGTGGCGGGCCACCGAGGACGCAGCCGCGGTGCTGCCGACCGTCGAGGCCATGCTGCGCGCCGGAGACGCATCGGCCCGGCAGGCCGCCCGCCTGGCCGCCGACCTGGCACCCGCCGCCGACCAGTTGCGGCCACTGCTGCACGAGGCGCTGGACAACAAGCGGACCCGGGTCGATGCCGCCCGGGCGCTGTGGCGGCACGGCGTGGACCCGGCCGAGCTGGTTCATCCGCTGCTGACCGCCGCCGCTGACCCGTACGGCGGCTCGGAGGCGGTGGCGCTGCTGGTGGAGATGGGCGCGACCACGGCCGTGCCCGGGCTCACCGAGCTGGCCGAGCGCGCCGAGCGGGTGGTCCTCTTCGGCACCTGGAACGAGACCGTCTGGGAGGACGACAAGCTGCGCCAGGAGCTTCGGGTGGCGGTGACCGCGCTGAACTGATCAACTCTGCGCCTGAGCGGAGCAGCTGCCGAATACACCGCTTACCCCGGCCGTACTCGACCCGTGAGGACTGCCCGCCGGGATTCCGGATCTAGTGCTTCCGTGCACTCACATCGGCAGATGAGGATGCCAACCGCTTCAGCCGGGCGCTGATCTTGCCGACGACACCTCGCACGATGGCTCGGCGCATAAGGAAGACTGACGGGCATGGCTGACTTGGGCGATGCGAAGGCTGCGCTGCACCACTACCTCCAGGCGACTCGCGAAGACCTGATTTGGAAGCTCGACGGGCTGAGCGAACGCGAAGCCAGACTGCCGCGCACCGCGACCGGCAACAACCTGCTGGGAGTCCTTAAGCATTGCCTCAATGTCGAAGCCGGCTACTTCGGGCCTACCTTTGGGCGCGAATTCCCGACGCCTGAGGAACTGGTCCCCATGCAGGCGTTCGAGGAGGACCCGCAGGCAGACTGGTACGCGCGGGAGGAGGAGACGAAGGATGGGCTGATCGACCTGTATCGACGTGTCGGGGTGTTCGCGGATCAGACGATCGAACAGCTACCGCTCAACGCGCCGGGGCGGGTGTCGTGGTGGCGGCCAGGCGGACAGGCCGTGACACTGCAAAGGATCATCGTCCACGTGACCTGCGACCTCGCTCGTCACGCCGGTCACGCCGACATCATGCGCGAGCAGCACGACACGGCGATCGGCCTGCGGCGGGAGAACACCAACATCCCTCACGACTATGACTGGCCGGCGTACGTCACCAAGCTGACGAAGCTGGCTGACCGCTTCGGATAGCCGCCCGGTCCCCGTCGGTACAGTCGGCGAGTTCAGCATCCGCTCTTCGGCACGACCCGACGGCCTCGGCGCCGCGGTCGCTTACCCAAGGTGACACCCGGTCGGCGGCAGATGAGGATGTTGGCCCGGGACGGGCAGCAGAGCAAGCCTCCGTGCAGCATCTAGTTAGGCGACCGGATCGCGTCCCACGCGGTTATGTCGCACTGACCGCTGATGGCGTCTGCATCCCAGGTGTATTCAATCTCGGGCAACTCGAACCCTGCGGGGAAGCGCACCATGTCGGGCCGCTGTGGCGTGCCCGCCAGCCTTGGTGTAGAAGGCTATCGCGCGGGTGTTGTCGCGTAGCACTTCCAGATACAAGGGTTGGCCAGGGTGGGTGGTAGCCGCCAGGTAAAGGCGTGCCGTAGCAAGTAGCGTCCGATACCGCCGCCGATGCGTGCCGGGTCGACGTGCAGGTTGTCGAGCAGGATCCGTCCGTCGGGGCCGGGGATGAGGTAGGCGAAGCCGAGTAGGTCGATGCCGTGCTCGGCTATCAGCAGGTGGCCGCCATCCGTGTCTCCGTCGCGCTGATTCGCGGCCGCCAGCCGGCTCATCCACATGTCTACCTGCTGGTCCCGCAGCGGGCCGTCCAAGTAGCTGGCCGGCATCAGTCCGGCATACGCTGCCTGCCAACTGTCGGTGTGCAGGCTTGCGACACGTAAGGTGTCCTGTGCGGTTCCGGTCCTGACCTCCATGATCTTTACGCTCTCATGCAGTTGCACCCGAGGCCACCATGCCGCCCAGGTGAGCGTCCGCACATCGGCACGTCCGAACGCCGACGATCGGCGCCCGACCTCACCTTCGGTGACGAGCGCAATGCGGCATGAGCGAACGTTCGGAAGGGGTTGGGTCTTAGATCTCGACCTCGGGCAGCGGGAGCACCTCAGTGTCCCGTCAGACGGCTCCGGGTGATCGGTCGGCGGTAGGCTGCGACGTGGAGTCCTGCACGAGCTTCATCGACACGAGTTCGGTGAAGCCGGCGCGTCGCGCGAAGCGCACTTTCCGACGCTTGTACACCGTGAAGCCGAGCTTGGCGTAGAGGCCGAGGGCGGGTGCGTTGGTGTCCTTGATGTCCTCGAGCACGTACTCGCGATACCCGGGCGGCAACTCCAGCAGGTGACGCAGCAACGCGGTCGCGACGCCGCGACCCTGATAAGCCGGCTCGGTGGCGACGAACCCGATCTCGGCGAGCCCGGGCCGGGCGTCGTCGGAGGGGCGCATGAACCATCTCCGGATCACCACGTAGCCGAGCAGCCCGCGCGCCAGCCCGAGATGACGCCGGATCTCCCGCCAGCGCGGCGCGAACAGCGTCTGGTCGCTCTCGGTGAGCGAGGCGAGGCCGGCGGGCTCCCCGTCCACGAGCGCGATGTAGAACCGTTCGAGCAGCAGCATGTGCTCGAACGCGTCGGCCAACTTCCCGGTGTCGCGCGAGAACGCGACGAAGTCCGCTGCGAAGCTGCGCACGTAGACCTCGGTGATGCGGCGCCGGTATCCCTCGCCGAGTTCGTCTCCCCACTCGACCACGACCATCGTCTCGACCATCCCCGTCCACTCCACGTGTCACGCACCCGTACGGGTTCGACCATATCCACCGGCACGCACGCTGAAGCGCGCCCGAGGTTTGATATCGCGACCAATCTGGGCGGACAGACGCACGCTCATCGGCACGTCCGGACGCCGGCGACCGGCGCCCGACCTCACCCTCGGTGACGAGCGCTTCGCGGCAGTTGAGTACGCCCGGCGGTGGCGCTCTTCGGCCAACCGGGAAACCCGTGGCCCGAGGTTTACTTGACCCTCGACCCGGTCGAGGGCTCACTCTGCATGGGTGACGTCCGGAGAACGCGACAAGCGAACAGACCCGCTCTTGATTAGCCTGGAATTGCTGCAGCCGATACTGCGGGCCGGCTGGGGAGCGGATACCTGCGACCCGCATGATATGCAGGACTGGCATCCTGACAACGCAGCCCGTGGTCAATGCGGAGCGACCGCACTGATCATTCAGGACCTGCTCGGCGGAGAACTGATCCTCGGTGAAGTCTTCGCCAGAGACGCCAAGGTCGGCTACCACTATTGGAATCGGTTACCCGACGGCCGCGACGTCGACCTCACCGCTGATCAGTTCTACCTGCAGGAA
>NZ_JBSFYQ010000094.1:0-8293 GCF_053599855.1 Micromonospora sp. NPDC005161
CGTGTCCTCGCCACCCTGTACGGCAGCACGGCAGAGGAACCCGCGTAGCGGTGACAGTCGACCAACAGCCACGCGCACGGTCGGCGGCAGATCCGGGTGCCCGATCTTGAATCACGCCGGCTCAGACCTACCGACAAGGGGTGGCGAGGATCGTCGCGCCGACCGACGGCACAGGACCGACTTGGTACGGTCTGGCAGTGGAGTGGGCGGTCTTCTGGCGCATCGTCGAAGGTGCCCGGGCTGGGGTGGGTAGTGACACCGAACGCGTCGCCCGGGCGCTCCTCCGTCGCCTTCGCGCGTTGGCCCCAAGCGAGATTGAACAGTTTGAGGAGCTTTTGGTTCCAGGCACAGGACGAGCTCTACAACTGGTCAATCCGGGACGCCGCGACGCTGCTGCTTGGTCCCTTGAGCGAGGATGACTTCCTCGCCGTGCAGGACTGGATCGTGTCGCACGGGCGGCAAACCATGCAGCGTGTCCAGGACGGTCGAGCTGGCGCGTGACCGGCGCAACGCTCGGATTGACTGGTTCTGCGGCCTCCCACTCGAGGCGCACATCGCCGCAACCGGGGCTCCCCTCGCTATCGATGGGCCTTCCTTGGGTGAAGCCCGCGGTGATCACCACCGCGTCCGGGTCGCAGCGCACCCCACGGGCACGCGCGAGATAGACGGCCACCGCCGCCCGCAACGCGGGCAGTCCCGTCGGGTCGGGATGGTCGAACGTGCCGTGCGACGCCGTCGCCAGCACGCGGCGAACACTGCCGGCCCAGACCGTACGCGGGAACGAACCGAGATCGGGAATCCCCGGCCGCAGCTCGATCACCGGCCCGGTCGCCGTCGCGGGCCGCGGCTTCTCGCGCGAGTCGGGCGGTTCGTGAGGTACGTCCGCGACCCGGGTGCCCGAGCCGGGCGCCGACACCAGCCACCCTTCCGCCACCAGTTGCGCGTACGCCTGCACCACCGTGCCCCGGGACAGGCCCTGGTCGGTGGCTCCGGCTCCCGGGCAGGCGCGACCCGGCCGGCAACCGGCCGGTCCGAATGCTCTCCCGTAACGCGTTCTCCAGCGTTCGGCCCGGAAAACCCGCACCCGGATCGAACTCCAGATACAGGTCGAGTGACTCCACCACCCGCCAGCGATCTCAACCGGCTGGCCACGGTGCGGGTGCGGCGACGACTCGTCGACCGG
Organism: Micromonospora sp. NPDC005161; assembly: GCF_053599855.1. NCBI lineage: Bacteria > Bacillati > Actinomycetota > Actinomycetes > Micromonosporales > Micromonosporaceae > Micromonospora > Micromonospora sp. NPDC005161. The sequence continues at coordinate 1,184 of NZ_JBSFYQ010000094.1, forward strand.
TGCACGTGCGGCTCCACCCGTTTGGGTGGTTTGCCGAGTTTCGACCTTGGTGCGGAGTCCGGATCGGTAGGACGCAGGTGATGGGGGACGAACAGCCAGGCGGGCTACTCAGGGCGCCCCGGGAACGGCAGCCGGTGGCGCTCCTGGAGCTTTTCTTCGACCTGGCGTTCGTCTTCGCCTTCACCCAACTCTCCCGAAAGCTGATCTCGGAGCTGACCTGGACGGGGGCGTACGAGACCCTCGTGCTGCTCCTCTCGGTGTGGTGGATCTGGAGCCTTACGGCGTGGCTGACGAACCGGTTGGACCCTCGCCGCACCACGGTCCAGGTGGTTGTCCTGGGCACCATGATCGCCAGTATCGCGATGGCAGCCGTTCTGGCCGACGCCTTCGACGAGCGCAGCGTTGTATTCGCGAGCGTTTACGCCGTACTCCAGATCGCGATGGCGCTCTTCTTCGCCGTCGCCCTGCCCCAACCGGAAAGGCGCACCGGCTGGCGGCTACTCGTCTGGTCCACCGGCACCGGCGTGCTCTGGATCGCGGGCAGTGTCACCGGCGATGCCGCACGCGCCGTGCTCTGGACCCTCGGCGCGGCGATCAACTACGCCGCGTTCACCCTCCGGTTTCCCACCCCACGGCTCGGGCGGATAACCGCACCCGAGTGGCCCGTCGCCGCCGAGCATATGGCGGAGCGGCACCGCCAACTCTTCATCATCGCCCTCGGCGAACTGATCCTCGTCACGGGGCTCACCTTCACCCGGACGGACTTCACCGCCGACCGGACCGGCGCCTTCGCGGCCTCGATCCTCACCACCGTGCTCCTCTGGAGGATCTACGTCTTCCGCGCCGGAGAGCTACTTGCCGAAGCCATCGACGCCGCCGCCGATCCGATACGGCTGGCCCGCCCCATGGCACTCGCCCACCTGACAATGGTGGCCGGCGTGGTCGTCACCGCGGTCGGCGACGAACTCGTCATCACCCAACCGTTCGGCCACAGTCACCCGGCGTGGGTCGCCGTCCTCGTCGGCGGACCCGCGCTGTTCATCGTGGGACGGGCCCTCCTGGAACACACGGTCTTCGGTCGGGTTTCGCCAGACCGACCGATCGCCCTGCTCACCCTGCTCGCGCTGGCGGCACCGCTGCTGCTCGCCCCACCGCTGCTGGCCGCTGTCGCCATCGCCGCGGTCCTCGCCGCCGTCGTCCTCTCCGATGCGCGGGACGCGCGAAAGCACCCGCCAGCCGCACCACGGGACAGACGGCCGTAGCGGGACCCGGGAGCCCGCCGTGGCAGGCCCCCGGTCCGCGACCGTTACCTGGTTACCGCGAACTCGATCCGGGTCGCGGTGTCCTCGATGCCGGTGAAGCCCTCACCGGGGTTGAGCAGGTCCTCGCCGAAGTCGACGTCGGGATCGTCGGCGGTGCCGCCGATGTTGTCGGCGCCGACGCCGAACATGAGCGCAGGGTTGCCGCCCTGGTCCATGATGTTGGCCTGTTCGTTGAACTGGTCGACGTGCCAGTTGCCGAAGAAGTGACCCGCCTCGTGCGCGGTGACGTTGCCGACCGCCTGCCCGACGAAGGCGATCCGGTCACTGGCCGCCGTCATGTACGTGTTTAGCGAGGCCTCGCCGGACGGGTCGCTCAGCACGTCGAGCAGCACCAGGGCGCTGTCCTCGGTGCCGAAGTTGCCGGGGTTGATGTATTGGGCGATGCCGATCGTGGGGTCCCGGACTCGGCGATCGTGCCGCCGACGATCACCCGGCTCACGTTCGGCTCGCCGAACGGGTCGGCGTGGTCGCGGCTGTTGCGGATCCGCAGGTCGAAGCGCTCGTTGAGGCCGCTCTCGATCATGTCGTGCCGGACGTTCTCCTCGACCTCGGCGACGATCGCGTCGATCACGGCGTCCTCGTCGGCGGTGGTGAGGCCCCACCAGGCCCGACACGCCCTCCGGAACGGCGGCCGATCTGCGCGACGAGACCCGTACGAGGCAGCGTTTCCCCAAGCTCACGGCCTACCTCGACAACAATCCGTGGATCGAGCGTCCATGGAAACGCGCGGCCAGCTGACCACCGCCTGCGCTCGGCGGCATTACAGGATGCATCTTCGGCGCACGTGCGGACTGGAGGAGGGGGCGAGGCGAGGTGTTCAGCGCAGTTCGACCTCGACGCCGTGTTCGGTGAGCATCTGCAGGAGGTAGTCGAGGGTGACCGCTGGCTCGTACCGACGCCGGTTGTAGCCGGCGACGAGGTGTTCGCGGGCTACCGCCGAGTTGTGCCAGACCAGCCGGAACGGTGTGCGGGCACCCCACCTCGAATGCAGGCAGTCGCTAAGGGCGTCGAGGTTCCAACCGAAGTAGCCGCCCGGGCCGTTGATGGCCTCGCCGATGGCGCAGTAGAAGCCCTCGATGTCGGTGACGAAGCGGCCGTCGAGGTCAAACACGATCCCTGCCGACTGGTCCAGGAGATCGGAGCGGCGATAGGCCAGTACCATGCCGGACCATTCGTGCCGTAGCGTCCGGTCGTAGCCGGCCCACAGGTTGCGCTCAGCGGGTCGGCCAGCAAGCCACTGCTCCAGAATGGACGTTTTCCCGTCGAGTGCGGCTGGTGTACCTCGCTGGCGACGGTGACGTCAAGGAGGCCGTCACCGAGCAAGGACGGCACGCTCGACACGATCGTGCCGTACACGAGGCCGCCTATCAGGGGTAACGCCGAGCCATCGGCGGCGATGGCTTCCACGTCGGCTGTTACCTGGCGACGGCGTAGGCCGGTCTTTGTCGACTTCGGCATGGCGGCGATCGCGGCCTGCAGTAGCGGCTCGGGTTGACACCCGACCAGGACGACATGCGGTACCGGTGGCGCGGCCTGGTCCCGGAAGACGCCCGTGATGTCGGCGCAGGCACCGTACGGTGTGTCGTCCGTACCGCGCAGCACGAACCCGGTTACGTCGCCGGGGTGGTCGACGGCGTCCGTGCGATCGTCCACGTGGACGAGGCCTTCCAGGTCGACGTCGACACGCCCTGGCGAGGTCGTCGACGGCCGTTGGCCCAGGACGGTCACGTCGAGCAGATACACGCCGAACCAGCCGTCCCGTGTCGCTCGGTCGTCGGGCATCGCCGACACCCACAGGTTGCCCAACCAGTCGCGGCCGCCGTTGACGGCAATCGCAGCGGGGCCACTGTCGAGGCTCGAGGCGACGGCCCCGTCCGGTACGCAGCCCAGGAGGGTGAAGCGTTCCCGCGGCCGAGGTGGCAGATCGACGAACAACCCGTCGATGTTGACGCACAACGCTAGGACATCCCCGTCGTCGGGAACTGCGGGTCCGCGAAGCAGCCAACGCGGCGAGACCCGCCGATTCCACGTCCACCGCTGCTGCTCCGGCTGGTCGGTCGTTACCTCCCGACCATACTGGCGAATCACGAACTCGCCTCGCGCACCACCCAGCTCGTCGGTGCTCCGCAACGCAGACGCACTACTTTCGGCAGATACGTGTGTCTGATCTTCGGCGAGGGGCAACGATCGGCGTGATCCGTTGGGTAGAGGTCGTCATCGTCGTGGCCGCCCTTTATGAAAGTCCACATTGACGTCCTTGCACAAAGGGCTACGGCGTCAACATTGGCTCCACGAACATCACCGACTGCCCGCGGGAGCCGACGGCGGGTAACCGCTCGATCGCGCCGTCGCGCACCGACAGCCGTACTCCGCTCGCGGGTTCGCGCGGGAAGTGCCAGGGGTGGTAGCCGAAGAGCACGTGTTCGGTGTCCTCCCAGATCGGCTCTCGATACGTCCCCTGTGGGGACCGCCGGCGGTCCTCAGGCAACCACCACACCTGCGGCTGCACCGTAGCTCCCGGCTCGACCGGGAACAGCGTGAGCGCCGGCGGGTTGGAGCGCACCGTCCACAACCGGTCACCGCCGGGCGCGAGCCGGGCCATCTGGTCGACCGGCACCGTCACCGTCGTCCCGTCTGGCCGAACTACGGTGATCCCCTCCACCTTCCGCGCGCTGCCAGTGCCGGTGAGCGGGTCGATCTGCTGCACTGGGTGCGCGTACCGCTCCGGGTCGGTGCCGGGTGTCCAACGCATTGTGGCCCACTGGGCCTGGTGGTCGGCGAAGAAGACCGTGCCGCGGTACGCCCCGACGAGGCTGATCCCCCGGTCGTCTGGCCATGGCATGGTCTCCACCGGGCCGCCGCCCAGGTCGATCACCCGCAGCTGGTACCGCGACACCCGCCGGCGGTGCTCGCTGTCGACCACCGCCACCCGCCGGCCGTCGCCCAGCAGCATCACGCCCGGCATCCGCACCTCGTCGATCTCGGTCGCCTCGCCGGCCGCGGAGACCAACCGGGCCGGGTGCCCGTGGCTCACCACAAGCACGCCCTGCCTGGTTTGGAGTGCCCGGCTCCAGCGCGCGGCTTCGAGCCGGGCCAGGTCCACCCGCGCGCCGTCGCGCCACCCGACCAGGGTGCCGTTCGCCTCGATCACGCCGGCCCGCGGCGGCGCACCGAACGGCGGGCCGGGCGGCTCCTCCCGGTTGCGCTGCGGGAACCTCACGAACATCCCGCGGCCGTCCGCCGCGTCGCCCGCCACCCGCGCCATCGCACCTAGCATGAAGCTTCTGGTCGACGGGCCGTCCGAGTTCGGCGCCGGACCGGACAGCATCGGCGCGGCGACCGACATCCTGGTCGGTGTAACGGGCGCGGCCGGCGCGGTTGGGACGTCCGGTACGGTTGGGGTGACCGGCGCGGTCGGGGGGGCCGACGCCGGGCTCGGCCGGCGTCCCAGCCACAGCCGCAGCGGCTCCCCGCCGTCGACGTGCAGCAGGCCCGTCCGCTCCGCGAAGGCCAGCCCGTCGCGCAGCTCTGCCTCGCTCACCAGCAGCCGTTCGGCCAGCTCGGCGGCTGTGGTCGCCAGCGGTGCCCGGGATGCCCACCTCAACACCGCCTCGAGATCCTCGGCCAGCGGGCCGTACCGGCTGCGGGCGTCCTGCAGCCGGACGGACCGGACCCGGTCGGGCGGCAACGACAGCACCGTGTCCACCCGGGCCGGCCGCCCGGCGCGGTAGCCGTCCGGGCCCCCGCGAACCAGGATGCCGGCGGCGGCCAGCAGCGGCAGCAGGTCACGCTTGCGGCGCACCGGCGGCACGCCCAGCTCGGCAGCGATTTCGTCAAGCCGGCGCTGCTGCCCGGCCAGCCGAGCCACCACCTCCGCGCGCTGGGCGGCGTTGCGCTCATCGAGGTCGGCGTGGCCGGTGGTCAACGGCTCCCGAGGCGGTTGCCACAGCGGCGCGTCGAGCCATCCCGGCGGGCGCGAGTGCGTCCGGCCCCAGTCGTCGATGTGCTCCACGGTCACCGGCCCGGCGTGCTCACGGGCCGCGGCGTTGACAATGCCGGCCAGTTCCATCGGCTCGTACTGCAGCTCGGACTGCCAGCCGTCGTAGCCCGGACCGACGGCCGGCCGGCCGCGAGCCAGCCAGACCGGCGGCTCAGGTGCCGGATCCGGCCAGAAGCGCAGCAACCAGCGATCCCCGAACCGGTCCTCGGTGTCGCCCCGCCGGCGCGCCACCCGGACCCGGTAGCAGCCAGCGCCACCCAGCTCGAGGTCGGCCGGACCGGCGCCGCTGGTCAGGACGGTCAGCGACAGACCCCCGGAGCTCGCACGGTAGGGAGTCTCCAGCACGTCGTCGAAGCCTGCGTGGTCAGCTGGCGGCGGGCCGTCGTGCAGCTCCAAACGCACCATGTGGTGGCCGTCGCCGGCCTGACACAGGATCCAGCCGGCGCCAGCTCCGGCGAACGTGCCGGTCGGCTCGTCTTCACGGTCACGCCCGCGCGGCAACTCCGGATCGTCGCCCGGCTCCCCCGGGTCGTCCGGGTCCCGCAGGACGACGAGTCCATATTCGGGAGAGTAATCGTCGTGCTCGAACGCCCGTACGACGGCCACGGCGGTCAACCTAGCAAAATCCGGCCGTGACCGTAAGGCGGCAGCCGGGGCAGCGACAAGCGCGTCAGGCCAACCAGTCGTGAGAACCGCCCCGTCGGCCCCGACGGTCCACAGCACCGGAGCCACCAGCGCGCGCTGAAGCGGCGACTGTCCAACGTCGTCTACGCCCAGATGGTCGCCGACCAGAAACGACGGCAGGCGGCGGATCCGGGAGGGCACTCGGGGACGACTCTGCAATCCAGCGTGACCGACCTGACCCCGGACATCGGCCCTTCGGACAAGCCACTTCCCGGACCCGCCATCAACCACCCTAAACCCCTGGTTCGAGCGGCGCCTTGACATAAGTGCCACAAGTGGATGGCCAGCTCGCCCGCTGGTACGCGGTACCGGCGGGCGAGCTGACGCCTACCGGCCTGGCAATGTCAACGCGTAGGCCAGCCCGCGCCGTACCCAGGTGACCAGGTCCGAACGCGTGGCACAGGCCTGCTCGGCCACTGTGATCCAGCCCCGCAAGGGTCGGCTGCGCATCACCATTGTGGCGGTACCGGGTTCGGCGAGCATCATCTCGTGGTCAGCTCGGGCGACCCGCACCATCAGGCCTCCGCCGTTGAGTGCGACGACGGCCATGTGGCCGTGCACCAGCCAGGCGAGCCCGCCGAACATCCGCTTCTCGGTAACGCCCGACTGGTCGGCGAGGGCCTCCCGCACCCGGACGGCCAGTTCGTCATCGAACGCCATCACCGGCCTGCCGGCGTTGGAACTCTTCGAACGGCAGACGGTCGAAGATGAACCGGTTGTGGACGATCTTTCCGTCCCGGACCGTGACGCACTCGGCCGCCGGTGCGCTTTTGGCCGGGATCGTTTCGGTGTCGTACATGAGCAGGGCTGTGCTGTCGTCCCCGAATGCGGCGATCATCTCCGCGCTGATCAGGAACTGTTCCGCGAACGGCCTGAGAAACTCGCGGTAGGCGTGGATGCCGGCGAGTCGCCCGGGAGGGGCATCGAGCACGACGTCGTCCGCGATGTAGGTCATCGCCGTTTCGAGGTTTTTGCCGGTCCACGCGCGGTGATGAGCTAAGGCGATCTGCAATGAGCCTTTTTCATCCTCGGTGGGTCGGGTTCTCGACGTGATGTAGGACGAGGATGGCCTGCACGATCGGGGTCGCCCGGTGCGGGCTGCAG
>NZ_JBSFYQ010000095.1:0-7659 GCF_053599855.1 Micromonospora sp. NPDC005161
GTGTTCGGCCTTCTGGGAGTCGACGAAGTCGACCTTCATCGCGACGGACGGTCCAGCTCCGCCGCGAAGAAACTCGCCGCGGACTTCAGGATCTGGTTCGCCCGCCGCAACTCACGCACTTCCCGTTCCAACGCGGCGAGGCGTTCCGCGTCGCTGCTGGTGACGCCCGGCCGGTCGCCGGCGTCGGTCTCGGCCTTCTTCACCCACGTGCGCAACGCCTCCGGATGAATCCCGAGCTGGCCGGCGATCCGCCGGATCGCTCCGATCGCGGACGCCGGATCTCGGCGGGCCTCGACCGCCAACCGGGTCGCACGCTCACGCAACTCATCGTTGTACTTCTTCGGTGCCGGCATCGCTGGTGTTCCTCCCAGGTTTCGATGTCTCCATCAAACCCGGTGCGGAACAACACGCAGGTCGCGAGCCTCGTTGGGCCGGCCGAGGGCTGCGACGGCCCCGTGGGTTGCTGTACTTCCGTGCTGTACGGCGACCAGGCCCGGCCGGAGCTACGACCCCCGCCGGGGGGATGCGGTCACAAAGCTGTCGGCTGTTGCCAGCTGGTGACAACCCGCGTCGACGAGCAGGCGCCGGGCCTCGTCGGTTGACGTCTGAGCTCTGTGCGTCGCGTCCGCAGGCGTCCGGCTCGGCTACGGCTACGGCTACGGCGCCAATGGAACTGCATACTGTGCGGGTGACTCAGGACCGTCGATACAGCGTTCATCTCGACGTACTCATGGCGCTCATCACCTACCTCGCTCTGACCGGTTGGCGTAGCCGGTCTCCTCGGGGTCTGTCTCGGGACCTGGGGTTCGATGAGGAGGCGATCCTCAGCGCCCTCGACGGATTCCCCGGCCTATTCCGCAAGAGCAAAGACCTCTACCCCACAGACATTGGGCCGCAGCATGCCTACACACTTCATGCCCGCTACGCCCGCCGCAGGCCCCGCGTAGGCTCCGCAACCCACGCCACACAACCTCCCGAACGTCCTGCCTCCCTGTCTGATCGGGACCCGAGCCAGGATGGGCGAGGGGAGGAGGTCGACACGGAGACGGTGCGGGCACTCCTCGACTTCGTGAGCCAACAAGCGAGGTCGGAACAAGATTCGCACCGGCAAAGTAGGTCGCAAATCTGGGTGGTGGTGGGTGTGTTCGTCGCTGCTGCCGCGAGCGTGCTTGCTGCAGTCGTTCAGGCTGCCGCCTAGCCATGCCCAACCGCTAGCTAGCTGGACCGCTTCGTCCCGAACGCCGTTGCGGTGCATCGTCTGCTGTCATCGGTTGTCATCCCGTGTCTAAAAGTTCGGCTGCGACCCCGTGTGCGGTCGTGACTTGTTGACGGCAGGCGACGCGTTCGCTGCCTCCTTGCTGCTTCTCGATGGGTCGAGGAAGTAGATGCACGTCGTTGCCCTAAGCCGGCAGCCTCGCCGACGGCCGGGCCTGAACCCTGCGGAGGGCGTAACCTCAAACTTTCTCGGCGGGCGCCTGATGGCTTCCTTACAGGCCCCTTTCCCGCTTCTCCCTCCGCCACTACTGTGAGGTCCCGCCACTGGCCGGCTTATTGTCTCGCTTGCTACGTGGACCCTGCATTGCAAGACCCTGTCTACTTCATCGAGAGGAACCGGATGGCGTCTAGACCTGGCCCCACCTTGCCACAAAATTGGCAACTGAAGTGATCTCAACAAGATTCGGGTAGGTATCGGTATTCGAAGTGGGTGAGGTGGAGTGCGGCGCGGACGATGTCGCCGATACTCCGGGGGCTGGCGGTGGTGTGGCGCAGCGTGTGCCAGCGGCCGGTGAGGATCGCGAAGCCGCGTTCTCCGAGGCAGCGCATGGATCGAAGGGCAGCGTTGTAGGCGCGGTTGTTGACGGCGAGGCGGCGGCCGTCGGCGGGCTGCTTGTAGGGAGTGTGGATGCCCTGGCCAGCGCCTTCGTAGCCCGAGTCGGCCAGGGTCGGTAGGTGCAGGTGTGAGGCCGCCCAGTAGAGGGCACCGGTGACGTCCAAGTGCTGGGCGCAGGTCAGGTCGTGCAGGTGTCCGGGCATCGCCTCGGAGGTCCAGATCGGTAGCCCGTCCGGGCGCATCACCGCCTGAATGTTCGCGCCGAAGTCGCGGTGTTTCCCCGAGTACCAGGCGTCGATGGTGACGTCTTTGACGCTGGTGGTGGTCTCGGCCAGCCGGTCGGTGTCGAACAGCTTGCCGTCCAGGATCACGTGCGACCAGCCGTCGGCGGCGACCCGCGCCAACGCCTCGTGCAGGGTGGGTGTCTGCGCCGCCAGGACGCGTACGGCCTCGGCGACGTACCGGTAGGCGGTGGCACGTGACACCCCGAACCCGGCCCCGAGGACGGTTTTGTCCTCGCCCTTACGGAACCACACCAGAACGAGGAGCGCCTGGTAGAAGCAGGTCAACGCCCGGGTTCCCGGTCGGGTGCCCACCGCCCGACGCTCGGCTCGCAGCAGACGCGCCACGTGCCGCACGAGTTCCCTGGGCACGTCGAGCCTGGCAGAATAGGTGATCACGTGGAGCCCTCTCGAAGACTGATTCCGTCGCAAGAACCTGTCTATCGATGGCTCCACGCCCACATCCAGCACTGTCCGCTATGGACGCTACACCCGTGTTGTCCCCAGTTGGCGATCCGGCCTTGCTGAGATCACTTCACTGGCGATCGGGGCTTGGTGCCTATCTACCTTGCTCGGCATTGTCGGCATTGCGGTATCGGTTTCGAACCCGAGCCAGGTCACTTGGCTCCGAGCGCTCAGCATCGTGCTGGGTGCAATCGCTCTGGCGGCCTTCGTTGCCGCGCTGTGCCGCACACTGTTACTCGTGCGCAGACTCCCCTGGGCAGCCGGGACCTACCCAACTTGCGCATCGGTATCCACACAACGCGGTGGGCCCAGTCCCCCCGCGACGTCGCGGACGCCTACGACTTCCTGGCCTCACTGCTGCGGCACGATCCGCCATCGCTGGCCCTGATGCAGGGCCTGTACCGACGCAACCCCATGTGCATCCGTTTGGTAGAGAGCGAACGGAACGACAAGCGAAGCCTGGTTGGCATGGTCGTGATCGCACCGTTGACGGCACGTGCCGTCAGGGACTTTCAGGGAAAGGCTATTACGTCGCTTGACTCCACAATGTTGGAACGCTACGTCACACGCACGTGGCAACGGCCGCACGGCGTCTACCTTGGAGGGGTGGCCGGAGCGACAGCCGCCGGACGCGCGTGGGCGTTGAGCTTTCTTGAGTCATTCCTCCTAGGCAGCGGGACCAGAGCCTTGTTTGCGCGCCCAGTGAGTGCCGACGGTCTGCGCGTGCTGAAGACAGCCGGATTCGTGCCGATAGGCGAACCAAGCCCGTTCTGGCATCGTGCCCTGTAGTACGCACACACCGGAGGACTACCCGCGAGCGGCCTGGCCGCCCTCGACAGGCCGTGCTGTCTCTCCACTGCTCCCGTCGGCAATCTGCTGTCCGAGAGCCATTCCGCCGAAGGCCAGGAGGCGCTATGACCCGGCGGAGTACGTCGCCCCGGAAAGTGATGACCTCCGTCGGGGCGATGCGGACCCAAACTGGCGGGTGGTGCGAACCCCTAGCGGCTCGCACCAGCTAGCACGGGATACATTCATGTCCGTTGGACCTGATCCGACCACACAATGGGCACGTCGTTCTCAACTCACCCTGCCGGGCCAATGAAAGAGTCAGCTTGTATTTGAACCATGCCTCGCAGCGTGCTGGCTCCCCGAACGGCTGAACCACGACCCAGCCGGTCCGCGTAGCCTGGTGCAGGTAAGAGACCATAAACTCGGAGGACTTTACGCCGGCTGCAGCAGATAGTTGTTGCGCATGACGGAGCAGGGGGTCAAGTTCGTTGTCGGGCAAGCCTACCTCGTTGGTCGAGGAGGCATTGGTGCCCTCAACGACGTTGAACCTGTCCAGCTGCCCGTTCGTGGACACATAGTCGAACCCTAGGTCTGCGGGCAGTCCGGGGGGAGCGTCTGTCGCAAAGGCCCGGAGCCTGAGGCTTGCGGAGAAGTCGTGTCCAGGGAGATCAAGGAGCGGGAGGCTTACGAGAAAGCCCTCGCCGTCCTCGTAAGTCTTCACAGCCCCACGAAACTCGGAAATAATTTTGATGACCCTGACCAACGGGCCTGTGCCCGGCGCAACTGTGTCAGCGACGAGCTCAGCCGACTTCCACAACATCGCCTGTACGGCGCCTACCATCGCAGATTCGACCAAGTGATCGGCGCGGTTTAAGTCGGAAAACCGAGGGACCTCCGAGGGGCTTGTGAACTCAGCATTTGGCCGGAGAATGCTGATCTGCTTCCTCGAAGTTCGCCTAAGGAGTTCAGCCCCGGATAGTTCTTCGCGGGGCCGCCAACGTTCCGCGGATTCCGGAAACACCACTTTGGGCTCAGGAATCAAGTTGCGGTGCCGAGTTTCAAACGGTTCCTCGGGCGCGATGTGGAGCGACGGGATTTCTTGGGGGGCATCGGGGGAGCCTGCCCGCTCTCGGGGTTTGTCTTCCCCGGCATCAGAAACTTCTCTCATGAGGAGATAGTCCTCTTTCGAGGAGCAGGCATCTGTCGTGTTCCTGTCCCAACCCTTCAGCCTTTCGCCTCCGAGGCTGGCACCGGTACTGGTAGGCCGGGGGCGTCGTCGAGTTCGTCGGCCACGTCAACCTGCTGGGTATTGCCCGCAACGTGACGTCCTGGTCTCCGACCGTCCGGTCAGGCTGGCCGTTCGGCTGCTCGCCTGGCTGCTCAGCGAGCCGCGGATGCCCTACTTGCACGCCCTCGGATGCCAGGCCGGGCAAACCGCCATTGCCTGCCGGTACAACAAGGGGAACGATGATCTCGCCGATCAACAGGGGTGAAGACGACGTACCCGAAGGGGGTCAAGTGCCAGGCGAGCAGATCACGGAGTTGCTCCGGCGCCGACCGGGTTGGCAGGACGCGGTAGCAAACCTTCGAGGGCTCCGAGAACGAGCCGGCGATGCCGCGAAACAGCGGGCCGACCAATACGGCGCAGTCTACGAGGGCCGCCGAGGCGCCATGGTGGTGGATGTGATCGCCTCGCGACAGCGCAAGTACCAAAGCCGAGTGTTGCCCCTGGTCGCCAGGTGGGAAGAGGATGTGGAGGGCTCCACCCTCAGGAGGCTTGCAGCGTGGTCCGATTCCGGCACCTTGGGCCTTCGATCTGGTGAGGCCGAGACCATGTCGACGACTGCACGCAGGCTCCTGCGTTTCGCCGACGAGAACGGTCTCAGCGAAGATGAGGGCTGCCGTGCGTGGGCTACCTCTGTGGACGCACTCGAGCACGCCTACATGCTTGACCCTTACGTAGGGGGTGTTAAGGGCATCGGTCTTGCCTTGTTCAGCTACCTACGCATGCGCTGCGGCGGCGATGCACTCAAGCCCGACGTCCGCGTGCAGAAGGCGCTCAACGCCCTCGGCTTCGACGTCCCGGCCAATCCTCATGCGATCCTCGCCATCTCCAGGGGCGCCGCCGCGGAGATCGGGACAGGCGCACTCGTTCTCGACCAGCTTCTTTGGTGGGCTCCCACAGCGTAGGCATGCCACCACGCACCTTCGCCATCCAGTACCCCCGGGTCGACCCCGAAGCGGCCCGCGTCCTGGTTCGACGCCGCCCGCCAGCGAAGTCCTAGAAACGCCCTACCACCTCACACGCTTTCGAGGTCTGCGACGCGAGGTCCAGCCTCAACCGACTGGGGCCATGAGCGGGGCGGCAAGCCGGGTCCGGCCTCCGACGGACGGCCTCGTACGTTGATGAAGGAGACCGCAACTGAGACCAGCAGGGCCAGGGCCGGCGTGAGCACGCCCAGCCACGCTTTCCAAGTCTGCTCGGCGCTATACGCGCTTGATCGGGTCGGATCGCCACCTGGGCCAACTCAACCGGCCGTTCGTCTACGGTCGCCCCCCCCACGTCTGGGAACGAGACGACAAGTGAGACGAAGGCCGGACGCCGCCTGATCACCTTGGTCGAAAGGTTGCCCCGGCTCAGACGTAAGTCCAAGTGGGCTGGAGCCCGCCAGGGGGCTCGAGTTCGTGGACGCCGGCCATGTCGGGCATCGAGTAACCCCACCGATCTCGGTGCATCAGCTCGATAAGCGACCGCCCGAACGTCCGATACCCGACACTCCGTCTTCATCAGGCCAGTCCGGCGGCATTGAGGTTGTCCATTGTCAGTGCCATGCTCATCCCCATGGAGTATGGAGTACCCCTCCGGGTGGAGTTTCTACTTCCGGGCGCCGCCACGCTTGCCAGCGGGCTTTGGCTCACCGCTTCCCTCAGTCTTGTCGGAGCCGACTCCACCCGGTGGATCACACAGGTTACATCGCCAGTAGGTACTGGATCCCTCCAAGCCATCGTCGCTCTCCTCGTTTTGCTTGGCACTTCCTACGCCATTGGTGTGGTTGTTGTAATGGGTACGTTTCTTTGGCCCACTAACTTCCTGATACAAAACGCACGCATTTCCCGCCTTGAGAAGTTGAGGCGCCTTGAGGATACTGCTGCGGGCCCTAACCGGGAGCAGCCGACCGTCAGCTATCTTCGACACCTATTCAAGCCCAACCCGAAAGGGCCAGCAGAGGACCCCCGGGGACAAGCGGAGCAAACCAATGCCGTTTCAGATTCCGTCAGGGTAAATTGGTGGACTGATCCGAGCCGCTGGTGGAGGCAGTTGTTCTCGCCACCCCCGGAGTTGCCGTTAGATCTGCAACTTGCGCTCACAGTCGCGCGACGCGATATGTCCCAAGCAGCCCAGAGTGAGTACGAATATCGTCGATCGGTGCGTCAAATCTGCGTAGGGATTGCACCTGCTGTTGTGATCGCAACTGCCGCCGCCGAAGTGTGGGCTTGGTCCATTGACGGTAGAAGTCCTTTTTGGAGCCTCCTGATGGGGCTGCTGTGCCTTGCAGCAGGCGCGCTCGTCATCTCCGGCCTCATGACTGGAGCCAAATACCAGGAAACGACGGCCCAATGGTTACTGCTTGATTTGGCGTTCTTGCACTACTGGGCCAATGTCTCACCCGTCGAAGCATTGTCGGCGCTGCCAGAACCCCGCGCTCATACCCTCGAATCTTGAGACGCTTTTTCCGTTGTTGGGAGCCACTATGCCGGTAATTAGGCCCACGACGGTGGGGGTTGTAACCTCGCTCCGGCTCGTGGCGCCCGACGCCGCGGCCGTGCCGGTCTGTGCCAGCCTGCGCTATGACCCAGCCGATCCATACAACGTCCACGTACTGTTCCATGCGGAATCAGCAGGCGGCGAGGCTGTCAGCTGGGCATTCCCCCGGGAGGTGCTCATCACGGGACTCGATGAGCCCGCTGGCGCGGACAACGTCCGTGTTTGGCCCTGGGACACTCCCCGCGGCGTCTTCGTCGCGCTGGCACTGTCGTCGCCGGACGGAGACGCCCTCTTCGAGGTACCCCGTTCAGTCCTTTTTCGCTTCCTCACCCGCACCTTCGTGGTTGTTCCGCGCGGCAGCGAGTCCGTACCCTTTGATGGCGATAGCGCCGTGAAGCGCCTCTTGGAAGGGTAATGAGGCCGGTGCCCCTTCAGGGTCATTGCGTTCTAGGATTACTGCTGGTCACGGCGGTGATGAGGTCGTGGGAGCGGCGGTTGGCGCGTCTGGCGGCGCGGGCGATGTTGGT
>NZ_JBSFYQ010000096.1:0-6815 GCF_053599855.1 Micromonospora sp. NPDC005161
GGCCCGCCGTGCCCGGCGCAGGGATCAAGCCTGACCGCCCGGAGCCGGGCACGGCGGGCCCCACCCCGCACCAACCCGGCACACCACCAAGACCTCGGCCACGACCGCGCACAAACCCGGCACACCACCGCGACCCCGCCACGACCGGCGCAACCGCCGCGCGCCAAGCCTGATATTGCCAACGCCCGGACACCCAACCGTCCGGACACCCAACCGCCCGGACACCCAACCGCCCGGACACCCAACGCACCCGAAACAGCCACGCCGACAGCAGCGGAGAGAACGCCGTGAGCGACACCAGCACCGGCGAGCGTTACCCTGACACCATGCAGGCCGTCTCCCCCACCACGACCGGCGTGGCCTTCCTGGCCCGCCCGGGTCGCCCTGCCGTGGTGGCGCGGACGCTCATCGAGCTGGCCGGGCCTACCCGGGGTGTGGTGGAGCTACCGGTACGGCTGATGTGGAACGCCGAGCGCACCTTTGACCTCGGCGACCCCGACCAGTTGCTCTGGATGTACGAGAACGTGCTTCGGGAGACCACCCGCGCCGAAGATCTGCGCGTCCTGATCAACGGGCGGACGTTGCGCCGGGTGTGGCGGCTGTTGAACCTGCCAAGGGGCGTACGCCAGGCGTGGGAGAGCCGGCACAGGGGCCTGCGCGCGGCGTGATCGCACCACACCTGCACGAGTTCTACCGCGAGGTGGCGCGGGTGGCGCTCGCCGCAGCCGGCCCGCACCGGTTCGTGTTGGGTGGCGGGGTGGCCTGGGCCGCGCACGGGCTGGTCGCCCGCCCCACCGAGGACGTGGACCTCTTCGCCGACGTGGAGGGCGCCGCGGCGGCGGCCTCCGCCGGGGTACGCGTGGCGCTGGAACGGGCCGGGTTCACGGTCAGCGACGCCGACCCGGACAGCGACCTCGCCGACCTGTTCGACGGGTACGGGCGGGATATGAAGGACTTCGTGGTGAGCCGCGACGGGCGGCAGATCCGGCTCAGCCTGGCCCGCCTCGACCGGCAGCAGAGCCCGGTGGTGATGGACCTCGGCCCGGTGATGGACGTCCGGGACCTGGTCGCCAACAAGGTCGCGGCGTTGGTCAACCGGCGGGAGGTTCGTGACTTCATCGACGTGGCGGCGGCGCTGGAGCACTACGACGTGACCGAACTGCTGGAGCTGGCCCGGCAGGTCGACCCCGCACTGGATCCGGCGGACGTGCGGGCCGCCGGACGGTACCTGGACCGGCTGCCCGACCAGCGCTTCGGCCGCTACGGCCTGGGTCCCGCGGACGTGGCCCGGGTCCGGCAGCGCCTGGCAACCTGGCCACGCTGACCCTGTTCGCTGCCCGCGCCGACCGACCGTTGCGGGGGAATCGGCGGGAACGATGGGGCTGGCGTGGCACAAGTGACCCTTGCTGGTTATGGTGCACGAGGCGCGTCCAACCCCATGGAAAGGCACCTCATGACCTCTCCCTCCGGCCCGTCGCGTCGCCAGGTGCTCGCCGCCGCGGCCGCGGCGGCGACCGCACCGCTGATCGCCGCCGCCCCCGCGCAGGCGGCCGGCGCGGCCCGGTCACGCACCTGGGACCTCACCCTCCTGGGCACGTCGGACACCCACGGCAACGTCTACAACTGGGACTACTACCGGGACGCCGAGTACGACGACAGCAAGCACAACGACATCGGCGTCGCGAAGCTGGCTACCCTGATCAACCAGATCCGCGCCGAGCGGCGGGGCAAGGCGACGCTGGTGCTCGACGCCGGCGACACCATCCAGGGCACGCCGCTGGCCACGTACTACGCCAAGCAGGAACCGATCACCGCCACCGGGGAGAAGCACCCGATGGCCCGCGCGATGAACGTCATCGACTACGACGCGGTGACGCTGGGCAACCACGAGTTCAACTACGGGCTGCCGCTGCTGGACCTGTGGATCCGCCAGCTCGGTTTCCCGGCGCTCGCCGCGAACGCGGTCAACGCGAAGACCGGCAAGCCGGCCTTCCTGCCGTACGTCATCAAGAAGGTCTCTCTCGGTTTCGCCGCGCCGACCCTGCGGGTCGGCATCCTCGGCCTGACCAACCCCGGTGTGGCCATTTGGGACAAGGGCAACGTCGAGGGCAAGCTGCACTTCGACGACATGGTCGCGACCGCGGCGAAGTGGGTGCCGATCATGCGGGCCCGCGGCGCCGACCTCGTGCTGATCTCCGCGCACGGCGGTGACAGCGGCACCTCCAGCTACGGCCCGGAGCTGCCGAACGAGAACCCGGTCGCGCTGATCGCCCAGCAGGTGCCGGGGATCGACGCGATCCTCTTCGGCCACGCCCACAACGAGGTGGTCGAGCGGTTCGTCACCAACGAGCGGACCGGCGCCCAGGTGCTGCTCTCCGAGCCGTCGAAGTGGGGCCAGCGGCTCACCCGGATGGACTTCACCCTGACCCGTGATCGCGGCCGGTGGACCATCAACAGGAAGTCCGCCACCATGCTGAACACCAACACGGTGGTGGAGGACCCGAAGGTGCTAGCCGTCGTACGGGCCCAGCACCAGAAGACCGTGGCGTACGTCAACCAGGTCGTCGCGCAGTCCACGGTGGAGCTGTCCGCCGCGGAGTCGCGGTACAAGGACACCCCGATCCTGGACTTCATCAACCACGTGCAGACCGAGGTGGTCGGCGCGGCGCTGACCGGCACCGCGTACGCGGACCTGCCGGTCCTGTCGATCGCGGCGCCCTTCAGCCGGACCGCGGTCTTCCCCGCCGGCGACGTCAAGATTCGCGACGTTGCCGGGCTGTACGTGTACGACAACACCCTCGAGGCGGTCGTGCTCAGCGGCGCCGAGGTGCGGGCCTACCTGGAGTACTCGGCGCGGTACTTCCGTACCCTCGCGCCGGGCGCCCCGGTCGACACGGAGCAGATCAGCGACCCGGCGGTGCCGGACTACAACTACGACGTCTTCTCCGGCGTGGACTACGACATCGACATCTCCAAGCCGGTCGGGCAGCGGATCACGCGGCTGGTGCTGCCCGGCACCGACACCCCGGTGGCGGACAATGTGCAGTTCGTGGTGGCGGTGAACAACTACCGGCGCAGCGGCGGAGGCAACTTCCCCGGCATCGTCAAGACCCAGGTCTACAACGCGCAGCAGGAGATCCGTCAGCTGCTCATCGACTGGGCACAGGCCAGGGGGACGATCGACCCGGCCGACTTCTTTCAGCCCAACTGGCGGCTGGTGCGCGAGGGCGTACCGGTCTTCTGACCCAGGCGGGCCGGTCGGCGAACCGGTACGTACCGCGAACGGGCCGTGGGTGGCGACACCTGCGGCCCGTTCCGCGTTCTCAGCCCTGCACGTTCCAGCGGATGGGGTCCTCGGCCTTCTCCGGGCGGTCACGTCCCGGATCGGTCTCGGTCAGCTCAACCCGCTCCTCGGGGCGGACGGCGGGCGGCAGCTCCCCGAACCGGACGTGGCGCAGGAACGCGTACTCATCATCGGTGAACGGCTGCTCGGTCATCGGCGCACCCCCTGCTCCCCCGTCATCGTGTGGCGGTCGGAGCGACCCGCACCAGCAGTCCGGTCGGTGCGATTTCCCTGCCGTTCGGGTGCGGGCCGTCACCACCCGTAGAGCATCCTAGGATACTGGGTGACCGGGGCGCCGCCGGCGAGCGGCGGGTAGTCGGTCCAGCACCGCGAGCGCCGCCCGGACCGACCGGCGCGCCAGCATCTCATCAAAGCTCGCCCGGCCCTGACAGAACTGAACGAACATCCGCCACCCCGGCGGGGTCGCCAACAGAGCGTGGAACGCCTCCGGCCGGCGGGTGAACAGCTCCAGCAGGCGGTACCCCGCCCGCATCGACGGCACCAGACGCTCGGCCACCGCCCGCTCGTACCCCGCCAGGTCGCCGTCGGCGACCGCCGCCCCGGCCAGCTCGCCCGAGCGCAGCGCGAAGCTGATGCCCTCCCGGCTCCACGGCTCCAGCAGCCCGGCCGCGTCCCCCACGACCAGCACCCGGCGGTGCCGCAACGGCGAATCCTCGGTACGGCAGCGGGTCAGGTGACCTGAGTCGTGCTCCGCCGGCAGCCCGCTCAGCCCCAACCGGTCGACGAACCGCCGCAGGTAGTCCCGCGTCCCCTCCCCCGCGCCCCGGCCCGCGATCACACCGACGGTCAGTCGATCGCCCTTGGGAAAGACCCACGCGTACGAGCCCGGCATCACGCCCCAGTCCAGCAGCAGCCGCCCCCGCCACCGCTCCTGCTCCGCGGGCGGCACCGGCACCTCCAGCTCCAGCCCCAGGTCCACCTGCCGGTAGCGGACCCCCACGTGCCGGGCGGTCACCCCGGAGGAGCCGTCCGCGCCGATCACCGCGTGGGCCGTGATCGACGTGCCGTCGGCCAGCCGCAGGCGTACCACCTCGGGGTCCTGTTCGATCGCGCGAACCGCCACCCGCTCCCGCATCTGCGCGCCGGCGGCGACCGCGGCCGCGCGCAGCCGGTCGTCGAACTCCTCGCGGCGCACCATCGTCACCACCGGACTGCCGTGCCGGCGGGTGAACTCACGGCGGCCGTCGCGGGTGAACGTCACCCGGGTCACCCGGTCGTGCGCGGGCACCTCGATCCGGTCCCGCACGGCGGCCAGTGAGGTGCCGATCAGGCCACCGCCGCAGGTCTTGTAACGCGGGTGCTCGGCCCGCTCGACAACCAGGGTGCGGACGCCGGCGCGGGCGGCGGCATGGGCCGCGGAGAGGCCGGCGGGGCCGGCGCCGACGACGACGAGATCCCAGACGATCACGGGTGCAGCCTAGGGCACGTGCACCATCCGGCCCGGCCGCGGCGCATCCCGCGGGCGGCGCCGACCGCCCGATCGGGTGGGCATCTTCGGTCACGCAGGGGGTAACCGGCGCAGCGCAACCGTCTGCGCAGGGGCGGACGAGCCAAGGAGGATGTCATGCAGCAGGTGCAACTGTCTGAGGTCGAGCAACGGGTGTACCAGGCGGTCACCACGCTCGAAGCGCGCGGCCAGGTACCGTACCCGGACCTGATCGCCGAAGAGTCCGGGCTGGCCCAGGAGCAGTTGGACGCACCGCTGCACCTGCTCACCGAGAAGGGCCTGCTGCACCGCGAGGACTCACCGATGGCGGGCCTCGACTTCGGGCCCCGGTTCTGCGCGCGCCAGATGGCGTGACCCGCGGTACGGCCCTCGACGATTCGCCCCCCGGTGACCGGGGTAGCGGTCAGAAGTGATGATCGACGGTCAACGGGGGGCACGATGACAGCGGCGCGCTCGCCGCAGCCGGTCGACCCGGCGGAGAACCGACGACGCTGGCAGGCCGTCGGCGTCGGGCTGGTCGCCGCGTTCATGACGCTGCTCGACGTGAGCATCGTCAACGTTGCCGTGCCGTCCATCGACCGTGCGCTGCACGCATCCCCGAGCGACCTGCAGTGGGTCCTCTCCGGGTACGCGCTCACCTTCGGCCTGGTGCTGGTGCCCGCCGGCCGCTTCGGTGATGCCCGTGGCCGGCGCAACGCGTTCGTCTTCGGCATCGTGCTGTTCACCGTGACCAGCGCCCTGGCCGGTCTGGCCACCTCCCCAGCATGGCTGGTCATCGCCCGCCTGCTTCAGGGTGCCGCCGCAGGCGTGGTGAACCCCCAGGTGATCGGGCTGATCCAGCAACTGTTCCGGGGGCCCGAACGGGCCCGCCCGTTCGGGGTGCTCGGCGCCACCATCGGTATCTCCACCGCAGTCGGGCCGCTGCTCGGCGGTCTGCTCATCGCGATCGGCGGCGAGGAACACGGGTGGCGATGGGTTTTCTTCGTCAACGTGCCGGTCGGCATCGTCGCGGCGATCCTCGGCTGGCGCCTGCTGCCCGGCCGGCCCGAGGGCCAGCCGGACCGGCGCCGACTCGACCCGGTGGGCGTCCTGCTGCTCGGCGTGGGCGTGGTGCTGGTCCTGCTGCCGCTGGTGCAGGAGCAGCAGTGGCGGACCCCGTGGAAGTGGGCGCTCATCCCGGCCGGCCTGGTGGTGCTGGTCGCCTTCGGGCTCTGGGAGCGGTGGTACGCGCGGCACCGCGAACCGTTGTTCGACCTGCGGTTGTTCAGCTTCCAGTCGTACACCCTGGGGTCGCTCATCGCTCTGGTCTACTTCGGTGGCTTCACCGCGATCTTCTTCATCTTCACCCTCTTCCTGCAGAACGGCCTGGGGTACAGCGCGCTCGTCGCCGGCCTCGCCATCACGCCGTTCGCCCTCGGTTCGGCCGCGGCGTCCGCGCTGGGCGGACGCATCGTCAACCGCTTCGGCCGACCGCTCGTCGCCATCGGCCTGCTCGGCGTGGTGATCGGGCTGGCCGCGACGGTGGTCGCGCTGCGCCTCGCGCCGGACGCCCCGGCGCCCTGGGTCACCGCCGCTCCGCTGCTCGTCGCCGGCGTCGGCAGCGGCCTGGTGATCGCACCCAACCAGACCCTGACGCTCGCCCAGGTACCGGTACCCCAGGCGGGCAGCGGCGCCGGCATGCTCCAGACCGGTCAGCGGATCGGCGCCGCCGCCGGCATCGCCGCTGTCGGCTCGATGTTCTTCTCGTCGCTGGCCGACAACCACGGCAACTGGACCAAGGCCTTCGAATACTCGCTCACACTGGCCACCGGGATCATCGCGCTCGCGCTGATCGCCGCGCTGATCGACATCCTGCGCACGCGCAACCACACCAGGGACTAACAACCCGAGGGGTACGCCACCAGCGGCCGGTCGTGGGTATGCCGCTGGCCGGCACCCGGGGTGGGGGTGCCGGCCAGCGGTCAGTGTGCGGTGGGGTCAGCTGTTCCAGTGCTGGGCGACCAG
>NZ_JBSFYQ010000097.1:0-6686 GCF_053599855.1 Micromonospora sp. NPDC005161
TCCCAGCCCCCGGCTGACCTCCGGCCAGCCCTCAACCCACGACCGGAGGACCCAGGAGACCACGCCCGCCGACGCGACAGCCGGCCAAACACCACGCCCACCCGAACCCAGCATCGATCAACTGCGATGCAACCAGGCGGGCGGCGCCACCACGTCAGCCCCGCGAATGATCGAGGCTAGCGATCGCGGCGATCGGCTCCAGCCGTGCTTTCTCATGTGCGGTGTCACGCCGCGGATGCTGCGGCGCAGCTCGCCGCTTGGGGCGTGACACTGTGCAGACCGGCACGATGAGAGGACCGGGGATGGACGTGCTGATGTTCGCCACCGTCGCGGTGCTGGGGTTCACGGCGTGCGCCGAGTTCGGTTCCTATGCTTTTGTGCATCCGGTGGTCAAGCGTCTGGCGCCGCGTGACCACATCCTGGTCGAACAGGGTCTGCTGCGTACCTTCGGCATTGTGATGCCGGTGCTGATGACGGCTTCGCTCGTGCTGGCTATCAGCTACGCGGCCCGCCCTGATGGGGCGGGGCTGCCCGAGGTGTTGCGTTGGGTTGCGGCCGCGACCTGGGCCACGGGCATCGTCACGACCGTGGTCGTGAACGTGCCGATCAACCTGTCCACACTGCGCTGGGACAAGGATTTCCCTCCGGAGCGCTGGCAAGAGCGCCGTAACCGCTGGGAGTGGTTTCAGGGATACCGTTCGTGGGCCTATCTCGCGGCCTTCCTGCTCGTCGCTCTCTCGGTCGCCACGGTCGGCTGAGAGAGTGTTGGGTTACCCCGTTGACTACGTGAAGTGAGTCGACGGGATCCGTTGTGGTGTAGGGGATTACAGAAGCGGATACCGGATCAAGTGCGACCGGCTTGCCGACGGCCAGTCGCGGTCAGTACCCGCCCGGCTTTGGATGCGGTGCCCGTGGGACGAGGTGGCGTGGCCTTAGTGGTCGTCGTCTACCTCGTAATCTTCCGTACCAGGACGGCCTGAAATGAGGCGCCTCATGACACTTCAGGTCAGGAGTTCGCGGGCCAGGGCCTCGGTCCACCAGCGTTCGACTTGATCGGGTTGCCAGCCGCGTTCGTCGGTCAGTGTGGTGTAGACGTCGATGTTGCAGATCGCCGCGTAGATATCGACGGCCGACGGTATGTCCAATCCTTGCCGGAGAACGCCGCCCGGCCACGACGAGAACACCTGGATCCTGGTTTCGTCCCCCCGCTGACGGCCGTCGCGGTAGACGCTCGCCAGGTCGGGCTCGGTGCGGCCCGCCTCGCGCACGAGCGTGATGACGTCACCGGCGCGCTCGAAGAGGCGCCGGTCGTAGCCGGCCATCGCCGCGAGCTGCCGCACCGGATCGTTCTCGGCCCCTTCCAGTTCGGCGAGCGACTGCGATGGATCCGCGGCGATGTCTGCCGCGTCGGCCAGGGCTCGGGTCAGCCCGGTCTTGTTCCCGTACACCGCGTAGACGGTCGGCACCGAGACCCCGGCCTCCCGCGCCACGTCACGTACCGTGGTCGCCGCCCAGCCCCGGGAGAGGAACAGCCGACGAGCGGCGCTGGCGATCTCACCCCTGGTCTCTGCCGCTTGCGCCGCCCGGCGCAGCGACTCGTACCTGCGCCTGCCTGCCTCGGCGGTCATGGCTTGCCCCCTTCGGTTTCCGGAACTTATATTGAATACATGTCACGTAAACTCGGTGTCGAACGAAGCACCTGGACGTTCTCACGGATCGCCGGACTCGCCGGACTCGGCTTCGCCATCCTGATCGTCTCCATCAACGCCTTCCTGGTACCAGCCGGCCTGCCCCACACCGGTGCGGAGACCAACGACGTTGTCCAGTTCTTCACCACCCAACAGAACACCGTCGGCCTCGCGTCAGCACTTGCACCGATCGCCTGGGTGCTGGCCACCCTGTTCGGCGCCGGCGCGGTCTCCGTGCTGTGGCGATCCGACCGCGAGCAAGGCACAGCCTGGTCTCTGGTCGGATTCGCCGGGGTGATCCTGCAGAACATAACCTTCAGCGGCGTGATGGCCACGCGGCTCGCGCTCGCGTCAACGACCGCGCAGGACAGCAGCACGATCGCCGGACTCTGGGCACTGCACAACGCGCTGTTCATCTTCAACGGCACCTTCCTGGCACTGGCCATGACCGGCCTGTCCATCAGCGGCCGACGCGCCGGCCTGATCCGCCGCTGGCACAGCGGGATCGGCCTGCTGGCCGCCGCACTCCAGTTCGGCTCGGCCGTGCTGAGCCCCCTGGTCATCGACGACCCCGGTCCGGTCGGTCTCCTCGGCCTTGTCAGCTGGCTGATCTGGGTCGTGTGGATCGTCGCCTACGGCATCACCCTGATCCGCCTGACATCCGTTCCCATCCAGGCGATACCGAATAACCGACGCACCGGTCCCGTTGAGTCATTTCGATCAGACCAGCGGCAGGCCGATCTACCCGACGGCCAGCGTCGCCATCCAGCACAGCAGCGCGTCGAACCGCCGGAGAGCGCGCAGGCATAGACATCCGCTCATCGACAGAAGCGGAAGCCTGAGCGGCTTGCAACACTCAAGAGGTCCCTCACGTACTCTAATGATTCAGGGCAGAATAAGCGGGCTTGGTGGGCTCCGTGACTCGGCCAGCGTCGAGAACAGCCCGATCGGCGGCAAATCCAAGCACCTGATCTCGACGCAGGCAGCGGCAGAGGTGTGGCGACGTCATCATTGCCTGGATGACGCACGTCGGCCGCGTCTCCGGACCGGCCACTGCCCTGAGCCGCTACCAGGTCCGGTGTCTGCTCAGCCCCAAAACCGCAGCAACCCTGATCGAAAAGGGTTCGTGCACCGCCACATCCGCTTTCGCGTTTGCCCAGCTCAAGAGCTGTCGGTGGGCCGGAGGTACCACCATGCGAACCAGTCGGCGACCATCACCGGTGGCCCGCTCCCACTCTGCCTACCCAGGTCGCGACGGTAGTCGACCTCCGTCGACGAGGCAATCGGACGGGCCGCGATCACGTCAACCTTGACTCGCAGCGGGATCGCGGCTTCGGAGCCAGATCTGTGCCAGGTATCACGTTCCGGCGCACCAGCCGATCATCCGGGTGCGACGGCCTGCCGCCCATGCAGCGAAGCCCGGTCGGCCGCGGCCCGGCCCGACGCCCAGCCCGCCCGGTTGCTGATGGCCGTCGCGTGCTGGGTCGGCTCGGGGAACTGCTTTTCGAAGGCATCGCGCACCGCGTCGTCGCGTGCGGCGAGGACCGGCAGCAGTTGGGCGGCGTCCGCCGACGCGTTCATCTCCCGGTCCACCCCCTCGGTGGCGGCGTCGAGCCGTTCACCGATCCGCGATGCGTACGCGGTCAGGAATGACTGCCGGAACGAGCGGGTCGTGTTGCGTCCGTACTTGTCGGTGCTCGGCTTGGCCTGCGTCATCGCCCTCGTCGCCTGCACGAGCAGCGAGGTGAACAGCAGTTCGGTCGACTCCAGATCGGCCGGAAAGCCGACGATGGTGGTGAAGCCGAACCGCTTCATCCACACCGCCCGGCAGCTGTTGGCCTCTGCGACGACCTGTAGCAGCAGCGTCTTCGGCGCCTCGTACGGATTGTCGATGCCCACCCTGCGGGTGACCGGCTGGTCACGTTCGCCCGTCGTCGCGGCGAGCAGGGCGTGATCGATGCGGTGCCGGGCCATCAACTCCTGCGCCTTCGCCGTGAACGCGTCGGCCTCCTCCGAGAAGTCGGTGGACTCCGCCTTCGCCAGCAACGCCCGAACCCGATGGAGCATCCGCTGATCAAGATCGACCGGCGGTGTCACCGCGGCGGCCCCGGCGGTGCCCGGCATCGGACCGACCGGCTCGATCAGCGGCAGCGTCGCGAGAAGGCAGAGCACCTCGATCATGGTGGCGATCACACCGCCGCGGTCGAGGCCCTGCCGCTCGCCCCAGACCGTCAGATAGTGATCGTCGTGCTCCCACCACACCCGCGCGTCGACGGCAGTCAGCTGCGACTGCCACCGCGGATCGACGGTCGCGGTGGAATAGCTACGCATCTGCGCCGCGACGGCGTCGACCATGAGCCGACCGTGACGGGTGCCGTACTCGCGGCGGGCCACCCGTACCAGCTCGGCCGGCTGCCAACCGCGCCGCCAGGCGTGCTCGACCTGCCGGAGCAGATAGGCCAGCAAGGCCCGGTTGACGACCTGGATGCCGGCAGTCCCGCCGGGACCGGCAGTCAGCAAGGCGCGGCAGCGGTCCAGCTCGGCGGTCTCGTCGCGGTGCTGGGCATGCACCGCCTGATCGATGATCTGCTCCGCGAGCTGACGCTCGGACGGCATGTGCGGCCCGCCGAACAGGCCCTGCAGGTCATCATGACCAGAGGTCCCGGCGGCCCGCCGACGCTGAGCCGCCTCGGCGGCCTTCCGCTTGGCCTTGTGCCGCTCACGACTGTTCTTGCCCATTGGCCTCCTCGCGGCCCGACGGCCACCAAACCACGCACGTTACCAACCGGACCGAGGGACACCCCCACGGCTCGACGACGATGCCAGCGAGCCGGGCACGGCGATCCGGTTATCGAACCGCCATGTCGGTAGCGAGCCGATCATTTTCGGGCTCATCGAACGGGTAGGGCGTAACCCAGCGCCTGCAACGCCCGGCGGAAGGCCGGTTCCTGTTCCATTGGGACGGCGAGGTGCCGTTCACCGATCGCAGTGCAGAGCGGCCGGAGCCGGCGGTCGTGATGGATCAGTGCGGCCAGTGCCGGATCGGCGCATTCGATCAGACGCACCTGACCGAGGTCGCGTAATCGCCCGGCCCGGGCGGTCACGTCGTCGAGCAACACCAGCAGAGCGGCGGGCAGCTTGGGCTGCGCCAGGCGACCAGCCAGGAAGTCGCGGAGTTGGTCGGCGCTGCGACCGGCGGCGACGGCGGCGAGTACGCTGTCCGTGGTCAGCGTCCAGACCCGTTCGGCGGTCCGTTTCGCATAGGCGTCGAGGACGAGGCGGTCGGCCGGGCTCAGCTCGCCGGTGGCGACCACATCCAGATTGGACAAGACCTTCAGGTTACGGATCGGCGCTGCGTCCGCCGGCGGCCGGTACGACCCGGTCAGGCCGAGGGCATACGCACCGAGCCCGGTGAGACGCAGCGCCCGCAGCCCGTCGTAGCGGCTCAGGTAGTCGAGGTCGTCGGCGCCCCAGTTGCCGTGGTAGTCGTCGCGCGCACCGACTGGCCCGTCATAGGCGACGTCAACGAGGCCCAGCGTGGCCGCGTACTCGAAGATGACCGCAAGGGTGTACCGGCCCTCCAGGATATCCCACTCACCGAATCCGGCGTAGCCGAGACTGCCGTACTGAGCGTCAACCAGGTAGAGCTTCCACAGCGCCCGATCACTGCGCGCAACCGTGGGCGAAAGGCCCGTATCACGCATCGAGGCAAACAGATCATCCACCTCGACCCAAGCGCCGGGACGGCAGGTGGCCAGCGCCGCCGACACCCGCTGCCGCTGCGTCGGGTCGGCTCATTGTCTTCGGCGACGCCGGCCCACCAGTGCTGTCTTGGCTGGCCAGAACCGACCTCAACCCTGCCCACTACGCGTTGATGCTCGCGCCGCATCACGGCACCCAACATCTGCCGTCGCATCTTAGGGTGACCGCCGATCTGTGCGTTGCGCAGAACGGCAGCAAACGGGGCCAGGGACTGCCCCCGGTTCGGTTGACTCCTGACCTGTGAGGATGCGTTCCTCGCTGGAAGGATGTCTGTCATGCCGAAAGCGTTCCCGCCGGAGTTCCGCCGTGACGTGGTCGCGGTCGCCCGTAAGGGCGAGGCGCCCCTGTCGCAGATCGCGAAGGACTTCGGGATCTCCGAGTCGTGTCTGCACCGCTGGCTCAAGCTCGCCGACATTGATGAAGGGGTCCGTCCCGGGACCACCGGCAGTGAGTCCGCTGAGCTGCGGGAGCTGCGCAGGCGTAACAAGCTGCTGGAGCAGGAGAACGAGATCCTGCGTCGAGCGGCGGCGTTCTTCGCCAAGGAGATCGCCCCAAAATGATGTACCCGCTGGTCGGTGACCTGGCCGCGGACGGGATTCCCGTCGCGGTGACCTGTCGGGTGCTGGGCTTCAGCAAGCAGGCCTACTACACGTGGCGCGCCAACCCGGTCACCCGACGGGACCTCAACGACGCGTATCTGATCAACGCCGCCCTTCACATCCACCACGACGACCCGGCGTTCGGGTACCGGTTCATCGCCGATGAACTACCCGCCCACGGCATCACCGCCGGCGCCAATCGGGTGGCCAGGCTCTGCAAGGTGCAGCGCATCTGGTCGGTGTTCGCCAAGAAGAAGGGGCTGACCCGGCGGGCCGGGCCGCCGGTGCACGACGACCTGGTGCAACGCCGCTTCACCGCCGATGCCCCGGACCGGGTGTGGCTAACCGACATCACCGAGCACCCCACCGCCGAGGGCAAGCTGTACCTGTGCGCGATCAAGGACGTGTACTCCGGCCGGATCGTCGGCTACTCCATCGACTCGCGGATGAAGGCATCCCTGGCCGTCGCGGCGTTGTCCAACGCGGCCCGACTCCGGGACCCGACCGGCACGATCGTGCACTCGGACAGGGGCAGCCAGGGCGGATTCAACTGGTCGTCGCAACACCTTGATCACGGAGGTTTGCGATGGGGCGCGGCAAGAGGCAGATACCTGAGGTGCCGGCTGGTGCGCGGCGC
>NZ_JBSFYQ010000098.1:0-6483 GCF_053599855.1 Micromonospora sp. NPDC005161
GGGCAGCGAACCTGCCCGGCACGACCCACACCACGGTCGTCAGCCGCACCAGCCGAAGGGCGACGAGTACGAGCTGAGCGTCCCGGTCTTGTTCGGCCCGCTGTACGCGACGCCGGAGTAGCGGACGCACTCGCCCGGGGCGTAGAGATAGACGGGCCCGGCGTAGTAGCGGTAGTTGCCCGGGTCCTGGGCGACGCGCCCACCCCTCGTCTCCACCTTGGCGTTCATCCAGGTCGCGACGCCGACATAGCTGGACTTCTCCGCGACGACGCAGTTCATCTTCGTCTGCGCGCTGTACATCAGGTAGATGTGCCCGAAGTACTGGCCACCGCTGGTGAGCAGCACCTTGTCGTCGATTTCCTGGTAGCTGGATCCGCACTGCTCCCCGTACCCGGCTGCGGCGCTGGCCGGTGCCGGGCCAACGGCCGGAGCTCCCGCCGCGACGATCCCAGCCACGAGACAGGCCACCAACGAGCGTCGCATCGTGGACATCAGCCGCACCATCCCGACCTGTTGTCGCCGGCGTTGGAGTCCGTCGGCGGGTAGTAGATGTTGCCGATGACCCAGATGCACTTTCCGCTGGCGTAGGCGCTCACCGGACCGGCGTAGTACCTGTACGTGCCGTGGTCCCGGTCGTTCGCCGCCAGCAGTCGGCAGTTGCTGGTGCCGGATGAACAGACCCACAGCTCGACCGACATGACCTTGCTGACGCCCCAGGTGTTCGCACTCGACACGGTCCGCGCGCAGTTGTATCCGCCGCTGTAGTAGATCTCGACATACCCGTACTTCGTCGAACCGTTGATGGCCACGTCTCCGTACAGGTCGAAGCCACCGACCTTGGAGCCCGAACAGGTCCCGGTCGCGGCCTGCGCTGGCGGGCCGGCGAGGATCGCACTCCCGGTTGTGCTCAGGACAAGCGCGGCGAGTATCGCCATGATCCGCGATCGCAAGGTCGTCAATGGTGCCTCCGTACTCTCGGTGCCCCGCCGGGAGGCGGTTCAGGACCGGCACAGTCAACGTTTGTCCGCAACCGCCGGCCAAATGATTCGAACTGGTTCGAATCCCCGCTGGTCAGCGGCCGCTCGGGAGCCCGCGCACAGGTTGTCCGATGCCAGCCGGACGGAAGCTGGTTGCGTCTGCTTGACCAGCCGCAGTTCGCGCCCGCCGACCCGCTGAGGCAGCCGCCCGGAAGGAACAGGAACGCCGCTGATCAGGCCGGACTTGCGAGCAAGGGCGCCATGGCGCTGTGGCATGATGTCCGCCATGTCTGCCACGCCTAGTCCTGACCAGTCGGGCATAGACCCGCCGACGGTGCTGTTGAGGCTAGCCGGCGGACAGGCAGAAGCTGGCCGTGACAAGACGCGCTGGTTCATGTGGGCTGCCGTTGCTGGTGCGCTGGTCGCGGTCGTCCTTGCCACCGTCATGGTCGTGTTCTCCAGTGGCGATACCGAGCCATCCCGTTCCCCAGCGGCGGCTCCCATGGCTACGGACGCTGCGGTACCAGAGGCAGCCGAATCCGAGGTGGCCGGTGCGCCGTCGGCGTCCCCTTCCTCCTCGGCCTCGGCGAAGCCGTCCCCTCGTCCTAGCCTGCGCCCGGTCGACCTCATCGCGGGACTGCACACCACGGTCCTCGGGCTCGTTCAGGACGGGGAGTTGAAGCCGGATGCTGGTGAGGAACTGACGAAGCGGCTGAGGGAAGCCGCGGAGAAGCTCGCGGATGGTAAGGCCGACAAGGCCCGGGACAAGCTTGCCGAGTTTGGCCAGAAGGTGGCCAAGCTACGGGAGGAGGACAAGCTCTCCAGCAGCGGCTACCAGTCTCTTGCCGCCGGACTGAGGCAACTCGTGGCGCTGCTGCCCACCCGCTGATTGGTTCGGCGGCTCCACCGCTTTCGCGCCGATCGCCAACAATGCGACAAATAGGTCACGGTTAGTCTCAACTCGGCTCACCACACCGATTTAACAAGGCCAACGCCATCCCGTCCGCCGCCGACCCGCCCTCCTGGGGAGCCCGGCCACCGCCCGGCCCGCCACGTCAAGCGGACCTTGACGCACGTTCGGACGCTGGCGGGCCGGGCTGTGGTCTGCTCGGCTCGCCCGGGTCGTCGGCTGGCGGGATGGCGCTGCGCAACCACCCGCGGACCGCGACCCGCCGACGGACCCCTGGCCATCTCGGAGTCGTTGCGCCCCCGCCGGAGGCGCGGTAACCACGACCGGTAGGCCGCCGCAACCCGCCGCGCGGACCCGGCGTGCCCTTCCCTGCGCCGCGCCGCTCGGGCGCGGCCCGGCCGCCTGCCGGCCCACGAACCTCAACCACCCTCGGCGCTACCGTCTGCGGCGGCCCCCGGGCTTCCCGCTTTCCGCGCCAGCCGACGGGCGTTCTGCGTGGCCGGCGTGGAGCGACAGCGGAGCGTCGGACGCGCGCCCAGGCGGCGGCGCGTGCGGCCCGTCTCGGGCCGCCTTGAAGACGTACAGAAAGTTTGAACCAATTCGCCGGCAGCGCGTGTCGTACTCCGGATGATGCGTGACACCGTGGCTTCAGTTGATGGGTGACACTCCGCCGAGTGCTGGTGGAGTTGAGCGTGACTGAGCAGCGTTACCGAGCAGTGTTGGAAGTCGAAGCTGGCCTATCCGTGACCGAGGTCGCCGAACGTTTCGGCGTCTCACGTCAGGCCGTGCACCGCTGGCTGGGCTGGTATCGCGGACACGGCCTGGACGGCCTGGCCGAGCGGTCGCACCGACCGCATGCGCATCCCGCCCAGACGCCCGCCGAGGTGGAGGCGGTGATCTGCGAACTGCGCCGCAATCATCCCCGATGGGGGCAGCGGAGGTTGCACTACGAGCTGGGCCGCCGCGATTGCCCTGGCCCGGTCCCGTCGCTCAGCACCATCTACCGAGTGTTGGTCCGACACGGCCTGGTCGACCCGACGCCCCGGCGGCGCCGTCGGGAGGACTACCGGCGCTGGCAGCGTGAGCGGCCGATGGAGCTGTGGCAGTTGGACATCGTCGGCGGCATCCGTCTCGGTGATGGTGGTGAGGCAAAGGTCGTCACCGGCGTCGATGACCATTCTCGGTTCTGCGTCATCGCCGCCGTGGTCCGAAGGGCCACCGGCCGGGCGGTCTGTCTGGCCTTCGCCGAGGCCCTGCAGCGGTTCGGGGTGCCGGAGGAGGTGTTGACGGACAACGGCAAGCAGTTCACCGCACGGTTCGGCCGCGGTGGCGGCGAGGTGATGTTCGACCGGATTTGCCGGGAGAACGGCATCACCCATCGGCTGACCAAGCCCCGCTCACCCACCACCACGGGCAAGGTCGAGCGATTCCATCAGACGTTGCAGCGGGAACTGCTCGACGACGTCGAAGTCTGGGCCGACCCGGAGCAGGCCCAGGCCGCCATCGACGCCTTCCGCCACGAATACAACACGGAACGGCCCCACCAGTCCCTCGGGATGGCGTTCCCCGCCGACCGGTTCACCGCTGAGCCGGCCGAGGAACAGCTGCCGCTGCGGCTTCCGCCAGCGCTGACCACCACCGTCCCTGCGCCCCGCCGACCGCTGCCGGCACCACTGGCATCTCCACCGTCCGCTTGGCAGGCCACCGTCCCCGCAGCGCCAGTGGCCGCTGGCGACGACGTCGGCCTGGCCGTGGAGGTCACCCGGGTCGTTCCCGCCTCGGGCAATCTCACCGTCTGTGGGCAGCAGTTCTGGCTCAGCCCCACCCGCGCCGGGCTGCCAGTCACACTGTGGGCGGACACCACCGTCGTCCACCTGCTCATCGATGGCGTCGGACTCAAGACCGTGCCGTCCCGGCTCACCGCCGCCTACCTGCGCCAACTCCTCGCCGACGACGGCACACCCGCCGGGCCACCACCGATCGCCGCCGGACCCATCCAAGCCGGCGCCCCGATTGAGGTCGACCGGCTCGTCAACGCCACCGGCCTGATCAGCCTCGCCGGCCGGCAACACCCCGTTGGCTACCACTTCGCCGGACGACGCGTCACCGTCCGACTCGACCGCGGCCTCATGCAGATCACCGCCGACGGCGTCCTGCTGCGAAGCCTGGCCAACCCTCTCACCGCCGCCGAGATCGCCCGCATCCGCGACGCCCGACCCGCTGGACCCCCACCGACCCCGGCACCTGAACCGGTGCGGGTTGAACGTCGCGTCAGCTGCCGAGGATCCCTGGTCATCGCCGGTCAACGCATCCATGTCGGCATCGCCCACGCCGGAGCGACCCTCACCGTCGAATCAGCCGGGACCACCTTCCGCATCCACGACGGCGACCAGCTCCTCACCGAAGTCGCTCGCACCACCACTAAGGCCATCGCCAGGTTCAAAGCCCGTAAACCCGAGCCGCCGCGAAGGACGTCACGATGACACCCTGGCCGGACCGCCGACCGCCTACCAACCGCAGAGGCATCGGACGACTAGAGGAAGCCGAGCTGACGCGCCACTTCCTGATGAACCGAAACGAGCTCAGCAAGCCGAATCGGCTTCCGGGACACCGCCGACAGATCCTTGCCCTCCCTGGTCCACGGCGGCGGCAATGCACTGATCCCCTGATCCAGGGCAACGCTGGCCACCTCGGTTTCCCACCCCGGCCAGCGCAAGCCCTCATAAAACCCAGTCAACGCACCGGCAAGCATCGCATGCAGCCAGTCGCCATAGCCAAGCTCAAGATCCTGCCAAGCGAGATCCTCGGGGCCGAAGTAATGCACAGTCGGCCTCGCGCCCGGCTCCGCCTGCAACCACGCTAACTGTCCGCCCATCACGTCGAAGGCGACGACCAGACGATCAGCCCTGGCATGCATTTCGGCAGCCACATCCGGCAACCCTTCGTGCCCACCGCCCAGCACCCGAAGCCAACCATGGTCGATCACCAGCCCACCACTGTTGGCGACCACCGCCCCGAGCCACGACCTGGTCGTGATTTCCAGCGCTGCCAGGCAGGCTGTCGCCCGCTCAGGGTCGGCCGGCAGCACCTCCACCGGATACGGAGCTGCTGCCATCACCGCCGAAATCTCAGGCCATGCAGACTGTTCCACCCCCTCAGCCTCCCAGGGGCCCAAACATGCAACGCTGAGGGCCTGCCGCAGAGCCAACCGAGATCGTCTAGCCGGACGTGTCACCCAACATCTGACACCAATCCGTCACGCATGAACTGGAGCCCGACATCGGCCGGCGGCCGGTGTCCTCCGTCGACTGATGTGCGACACTCATCCGCCAACTGATCTGCGACACCTCAGCGCGCTGATCGCCAGATCCGCGCACCCGACTGATGCGGGATCACCTTGACGAGCCTCACCAGGGCGCATCATCACGGAGATCTCCGTCGAACTTAAGGGTACGGATCTACTGCGGACTAACGCGGCAGGACGGTCGCGCCGGCCCTCGCCACGATCTCCTGCAACGCGACGACATGCTGGTCGAACGCGGCCCGTCCGACGCTGGTGAGCCTGCCTGACGTGCGTGGGCGCTTCCCGACGAAGCCCTTGCGGATCTCGACGTAGCCGGCCTCTTCGAGCGTCGTCAACTGCTTCGAGAGGGCGGAGTCGGACAGGCCGATGCTGTCGCGGATGAACTTGAAGTCGGCCCATTCCGTGGCCGCGAGCAGTGACACGATCGAGAGCCGGGTGGGGGCGTGGATGAGTTCGTCGAATCGTGGCTTAATCATTTCGGGCCGCCGGCGCGATCGTCGAGCATGAGGCGACCCAGGTACCGCATCAGCAATGGCCCGCCGACGACCATGAATAGGCCGGCCAGGAGAATGCCCGCGGTCGCGGGATAGCGGACCCCGGCGGCCTTCAGCGCGAACGACGTCGGCAACGAGACGGCCAGGATGCCCGCGACGAAACCGAGAATAGCCAGGACGCCGGTCGGCCGGAGCAGGTCGTTGCGCGGCTGGGCGCGCCCGACGATGCCGAGCACGAGCCGGCCCGTCACGATGAGGGTGCCGAACACGAACGCGGCCGTTGCGATGCCGATCACCAGTGGCCGCCGGGTCTCGACGGCGACCGAGAAGCCAACCATGAGAACCGCGGTGGCCCACCAGAACCAGGTGGGGATGATCGTCAAGGTGACCACTTGCTCCCGGCGTCGGGCGATCTCCGTCAGCGCCCCGGCGGCCTCGTCGGGGCGTACCTCGTTGGCCATGACCCACCTCCATGCCTGTGCGGACAGTACTTTCTCACGTGGAACGTAGCATTCACTTTCCCGCCCGGCAAGTAGTTGCTCGATCCGCGCGCCGACCGCAGGCGTCTGCGGAGCAGAGCGCTGACCTGCGCCATGACTGAGCTTGCTCCGCTGCCTGATAGTCCCAAGGTCGGACAATCGTCGTCGCGCATAACGCCCGACCATCGGCAGATCCGCACGTCCCGAGGCGCACTGATGGGCCCCTAGCCTCGCGCCTTCATGAAGGCTGGCGGTGGTGGCGGGTCGTGAACGTGAAAATGCCCTCTGGGCTGGGATGATGGGACTTGTCGAGGGTCAC
>NZ_JBSFYQ010000099.1:0-6317 GCF_053599855.1 Micromonospora sp. NPDC005161
ACGCCCGGTCACATTCCGAACCCGGAAGCTAAGCCCTCCAGCGCCGATGGTACTGCACTCGTGAGGGTGTGGGAGAGTAGGACGCCGCCGGACAATCTTCCAGTCGAGGGCCGCCCCATCCGGGTCGGCCCTCGACTGCGTAGCGCCATTGGTGGCGCAATGAGGAAGGATGTACCTGTGAGTTCAGGACCGCAGGGCGGAGACCGTCCCCGTCGTTACGAAGACCGTACTGACGGCCAGGGCGGCCGCGACCGCGGCCCGCGTCGCGACGACCGTCCCCCGTACCGGGGAGACCGTGACAGCGCTGGCGGAGCCCGAGGCGGATACGCCGGCGGCCGCGACGCCGGTTCCCGTGGTGGTGACCGGGACGGTTCGCGCTCGGGTACGCCTCGTGAGGGTGGCTACCGCGGCGGCGACCGCGATGGTTCGCGGTCCAGCGCTCCGCGCGAGGGTGGCTTCCGTGGTGGCGACCGCGACGGTTCGCGCTCGGGTGGCTCCCGCGAGGGTGGTTTCCGCGGTGGTGACCGCGACGGTTCGCGTTCGGGTGCGCCTCGTGAGGGTGGCTACCGCGGCGGCGACCGCGATGGTTCGCGGTCCAGCGCTCCGCGCGAGGGTGGCTTCCGTGGTGGCGACCGCGACGGTTCGCGCTCGGGTGGCTCCCGCGAGGGTGGCTTCCGTGGTGGCGACCGCGACGGTTCGCGCTCGGGTGGCTCCCGCGAGGGTGGCTTCCGTGGTGGTGACCGGGACGGTTCGCGTTCGGGTGCGCCTCGTGAGGGTGGTTTCCGCGGTGGCGACCGCGACGGTTCGCGCTCGGGTGGCTCCCGCGAGGGCGGCTTCCGGGGTGGTGACCGTCGCGAGGGTGGTTTCCGTGGTGGTGACCGGGACGGTTCGCGTTCGGGTGCGCCCCGTGAGGGTGGCTACCGCGGCGGTGACCGCGAGGGCGGCGGCTTCCGTGGTGGCGATCGTCGTGAGGGCGGCTACCAGGGCGGCGATCGCAGCCGCTCCGGCCCGTCCCGCGAGGGTGGTTTCCGTGGCGGTGACCGCGAGGGTGGGTTCCGTGGCGGCGAGCGCCGTGAGGGCGGCGGCTTCCGTGGTGGCGACCGCGATGGTTCCCGGCCTGGTGCCCCGCGTGAGGGCGGCGGCTTCCGGGGCGGTGATCGCGACGGCGGGTTCCGTGGCGGCGAGCGCCGCGAGGGTGGCTTCCGCGGTGGTGACCGCGAGGGCGGCTTCCGCGGTGGTGACCGCGACGGTGGTTTCCGCGGTGGTGACCGTCGCGAGGGCGGCGCGCCCCGCGAGGGTGGCTTCCGGGGTGGTGACCGCGATGGTGGTTTCCGCGGTGGTGACCGTCGTGAGGGCGGTTTCCGGGGCGGTGACCGTCGCGAGGGCGGCGCGCCCCGCGAGGGCGGTTTCCGGGGCGGCGAGCGCCGTGAGGGCGGCGGCTTCCGCGGCGGTGACCGTCGCGAAGGTGGCGCGCCCCGCGAGGGCGGCTTCCGGGGCGGCGAGCGCCGTGAGGGTGGTTTCCGGGGTGGTGACCGTC
This sequence comes from Micromonospora sp. NPDC005161, assembly GCF_053599855.1. Classification (NCBI taxonomy): domain Bacteria; kingdom Bacillati; phylum Actinomycetota; class Actinomycetes; order Micromonosporales; family Micromonosporaceae; genus Micromonospora; species Micromonospora sp. NPDC005161. Next base: position 1,538 of record NZ_JBSFYQ010000099.1, read on the forward strand.
GCGAGGGCGGCGCCCCGCGCGAGGGTGGTTTCCGTGGCGGCGATCGCCGTGAGGGTGGCGCGCCCCGTGAGGGCGGCTTCCGGGGCGGCGACCGTGAGGGCGGCTTCCGGGGCGGCGAGCGCCGTGAGGGTGGCTTCCGCGGTGGTGACCGTCGCGAGGGCGGCGCTCCCCGCGAGGGTGGCTTCCGCGGTGGTGACCGCCGTGAGGGCGGCGCTCCCCGCGAGGGTGGCTTCCGCGGTGGTGACCGCCGTGAAGGCGGCGGCTTCCGTGGTGGCGACCGCGATGGTTCCCGGCAGAGCGCCCCGCGTGAGGGCGGCGGCTTCCGTGGTGGCGACCGTGAGGGCGGCTTCCGCGGTGGTGACCGCCGTGAGGGTGGCTACCGTGGTGGCGACCGCGAGGGCGGCTTCCGGGCCGACGAGCGGCCGCGTCGCGAGGGTGAGTTCCGCCGCGATGACCGTGGTGCGGGCTCCGGTTCGTCCGAGGGCGGGCGCAGCCAGGCTCCGGCGTTGCCGGACGACATCCTCGCGACCGATCTTGACAAGGACGTTCGCGCCGAGCTGCTCTCGCTGAACAAGCCGGTCGCCGAGTCGGTGGCGCGGCACCTGGTCGCCACCGGCCAGTTGATCGACGAGGATCCGGCCGAGGCGCTGGCGCACGCGCTGGCCGCACGGCGGCTCGCGTCGCGCATCTCCGCCGTCCGTGAGGCGGTCGGCCTGGCCGCGTACCACGCGGGGGAGTGGCAGACGGCGATCGCCGAGCTGCGCACGTACCACCGGATGAGCGGACTGCAGAGCCACCTGGCCGTGCTCGCGGACTGTGAGCGTGCCCTGGGTCGGCCGGAGCGGGCCATCGACCTGTTCCGCGGCGCCGACCGGGACAAGCTGGACCAGGCCGTGGCGATCGAGCTGCTGATCGTCGCCGCCGGCGCCCGGGGCGACCTCGGGCAGAAGGACGCCGCCGTGGCGATGCTCCAGGTCCCGGACCTCACGAGCGAGGCCACCGTGCCGTGGACGGCGCGGCTGCGTTACGCGTACGCCGACGCGCTGCTCGCGGTGGGTCGGCGCGAGGAGGCCCGCGAGTGGTTCTCCCGCGCCGCTGACGTGGACACCGAGGGCGAGACCGACGCCGCGGAGCGGCTGCTGGAACTCGACGGCGTGCTCATCGAGGGCGACGACGAGGACGAGATGGCCGAGGAGATCGCCGCTGGTCCGGGTACTCCCGGCGCGGTGCCGGCTCGACCGGACACCGAGCTCACCGCCGGTGACGACGAAGACGACGACGACGAGGACGAGGACGACGACGAGGACGACGACGAGAACGACGAAGACGACCTCGACGAGGACGACGACCTCGACGACGAGGACGACGAGGACGACGAGGACGACGAGGACGACCTCGACGACGAGGACTTCGACGACGACGAGGAGGACGGCACTGCCGGTCGCTCCGGTGTCGACGAGGACCTTGACGGCGAGGACGAGGACCGTCACCCGGGTGAGGTCGAGGCGGACACCACCGCGGCCGATGCGGCTGGCGACGGCGACGCGGTGAACACCGACGGGAGCGCTCCGGACCGGGGTGACGAGTCGGGGTCGACGCAGCGGTGAGCGCGGATGCCGGGGAGCGGCTGATCGACGGGTACACCCTGGTCGTCTTCGACCTGGACGGGGTGATCTACCTGATCGACCGGCCGATCCCCGGTGCCGCCGAGGCGGTGGCCCGGCTGCACGCTGAGGGGCGGGCGGTGGCCTACGCCACCAACAACGCCTCCCGCCGGTCCAGCGAGGTCGCCGACCTGCTGACCGGGATGGGCGTGCCAGCCCGGCCGGAGGAGGTGCTCACCTCCGCTGCGGCCTCGGCGGAGCTGCTGCGCGACCGGCTGCCCGCCGGTGCGCCGGTACTCGTGGTCGGCGCGGAGGCGCTGCGCGCCGAGCTGCGCGCTGTCGGGCTGACCCCGGTCTCCCAGGCGGATGAGAAACCGGCAGCCGTGGTGCAGGGCTACGGTCCGCAGGTCGGCTGGGCCGAGCTGGCCGAGGCGTCGCTCGCGGTGCGGGCCGGCGCGATCTGGATCGCCACCAACACCGACCGGACGTTGCCCAGTGGCCGGGGCCCGCTGCCCGGCAACGGCTCGCTGGTCGCCGTGCTGCGTACCGCGTTGGAGCGGGACCCTGACGTGGTGGTCGGCAAGCCGGAGTCGGCGTTGTTCGAGACCGCTGCCCGGCGTAGCGACGGCGGCCGGGCGCTGGTCGTCGGCGACCGGTTGGACACCGACATCGAGGGCGCCCGGCGGGCCGGGCTGGACAGCCTGCTCGTGCTCACCGGTGTCAGCCGCGTACCCGACCTGTTGGCCGCCGAGCCAAAGCGCCGTCCCACGTACGTCGCGCAGGACCTGGCGGGGCTCTTCGACCCGGCCGCCGTGGTGCGGGTCCCGGGTCCGGCGGACGCTGGCGGCTGGTCGGTGACGGACCGCGACGGTGCGCTGGAGCTGGCCGGTTCGGGTCGGCCGTTGGACGCGTTGGCCGCGCTCTGCGCGGCGGCGTGGTCGGCCCCGGTGTTGCCGCAGATCCGCTCGGTGGGACCGGATGCGGCCCACGCGTTGGAGAGCCTCGGTCTGCCCGCGGGAGGATGACCCGGTCGCCGGCCGAACGCGCCGGCGTTCGTCAGAGCAGCTTGCGCAGCTTCATCAGGTCGAACGGGTTGGCCTTGATCGACACGCGGCGGGAGGCCACTGCCCCGGTGACGTCCAGGTCGCCGCGGACCAGGGCGAGCAGGTCGTCGCTGGACGTGCTCAGCGCGATCTTGGCCTTGGGGTCGTCGCCGTCGGTCAGCTCGACCAGCCGCCCGCCGCTGATCCGGCCGTGGAAAGCGGTCTCCAGGTCGGTGATCCGGCAGGCCAGCGTCCGGTCCAGGTCGATCCGTTCACGCACCGTCTGGGCGTTGCGATCCAGCCGGGCGGCCAGCTCCTGCAATGCCTGCCGGCACTCGTCCACGCTGGCCACATCTCCCCCTTTTTGATCGCCACGCCGTCCTCGGCACCGTACCGCACAGGACAGTCCGGGGTGCCCGGTAGCGTGGCACCTGCACACCCCGCCCCGCGGAAGGATTCAGGCATGCAGGACGCGTGGCGCGCCTACCTCGAACTGGCCATGGGCCTGGCGGAGGCGCCCCGGAAGAAGGCTCAGGACGTGGCGCGTCGCCTCGTCGGCTCCGGCGGCGCGACGGCCGCCCAACTCCAGGCACTCGGTGAGGAACTGGTCACCACCGGCGCCGCCAACCGGGAGGCGCTGACCAAGCTGGTCCGTTTCGAGGTCGATCGGGCCCTCGGCGCGGTCGGCCTGGCAACCGCGGATGAGGTGGCCGAGCTGACCCGACGGGTGCGCGACCTGGAACGGCAGTTGCGCGAGGCGCGGACCGCCGAGCCGTCCGGCGCGCCGCCGGCCGGTTCCACCGCACAGCCTGACCCGACCCGCGCCGCACAGCCCGACGCCGGTCTGGTGCCGTCGGACGGCGAGGCGGGCGCTCCGGTCTCCGCGCCGGTGGCCAAGAAGGCCGTGGCGAAGAAGGCCGTCGCCAAGAAGGCCATCGCGAAGAAGGCCGTGGCCAAGAAGGCCATCGCGAGGAAGCCACCGGCGACGATCAGCCGGACCACCGACGAGGCCCCGACTCCGGCGGACATGCCGACCAAGAAGGCGGTCGGCGAGCAGCGGCCGGACGACACCCGGTGAGCGTCGCGCCGACCGACCGGAGCCCTCGGTGACCGGTGGCGTGCGCCCGGGCCCGCCGCCCGGCGCGCGTCCAGGCCCGCCGCCGGGCATCCGGCCCGGTCCGCCCGCCAGCGGGTCGTTCGCCGCCCGACCGGGCCCGCCAGCGAGCGTCCGCCCGGGCCCGCCGCCGGAGCTGGGGGACGACGAGGCGCGGCACCCTGCCGTCGACGCCGCCGTGCAGGCCATGGCCAACGCGGCGACGCTCGCCCCGGCGGACCAGATCGCGCAGTACGAGGCGGCCTACGAGACGCTGCGGGAAACCCTCGCCACCATCGACCAGACCTGAGCGGGACGACCAGGCCTGAGCAGACCGGAGAGCCACCCATGGCACGTCGTAACCGGCTGGACGCCGAACTCGTCCGCCGCGGTCTGGCCCGCTCCCGCGAGCAGGCCGCCGCGCTGGTGGAGGCCGGCCGCGTCCAGCTGCGCGGGGTGCCCGCGCGCAAGGCCGCCGCGATGGTCGACCCCGCCGACCCGCTGCTGGTCACCGGCGCCGACCCGGCCGAGGAGTACGTCTCCCGGGGCGGGCACAAGCTCGCCGGCGCGTTGGCCGTGTTCGGTCCCGCCGGGCTGACCGTCGCCGGCCGGCGCTGCCTGGACGCCGGCGCGTCGACCGGCGGCTTCACCGACGTACTGCTGCGCGCCGGTGCCGCCGAGGTGGTGGCCGTGGACGTCGGCTACGGGCAGCTCGCCTGGTCGCTGCGCACCGACGAGCGGGTCCGGGTCCTGGAGCGCACCAACGTCCGTACGCTCGACCCTGAGGTGATCGGCGGGCCGGTCGACCTCACGGTGGCGGACCTGTCGTTCATCTCGCTCCGGCTGGTGTTGCCGGCGCTGGCCGGCTGCACCCGGGAGGACGGCGACCTGGCGTTGATGGTCAAGCCGCAGTTCGAGGTGGGCAAGGACCGGGTCGGCGCCGGTGGTGTGGTCCGCGAGCCGGCGCTGCGCGCCGAGGCGGTGCTCGACGTGGCCGCCGCGGCGGCACAGCTCGGCCTCGGGCTGGCCGACGTGGCGGC
>NZ_JBSFYQ010000100.1:0-6062 GCF_053599855.1 Micromonospora sp. NPDC005161
TGCCTCAAGACCCGCTCAATCTACGACGAACACAAGGCCTGGGCTCACCACAGCACAGCAGCCGCTTGACATTTTGAATCCTGGGATGTCTGCCGAGAACCGGGCTGACGCGCCGCTACCGTCGCGTCCAACGATCATTGGCGCCATCGCCCCGATCGATGACGGCGTGCGTGACGACAGAGACGTGATCATCCACCAGCTGCCGTAGCTCGACGACGGGGAGCAATGATCAGAACCTGTGGATGGTCCTCGCCGCTGACAAGGGTCACGATCGTCATCTCACAAGACCCGCTTGATTCCTCTCGGCATGACGCATGCTGTTATGGGTATATGATGGTTGCCATGGCACGAGCAGCGACGACGTCGGACGTCTTCAACGCGATCGCTGAGCCGCAGCGCCGAGAGATCCTGGTACTGCTGCAGGCGGGTGAGCGGCCGGTGACCGAGTTGGCGCAGGAGCTGGGGATGACCCAGCCGGGGGCGTCCAAACACCTGCGGGTGCTCCGGGAGGTCGGGCTGGTGCGGGACCGCAAGGCAGGCAAGCAGCGCCTGTACGGCCTTGACGCCCGCGGGCTGCGACCGATTCACGAGTGGATCGGCGGGTTCGAGCGGTTCTGGAACGAGAGCTTCGACCGGCTGGACGCGTACGTGCAGGACCTCAAGCAGGCAAGGCAGGAGGAGTAGCTGATGAGCGCGACGGGACGAGGAGCGCCGGCGCAGTCCGCGACGGCCGACCGCGAGATCGTGATCTCCCGGGTCATCAATGCCCCACGGGAGCTGGTGTTCGAGGCGTTCACCGAGGTGCGGCACCTGTCGCGGTGGTGGGGACCGGAGGGGTTCACCACCACCACGCGGGCGTTCGAGTTCCGCGTCGGCGGGGAGTGGGACTTCGTGATGCACGGACCGGACGGGACGGACTACCAGGAGTGGATCTCCTGGAACGAGATCGCCCCGCCGGAGCGGATCGCGCTACTGCACGGTGAGTCCCGCGGCGACCCGAACGCCTTCGAGTCGGTCTTGACGTTCGCGCCCGACGGTGTGGCGACCCGGATCGAGATGCGCACGGTTTTCCCCACCAAGGAGCTGCGCGACGAGGCGGTCGAGAAGTACCACGCGATCGAGGGCGGCCAGCAGACCCTGAGCAACCTGGCGGCCTACGTCACCGAGATCGTTCGGAAGGGAGTTGAGGGCTGATGGCCGGGAAGGTGTTCTTCAGCGTGTCGATGTCGCTGGACGGGTTCATCGCGCCCGAGTCCCTCGAGGACTTGATGGGGCAGCAGTGGATGGAACTGCAGCAGTGGATCTTCCCGCAGCGGTTCATCCGGGAGAACCTGAAGCTCGGCGAGGGCGGCGCGGAGGGGCGCGACAACGACATCGTGCGGGAGACGTTCGAGCGCGCCGGCGCGAGCGTGATGGGCAAGCGCATGTTCGACGCCGGCGAGCAGGCGTGGCCGGAGGAGGCACCGTTCCATACGCCGGTCTTCGTCGTGACGCACGAGAAGCGTGACCCCTGGGAGCGGCCGGGCGGGACCACCTTCCACTTCGTCAACGACGGCATCGAGCCCGCGCTCGACCAGGCCCGCGAGGCCGCCGGCGACCGGGACGTCCGCATCGCGGGCGGCGGCGCAACGATCCTGGAGTACGTGAACGCCGGCCTGATCGACGAGTTCTCGATCGCGCTCTCACCCGTGCTGTTCGGCTCCGGAATCCGCCTGTTCGAGGGCGTGGACGCGGGCCGCGTGGCCCTGGAGCCAGTCCGCGCAGAGCCGACGCAACGGGTGACCCACCTGACCTACGCAGTCCGGGAGCGGTAACTGTCTCGACCTCAGCGCTCCCCGCCGAGGTCAGCAGCGCGGTGAGATCCCCGACGCTCTGAGCGTCAGGAAGGGCGAGCGTTCGGGCCGCGATCTCGGCCGCGCGCTCCTCCGGGAGGGACCTCACGGCGTTGTTGTGGAACTTCCTCGCCAGCTCCTCGTCGGACACGGGTTGCCGAGGCCGCCGCGGTTGACCTCGACGCGGGCCTCGAGTTCCTCGGCCGTGCGGGTGGTCACGCGCAGGACGGCGGGGAAGGCGTGCGAGAACGACGCGCTGCAGCGCTCGTCCTCGACGCAGCGCACCAGGGCGGCCACGGCGAGGCGGCGGGGGTCACGGGCGGCGGCGGCGCGGCGACCGTGTAGGGGCCGCTGAACGCCGCGTGGTACCCGGAGGCCGGCCGTGCCTTGGCCTCGGGTGGCTCGGCGATCGTGCGCAGGACGGGCTTGCGCCGCGACCATAACACCGAGAAAGAAGGCGCCAGCTCAGCCGTCAGGGTAGTGCGCAGGTCGCAGAAGCGTCCGCCTCAGCACGACGGCGCATTTCGCCACTCGGCGGACGCCAACGCATCCGGATTTGCCGCCGTCCGTACATGCTGACTGATCAAGAGCGGCCACGGTCGGTAGGTGGCCTGAGTCGAGCGGGCATCCTGAACTGCCGATGAGCGGTCGCCGCGACATGCGCATCCTGCGTGCGTCGGTCGGGCGCACGTGCTGTGCGGGTAGGACCGGGTGGAGGATTAGTGGGCAATCGCACCCGGCGACCTGAGGGACCTCTGAAGAGGTTGCTCGACCTCCGATGAGTTCCAGCACGGTCCCGGGTCTTAGGCACATCCACCCTCCGCGCGCGAATCTGGAGGCACCTTGAAGCTCTTGCTTACGTCAGGCGGCGTCACGAACCCAAGCATCCACTCGGCGCTCGTGCAGCTCCTCGGCAAGCCGATCGCCGAGTGCCACGCCCTCTGCGTCCCGACAGCACAATGGGGTCACCCGATGTGCGGTCCGAAATCGGTGCGGGGCTTCGTAGCCGCCGAGCCCGTGTTTCAGTACCTGTCCGGCCTGGGTTGGGCGTCGCTCGGTGTCCTCGAGCTCACCGCACTGCCCACCATCGGCGCGGAGCGATGGGTCTCCTGGGTCCGGGAGGCCAACGTTCTCCTGGTCGACGGCGGCGACGCGACGTACCTGTGCCACTGGATGCGGGAGTCCGGGCTGGCCGATCTGCTGCCATCGCTGCCCGACATGGTCTGGGTGGGAGTGAGTGCCGGAAGCATGGTGATGACGCCCCGGATCGGAACGTACTTCGTCGAGTGGCCGTCCGCACCGGACGACCGCACCCTGGGAGTCGTCGACTTCTCGATCTTCCCGCACCTGGACGCTTTCCCAACAAACACCCTGGCCGACGCAGAGCGGTGGGCCGCCGAAATCGGTGTCCCGGCCTACGCCATCGACGAACAGACGGCCATCAAGGTCGTCGACGGCTCGGTCGAGGTGGTCTCCGAAGGGCAATGGAAGAAGTTCGGGTCATAGCCGCCCGGCATCCGTGACGTCGCGTCGTTGGACGTGACCCATCGACTTGCAGCATTTCCGAGAGCGCCTGCCCATGTCGCAGGTCGCGTGCGCTCTCGGATCTGCCGCCGACTGTGCGCGGATCTGCCGATGAGCGCGCACGTGATCATGGCGGAGGCCCGGCGTCGAAGTGATCAAACGGCCGATGGCCGGCGGCGCCGGATTCGGGACGTGCTCCGCTGAACGACGTTGCTCGGCTGATGGCGTTCCGAGGGTGTGGATCAGCGGCGTTCGGCCAGCTCGGCGAGCCGGTCGAGCGAGGCCCGCAGCTTGTCCGCCGTGGTCGCTCTTGCGTGCGGGATGCGCTTCTCATCCGTGAGTTGTGTCCAGTCGTAGGTGTGCGTCACGCGCGTGTGTGATGCGTCGATCGGCTCGAGTACCCACCGCCACAGATGCCCGGGTGTCGGCTGGCCTGGCTCGCTTGGTCGCCACGCGATGCGGCGCTGCTCGACGAACTCGACCACATGGTTCTCGCGGACGCTGCCTGTCGTGATCGTCATGATGAAGACGTCACCGACGGCATGGACTCGCTGCCCGGAAAGCGCCTCGGACAAGTTGTCGTTGCCGTCCCAGCGGGGCTGCTGTGACGGATCGGCGATGAGTTCGAAGATCTCCGCAGCCGTCGCGGCAATATCACGGCTGGCGGTGACGACATGCTCGGATTCATGGAGGCGGGTCACCTTCCCATCGAAGCACGCGACAACCGATTGGTCACCCTCGGGCGTCCTGTCATGGCACCCCTTTGTGTCAAGACACCGCTCGGAGGGCGGGTTTAGGTTGGGTGGTGGCGGGTCCGGGAAGTGGCTTGTCCGAAGGGCCGATGTCCGGGGTCAGGTCGGTCACGCTGGGTTGCAGAGTCGTCCCCGAGTGCCCTCCCGGATCCGCCGCCTGCCGTTGTTGTTGGTCTGCGAGCATGCGGGTGTAGACGACGTTGGACAGTCGCCGTTTTAGCGCCCGCATGGCTTCCATGGAGGTCTTCCCGGCGGCTTTCTTCGTGTCGAAGTAGGCGCGGCCTTCGGTGCGGTTGCGTAGCTGGACCACGGCCATGATGTGCAGTGTCCGGTTGATCCGCCGGTTGCCGGCGCGGGAGAGCCGGTGACGCTTCTGGTCGCCGGAGGAGGCGTCGAGCGGGGCGGTGCCGTTGCAGGACGCGAACCGGTTGCGGTCGGCGAAGCGGCGGATGTCGCCGACGTCTGCCAGCAGCCGGGCTGCACCTGACGGGCCAATGCCGTGCAGGTCCATCAGGGTGCAGCCGCGGACGATCACCAGCTTTTTGAGGTCCTTCTCCGCAGCCTTGATCTTCTTGTCGATGCTCTCAAGTTCACCGATCAGCTCGACGGCGAGGCGGCGTCTGGTCTTGCCCACGATGTCGCGGGGTTTGATGCTCGCGATCAGCGCACGTGCCTGCCGGGCGGACAGGAATTGCTTTGCCCCGCCTGGGAAAAGTTCCAGCAGCAGCCGGTGCAGCCGGTTGATGGTCTGCGTCCTGGCGCGGCCCAAGCTCGTCGCGGCGGTCGACCAGCATCCCCATCACCTGCAGGTCCGGGTCGAGCTGGACCTGCACCAGGTTCGGCGAACGCAGTGCCACCATCGCGACCGAGTGCGCATCCACCGGGTCGGTCTTGCGGCCGTTGCCAGTGGCGAACACCCGCACCTGCGCAGACAGCTTCGCGGGCACGTCGAGCACCGTCTCACCGTCATGCAGCAGGCGGTGGGCGATGTGCTTGCCGATGCCGTTGCACCCCTCGACCGCCCACACCCGATCGGTGTACCTGCGGCTGGCGGCGAGCATCTGCGCGTAGCCGGTCTTGTCGGTGCCGTACCTGGCCACTGCGAGCACCCGGGCGCGTTCGTCGACAACCTCGATGGTCGCTGAGCGCTTGTGCGGGTCCATCCCGATGATCACCGACATCGGCGCCTCCCCTTGACTGAACTGGATGAGTTGTCAGCAAGGAGGGCACCGCTACTTCGAGCAGAACAAACCCCTTTTCAGCCTCTCCTCGCGCGGTGCCCGGCGAGACCGCAGGCCATGAGAGAGCCACACCAATGACACCGGTGGGCAGCCGCAATGTGGGAGCGTCTCGCCGAGCACCTGGACCGAGTCTGGCCGGACACCGATCCTGCGCAAAGTCTCTAAGTAGCCGCGAGTCGGACGTCTTCGATTCCGACGCTCAGTCAGGTCGACGTGCGGCAGTCGCACGCTGGTACGAGGCGGAAGATGATACCGGGGAGTGACGTGGAGCCGCGCGATCTCCTTCTAGCGTCGTGCGCATGAAGAGGATCCTTGCCGCTGTCGGAATGCTGTTCGGGCTCTACCTGATTGTTCGTGCTGCTGTCGAGCCGTTCGTGATCAACATGAAGGATCCGGCCGACTACCGGTCGGATTGGGGCGGCCCGAGCCTGGCCGGCGTACTAGCGGTCCACTGTGGACCGGGAATTGTCTCAGCGGTACTGATCGGGCTAAAAATCCGTTCATGGGGGCGCCGGCGGGCGATGCTCAGCCAGGGCGACCGGTGACGTGGGCATGTCGAGGTGGCGCTGATTCCCCGGCGATCCGGTAGAGCCGTCCCCTCGCCGCGGTGCACTCATTTGCCGCTGACCGTGCGTCCGGCACCGCCCTGTCGTGTCGAGAACAGTGCGTCCGATCTTGAGACGTGCAAAGACGTGCAAAGCTTCGTGGGTGAC
>NZ_JBSFYQ010000101.1:0-5737 GCF_053599855.1 Micromonospora sp. NPDC005161
GCGATCTCACCCGCCCCCTTCGCCTCCACAGAGGCCATTCACTCCACAGGTCCCCAGCTCAGAGCCCTACCGCCCGACTACGCAATCGCCCTGGCCCTGGGGCACAATGTCCTCTTCTTCGTCGGCACCATGGCGATCCAGAACACCGTCGGACTGGGCCTGGCGGTGCTCCTGCACCGCAATCCCTGGGGCAAGCGGCTGTTCCAGACGCTCTTCTCGCTTCCCTACCTGATCAGCCCGCTGATCGTCGGCTACATCTGGTCGCTCCTGCTGAGTCCCACCTTCGGCCCGATCAATTTCGCGCTCAGAGCAGTCGGCCTGGACGCGTGGGCGCGGCCATGGCTCGGTGAGCCCGACCTCGCGCTGCCCGTACTGATCCTGGTCAACGCCTGGCAGTGGATCGGCGGACCAATGCTCATCTTCGGCGCCGCCCTGGCCGGTATCCCTCGTGAATTGGAGGAGGCGGCCGCGATGGACGGCGCGTCAGCGACTCGGGCGTTCTGGAGCATCCGCTTCCCGCTCCTGATGCCGGCGGTCGGCGTGATCACCGTGCTGACGTTCATCGGATGCTTCAACATCTTCGACCTTGTCTACGCGCTGGGTGGTTCCGACGGAGGCCCCGGCGGCGCCATGGACGTGCTGGGCCTGCTCTATTACCGAACCGCCTTTCAGGGCGGCAGCAACGCGATCGGAGAGTCGTCGGCGTTGGCCATGCTGATCTTCGTGCTCATCTTCGGGGTTTCCCTGGCCTTGGAGCGGGCGCTGCGCCGCCGGGAGGTCCACTAGATGAAGACGCTGCACGCCGCCCCTCGCGCGGCATGGAAAGCCAGGGCTGACCTCCCACCTCCGCGCGGCACCCGCCAGCGTCCGCTACTCCACACCGCCGGCCGCCAGCTCATCCTGTGGGCCTACGCCGCGGTCGCCTTCGGCCCGCTGCTGCTGGTGCTGATCGGATCGCTGCGGCCCAACGCGGATATCCTCCGGGCACCGGTCGGGCTGCCCAACTCGTTCGACCTGAGCAACTACACGCGCGCGTGGCAGACCGCGTCGATCTCGACGTACTTCATCAACTCGCTGACCGTCACCTGCGCTTCGGTGGCACTGTGCGTCAGCGTCTCGGCGATGGCCGCCTACGCCCTGTCCAGGTGGAAATTCCGGGGCCGCGCCCTGCTGGCGGCGTTCTTCCTGTCCGGGTTGATGATTCCCGCGAAGCTCGGCCTGCTACCGGTGTTCTACATGTTCCAGTCGATAGGTCTGATCGACAGCCGGATCGGGTTGGTACTGCTCTACGCGGCGAGCGGGATCCCGTTCTCGGTTTTCGTGATCATGGGTTTCATGCGGGGACTGCCCGGCGAACTGGAGGAGGCCGCGCGGATCGACGGGGCACACGAGGGCCGGCTGTTCGTGTCGGTCGTCCTGCCCCTGATGCGGCCGGCGATCGCCGTGGCCACGGTCTTCCAGTTCGCGCCGACCTGGAACGACTTCTTCTATCCGTTGGTGCTGCTGCGCAGCGGGGACAAGTACACCATCCCGGTCGGGCTGACCCGGTTCTTCGGCGAGTTCGCCGCCGATCGCGGCACCCTGTTCGCCGGACTCGTGATCGCCCTGGTGCCGCTGGCCGTGGTGTTCGCACTCGCGACCAAGCAGATCGTCGCGGGCCTGACGGCAGGGATGTCGCGTTGACAACGACGATCACCATCGACGGCGGCAAGTCGGAGCTTCGGCTTCTGCTACATACCCCGGCGGGCCGCCACCTCGGTGTTGGCCCGGGCTTCTCCTACCGGCCACAAGAGGACGGCGTGGACCGGATCCTGGCCGCAGTTCGTGGCGCCGCAGCGACGATCTCCCTTCCCGCGCAGGTGTCGGGCGTGGTAGCCGGCCTGACCGGCGTCCCGGGGGAGCACGCTGAGCGCCGGCGACTTGCCGTCGCCCTCGAACGGGAGTTCCGCGGCCCGGCCGTGGTCGTGGAGGACAGCATCCTCGCGCACGCCGGCGCTCTCGGCGGTCCCGGCGTACTGCTATGTGTCGGGACCGGAACGACCGTGCTCGCGGTGGACACCGACGGCGCACACGCCCGGCTCGACGGCTGGGGTCCCCATCTCGGGGACCGCGGCAGCGCGTACGCCATCGGACTGGCCGGGATGCGCGCAGCGGCCGCGTCGTACGACCAGGTCGGGCCGGCAACCGTGCTGGTCGACCCCCTCGTCGCGGCGCTCGGCGGCGTCGACCTGGCCTCGCTTCAGAAGTACTACCGGGACCCGGCCATGATCTCGCGTACGGCGGCCTTCGCTCGCGAGGTGAACGACGCAGCCGCCCAGGCCGACCCGGTGGCGTGCCGGATCTGCGTCGAGGCCGCGACCGATCTCGCCGACGCGGCGCAAGCGGCAACCGACCGACTCGGGCTCAGCGGGGCAGCACGCCGGGTGTCCTTCAGCGGACGGCTGCTGACCCCGGGCGACGCTCTCTACCAGGCACTGTCGGCCGAACTCGAGGCCAAAGGGCTGCCCCTGGTCACGCCCAGAGCGGAGCCGCTCGACGGCGGTCCGGTGCTCCTGAACGGTGCCGCCCCGTATGCACGCCTACTTGGATGCCAGCAATCCGGTGGCGACGCATGAGGGCCGGACACGGGGTGGCACGTCTCGAGGTCGTGCCCGGAGAACCCATGGGTGGGTACGTCGACCGCTCCGACGGCGTCCAGAACGTGCTCGACCCGCTGGAGGTCCACGTCGTGACCTTCGCCGACGAGGGCCACCGGTTCGCGTTGGTGGTCGCGGACCTGATCTGCGTCAACGTCGACGTCGTCGACCGTATTCGGACCGCCCTGCGCGACGTCGGCGTGCAGTCCTGCTGGGTCGCCGCCACGCACACCCACGCCAGTCCCGAGGCGGGCTGCAGCCCCGGCGGCGACGCCACGCCACGGCACCTCGCCGACCGGCTCGAAGCCGCATCGCTCGTGGCCGCGCGATCCGCCATAGCTTCCGAGCGTGCCGCCAGACTCGACTCTGCCCGCACGTTGGTCCCCAAGCTGGCGGGTCACCGCAACATCGCTGACCCGGGTCCCCTGGACATTCCCGTCGACACCATTGTGGTCACCGCAGGTACCGACGTGGTGGGGTTGGTCGTGGTCTCGCCGGTCCACCCGACCATTCTTCCCGCCGACAACAATCATGTGAGCGCGGACCTCAACGGCGGCATCCGCCGGGCGCTGTCCACGCCTGACAGGTGGGTGGTCGTCGCCACCGGTGCGGCCGGTGACATCAGTACCAGGCACACCCGTCAGGGGCGGGGGCTTGACGAGGTGGATCGGCTCGGCGTCTGGTTGGCGGACCGGGTCGAACCGGTGTCGCCACGCGTCAGCAGGGGTACCCCGACGCCGGTACGCCCGCCGGTCTCGCGAACAGTGGCGCTTGCGCCGAAACAGCGAGCTGAGCTTGACGTCGCTGTGCGTCGGGCCCCGCCGCCAGGGAACGAAGACGAACGCATCCACCGGGTTCTGCAACAGGGACTGCGGATCGCGGAGGAACAGGCTGCCCGCCAGCGCACGGAACCGTATGTGATCGACGTAGAGGCGGTGGACCTCGACGGGGTCACGGTGGTGGCCGTTCCCGGCGAGCTGTTCCTGGAGCTGGGCGAAACGATCCGTTCCGCAGCGGCGGACCAGGTTAGGGACATTGTGGTCCTCGGCTATGCGAACGGCTACCTCGGCTACCTACCCACCCGTGACACGCAACCCTGCTACGAAACCTATGCCAGTCCCGTCACCTCGGGCAGCGGCGAGATCATCGTCGAGACCGCCGTGGAGACGGCCGTAGAGGCCGTCCGAAACCGTGAACAACCCAGGAGGATCAGTGCCTGAGCCCGCCTACGCCAACATCGCCCGGACCGCACTCGAACAGGTCCTGGCAACACAACTCGACGCCATCGAGGCAGCGGCCGGGCTCGTCGCCGACGCCATCACCGCCGGGGGTGTATTACAGGCGTTCGGGACCGGCCACTCGCGAATCGTCGCCCTCGAACTCGCGGCGCGTGCCGGCGGGCTCGCCGCCGTCAGCATGCTCGCGGTCAAGGATCTCGTGATGTTCGGTGGCGCCGAACCGGGGCCGATCCTTGATCCGACGTACGAGCGCGAGTCCGGCCTGGCCGAGCGGATCTACCACCTCGCCGCGCCCTCCGAGCACGACGCCTTCCTGATCGTTTCCAACTCCGGCATTAACGCCGCCGTCATCGAGATGGCGGCGCTGGCCCGCAAGCACGCGCATCCGATCGTGGCGGTCACCTCACTGGCACACACTCGCTCGGCCGGTGCCCGTTCGACACACGGACCGCATCTCGCTGACTTGGCGGATGTGGTCATCGACAACCGCGCCCCGGCGGGGGATGCGGCATTGGAGATCACCCCAGGAGTTCGGATAGGGGCTGTTTCGTCGCTCACCGGAGTCCTCATCGCGCAGCTGCTCACCGAACTGATCTGCGGTCAGTTGCTGGGCCGCGGCATCGATCCGCCCGTCCACGTGTCCGCGAATCTCGCTCAGGGCGACGCGCACAATCGCGTCCTCTATGAGCGGTACCGCGATCAGGTCCGCCCGATTGAACCCTGACCCGCCACGGACGAAGGCCTTCAGGCGTCGGGGGAGGAGCTGAGACGCTCGGTCGGGATGGCCGAGTCGACGTGTGCTCCCAGAGAACACCGAAGTAGTCACCTCGCCAGCGACCCAAAAGATTGTCTACGCTGCCGGCCCCGCTCGCCGCGTTCTGTTCGAGGTCGAGTTGGCCTTTCAGCGTGTCGTTGACCGACCCGGCGAGCTGCCGATTGTTTTGAGTAGGTGCTTGTCCGGGCGTCGGGTGCGTTTGCTACGACCGTCGTAGTAAACGCACCCCACACCCGGCTGTCTGTCGAGTCCGCCCCGGCGTCGGCTGAGTAGTAACTCCGTGAATAGGAACGTTGAAGGGCCTCGGCCGGGCAAAGGCCGCAGCGGTGGCCGTCGAAGTGATCACCATCCAGGTGCAGCATCTGCTGGCCGCGACGACACCGGCTACGAGCCGGCAGTCGGTCTGTGCCTCGTTACGGCTTAGCCGGGCAGATCGAGAAGGTCGCCGAAGCGATTGCGAGCGCCGAGGGGACGTCTCGTAACCCGGCTGCGATCCCATGAGGACGGTCAACGAAGATGTCGTGGTGTAGGTGATCTCCTCAGTCCGGCCGGAGTGGATCTTCCCGTTCACCGGTCTGCAGCCCGCCCAGTTCCGTAAGCTGGTGCGCTTGGTTGCCGAGCGTGGCGGGGACGCCGTCGCTGACGGTTGGTCGGGACGGCAGTGGGCCGTCGACCTGCCCGACCGGGTACTGCCGGTGGCGGCGTACTGGCGCACCAACCTGACGATGCGGCAGATCGGGCCGCTGTTCGGGGTGTCCACTCCGCCGCCCACCGGGTCATCGACACTTTGGGTCCGCTGCTGGCCCTGGCCCCGGTCCGCCGGTGCCCGGTCGATCAGATCGCGATCGTCGACGGCACGCTGATCCCT
Source organism: Micromonospora sp. NPDC005161 (assembly GCF_053599855.1). Lineage (NCBI taxonomy): Bacteria > Bacillati > Actinomycetota > Actinomycetes > Micromonosporales > Micromonosporaceae > Micromonospora > Micromonospora sp. NPDC005161. Next base: position 5,518 of record NZ_JBSFYQ010000101.1, read on the forward strand.
ACCAGGGACCACCGGCTGGCCGCGCGGAGCAAGAACTACCGCTACTCGACCAATCTGCAGGTCGCCATCGACGCTAGCACCCGCCTGGTCATCGCCGTCGGCGATCCGCAGCCAGGCAACAGGAAATCGCCACCTGGCAGCGGTCCTCCTCCGTCCCGTTGACCGCGACCCGGCCGGACGGTCCTGACCGGATGGCACTGCTGGCAGGGCGGGTCAGCCC
>NZ_JBSFYQ010000102.1:0-5410 GCF_053599855.1 Micromonospora sp. NPDC005161
GTCCTCCCGCCGCCGTTCTAGGCGTCGGCCTGGACCGGCGGGCAGAGTCTCGCGCGTTACATCCTCGATCACCCGGACACCGTGGCCGGTCGCCATGTCCTCGACGTCGCAACCGGCTCCCGACTGGTCGCTATCGCCGCGGTGCACAAGCAATGCGGATTATGGTGCCTGGGCGCCGGCCGGGTTCGGCTCGGGGACGCGGAGCCTGTCCAGCGCTTGGCGCGCGAGCTCCCCGACAGCAGGAAGACGCGACGCGGAGGCCCGGAAGGTGCGCTGGATCTGGTGAGGTAGGCGGTGCTCCTGGGCGATGGCGATGGCAGCCTGGAACGCCGCTTCGGCTTGGGATGTGCCGCGGCAGGCCAAGAGCACTTCGCCGGTGGTGACGTGGAGAATCGCCTGCCATTGCGGTGGTATCGCGGTGGTGGACATACGGTGGCGATCGAGCAGGTCGGTGGCCAGGTCGTGTCGGCGTGTGTGAACCAGCCCGCGCAGGTGCACTTCGTGGAGGGCGTGAAGGCTGGTGAGTCCGGTGCCGGGTTTGGCGTCGACGAGTCGCCAGGCGCGGGTGATGGCGTGGTCGAATAGGGCGGGGTCGCCGAGTTCTCCGGCGGCTCGGGCGAGCTGTACCAGAGCCGCACCTCGGTCGGGATCAGGCACCAGTTCCACAGAGCGTCGAAGTCGGGCAACGGCGGCGGTGTGCCGTTCGACCTTGCGCAGCTCGTTGCCGTGCACGCGGAGGGTGAAGGCGAGCAGGTCCTGGTCGTCGAGGTGTTCGGCCAGCCACAACGCCCGGCCGGTCCAGCGGGCGGCACTGACCAGTCGCTCCTCGGGCAAGACGTAGCCGAGTGAGACGCCGAGTTCGGCGCGAGCACGGGCAAGCAGGAGCATCACATCCCGCTCAACATGCCCGTCGGCGATCCGGCTCTCTAAGCGGGCAACCAGCGGCCAGAGCTCGTTGACGGCTTCGGCGCCGCACCCGGACTGCCGTGCGATCGCGGCGAGGCGGATAGTCGACTCGCCGAACTGGAGCATCGCGGTGAAGTCGGCGTCGTCGGGGTCGCTCACTCCAAGCGTGTGCGCAGGCACGCCGAGGTGGCGTGCAATCCGTAGCCGGGTGGCGACATCGCTAATCTCCCGCCGTCCCGTTTCGATCATCGAAATGTACGTCGGGTCGTAGCCGAGCAACTCCGCAAGACGTCGTTGGCTCACCCCGGTCGCGGCCCTGTAGGCGCGAATGATGACCGCGAGATCGCCGCTGGCCAGCGCGGCCCGTGCGATATCGCTGGTCCACAACCACAAGGCCGAGCCTCCATGGCGCTGGCCAGGGACTGGCAGGGCAGCACCGGCGATGGCGTGGCACGCCGGGCACAGCGGCGACGCACTCCAGCGGCCGACCCTCGCCCCGCAACCGCCGCACTGCATCGTCGGTCGCCTACATGACTCGGGCACTGAGTTTGGCGTACCAGGTCGTGATGGATCTCTTGTACCCGTCTGGCATGCGCAGCGCCGCGACCTCGGCCTCGGTGAACAGGCCGACTTCCTTGTGCTCGTGGCTGACGACCGGATCGGCGTCGGTGCCCACGTGGCAGCCGTACGTGATGATCAGGACATCGACGCCGTCGCGGATGTGGTACTGCCAAGCGTCCAGCAGCGGTCCAGAGGTCACCTGCCAGCCGACCTCCTCAACGATCTCCCGGGTCACGCAGTCGGCCGGTTCCTCACCGAGATCCAGCTTCCCGCCCGGCAGTTCCCACTCGTCGCGCTCGTTGCGTAGCAACAGCACGCGGCCGTTGCGAACCACGACGCCCTTCACGGAGACAGGGAATAGGTGCGGCTGGTAGCTCATCCGGCTTCCCTCCACTGGTGCAGGACCTGGACCGTCCGGAACGTAGCACGGTCATTGCTCGCTCATGGCGGCTCGGCATTGACAATCCGTCACTTGATCCATGCGGTAGGTGCGGCCATGGTGAACGCCGACGAGCGATTCGCCGGAGGTGACCAGATGCCCGACGTTGACGACCTGCCCCACGTGGACTTACGCGACCCGGACAGCACGGCTCGCATCCTGAGTGGCCTCACCACGCACGGCATCACGATCTTCCAGGGCGGAATCGAAAGGGACGATCTGCTCTATGCAGCCCGGTCACTGATCAGAATCCGCGAGCACCGCGACAGCGACTCCGACGGCGTGACCACTATCGCCCAGCGGCTAGCGTCCGAAGACGGAAAAACCAGCCTCGCGGGCTTCACCGATCGCGAGCTGTTGCCCCACACCGAAGGATCCGCTGTATGCCGGCCACCGCGCGTCCTGATGCTCGCATGTCTTCGCCGCGCGCAGACCGGTGGACGCAGCCATCTGGTGGACGGTCGCGACCTCTACGACGAGATCGCCCGCACCGAACCCGCCATACTCGCGGCGCTGTCCACGCCCCGATCCACGTACTTCGGCGGAGGATCCGGCCACCTCGGCGCGGTCTTCCAGCAGACGACCGAAGGCCGGATAGCCGTCCGGCTGCGCCTCGACGAGCTTGCGCGTTTCGCGCCGATGGTCGCGCCGTCTATCGACCGGCTTCGAGCGCTTGTCCAGCAGCACATCATTCCAGTCGACCTAGGTGAGGGCCACGGCTACATCCTGCTCAACGACCGCTGGCTCCACGGCAGAACCCGGTTCACCGGCGACCGCCTGATGCTGCGCATCATCGGTGACCCGATGTCCACCTACGCCCTGCCGAGCGGGTTCTGCCCAGCAGAGGCGCCGCAACCGGCCAAGCAAGCCACCTGACGTCCGTCGATACCACATCACCACCTCTCCCACTGTCTGCGGGTCGCAGAGCTGCGGCCCGCCCAACATCGACCGAATCAACGATGCCGACACCGGCGTTCTGAAGGGCACTCCATGAACCTGATCTCGATCGCGGCCATCAGCGCAGCGCTTGTGCTCGGATTCCTCGCCGGGCTGCTCGCATTCAAACGCTCGCTGCAATGGTGCCGCACCTGCGGTGCATCCCTATGCTGCCCGGAATGCACCCGGCCGCTACGCACAGAGTCTGCCACCCAGATCGCGAGGCGCGAACCGGGAAATTTACGTCCATAACCCGTCGTGCGATTCCCCGCCCGGTCGACGCCCGCGTGCAAACGGCCAGCCAAGTTCGGCCCCGAAAGCGCTGCCAGGAGCCGGAAGCATGAAATCACCAGCAGGAGGAGCGCGACGTGACCTTCTTCCAGGAGACCCGCCGGCGGCAATCAGAGACGACGTCGGCCGAGCAGATTGTCTCCTACACAGTGGCCCTGGAACGTAGACACCGATCGGTGTGGTCACGGAGGAAGGTCAGGTCAGTCGGCCTCTGCGGCGGTGGACGGCCCTGCCGGTCGAGACACCGCATACCGACCAGACGAGGGCACTGGTCCGGTGAGGCGTCATGACCACGCACGGACCAGTTCTGCCGATCTGGACCTGCGCCGGGTGCGGTGCCCCATGGCCCTGCCGCACACGACGCCACGAGCTGCGAGCCGAGTTCGAAAGCGCTCCCATCTCCCTCGCCCTGTATATGGGCTCCTGCATGGTTGCCGCGAGCCAGGACATGGGCTGGGCTTCCGCGGGGCTACTGCATCGCCGGTTCCTGGGCTGGCTGCGATGACCGCACCCGCTCTGGTGACCTGCTCTACGCGACCCGACCAGTCAGCGCGCAGTTCGTGATTCCGATTGTCTTTCGCGCGACGCCGGTGCCCGGCCGGCATTGCGCCGGCCTTAGACGCTGCTGGTCAGCGGGTCTTCTGCTTTGCCCGCTTGTGGGGCGGCGTCAACAGCTCGGCGATCGCAGCGATCGCCGGCGGCACCAGGCGGTAGACGCCCATACGCCGCGTTGCTCGCGCTCGAGCAGGCCAGCCTCGGTGAGGATCCGAAGATGGTGGCTCACGGTGGGCTGGGAGAGCCCGAGCGGCGCGGTGAGGTCGCTCAGGCGGAAGGTGACGTACTGGCTGCAGTTCAGCGGAACTCGGCCTCTACACCTCCACAGGGTGGCCGGGCGCAGCATGTGGCGGGTGTACCTCGACGCCGTCTCCCTCCGCGCTCTGGATCCCGCATGCACTGGTTGCGCTGTCAGGAATGACATACCTGTTACGCAGGGCAAAACGGGCATCACTGTCAGAGCCGCGATGTAGCGTTGGAGATAAGCCGCTACCCTGTGGCACCTACGCGGGCACACCCCCTCTACCCGCCAGGAGTGATCGACATGGCTAACGCGCATGACGTAGCCGCCTACATTCTGTCCCGTCATGGGCAGATGTCGGCCATGAAGCTGCAAAAACTCGTCTACTACTCGCAGGCTTGGCACCTGGTCTGGGACGACGAACCGCTGTTCCCTGAGCGAATTGAGGCGTGGGCGAACGGACCCGTGGTGCGTGAACTGTACGACGTGCACCGCGGGCAGTTCTCGGTAAGCGAGTGGCCCACGGGCAGCCCGAGGAACCTCACGGAGTCAGCACTTGCCACCATCGACGTGGTCCTGGACAACTACGGCCACCTGGACGGGCGCAAGCTCAGCCACCTCACCCACGGCGAGGACCCGTGGGTAGACGCCCGCGCCGGACTGTCGGCAACAGCCCGATCCAACGCGGAGATCAGCCCGCAGGCGATGCAGAACTACTACGCGAGCGTCGACACCGCTGAGGACGCTGTGCCGGTCGACGAGATCGTCTGGGACGAGTGGGCGAACCACCAGAACCCCCACCGATAGCCCGACACGTTCCGTATGTCCCCTAAAAAGCCGAAGGCCAGGGCGACGTCCCTTGCCAAGTCTGCCGGTGAACGCCAGCCGAAGGCGCTGCCGCTTCCACAGGGCAACGACCGCCGGCTGGTCGTCTCATTCCAGTACGTCGACCGCGCCTTTGACGGTGCGTGGGGGTGGCCCGAGGCCGGTACCCCGGACGCCTGGGAGATCTTGAACTTCCTGTGCGATATCTCCGCCCTGACTTGGGGCGAGATCCTCGCGCAGGAGACCGGACAAAGGAACAAACGCCACAAGAAGCATCACGCGTACTCGACCGACACCGTCGGCGCCCACGCCCAGACTCGACTGGCACAACGTGAGCTGGACCAGGTGACGGAGGAGCTGTTCCGGTTCCGGATCTCGGGCCCGAAGCGGCTGTGGGGGTTCCGGGCGGATGAGGTGTTCCACGTGCTGTGGTGGGATCCTGATCACAAGGTGTGCCCGACTGACCGGAACTGACTGATCCCGCAGGGAGTTGCCTTACCTGTCGTTGGGACTGCAGCGCCTCGGCTGCGGCTGCTATTAGCAGGACTGCCAGAACTGGCCCCCTGTCTGTCAGGGTGAGTTGAGGCCAACGGCTCGTAGCAAGTCCGTCTGGCAGGGCGAGTTCAGGATCGAGATTCGTTGAATACTGCTGTTGA
>NZ_JBSFYQ010000103.1:0-4701 GCF_053599855.1 Micromonospora sp. NPDC005161
GAGATCAGCGATGATGGCAACGCGGGCATGGCTCACTTCGGATAGATCGACAAGGCGTAGAGAACCTCGATGATCTTCTGAACTGGTCATGCCCGCCCTGCTGCCCGCAGCGAAGGCGCGTCTACACCAACCATCCCAAGCCGGACACCCGTCACGACTTTGCCGGGACCCTGGGTCCCCACCCCGACCTGTCACCCGGCAGCGCGGATCTTGATCTGCTCCGAGCCGCTCTGAAGGGACTTCAGGAAACTCGCGCGCCCGGCGAGCCATGATTCACCCCGGCAGCCCGACTCGGGTTCGCGCACCCGGCGATGGACGGCGAGACACTCATCCACTCCGACCTCAACCCGGCCAACCTGATCGTGACCCCGCTCGGCCTACGGATCGTCGACTGGGCGTGGGCAACCAAGGGCGCCGCATGGGTCGAACTCGCGTTGCTCGTCCAATGGCTGATCGGCAGCGGCCACAGCGCCGAACAGGCAGAACAGTGGCTGACGCATTTGCCCGCGTGGACCGCGACTGACCGTCAGGTCCTGGACGACTTCGCGTCAAGGAACGCAACGAAGTGGGCGGCCAAGTCCCGGCAGAGCACCGAGACCTGGGTACACGACCTCGCAATGTGGACCGGCGAGTGGGCAGACCACCGCACCGACGGCCATCAGCCAGGCCGTGAGCCATAGCGCAGGGCATCCTCTCGTCACACGGACGCCGGTAGCGGTAGGTCCAGCTCCTCGACTAGCCAACAGCCCCAGCTCGGAACGCAAATCAGGTCACTCAGCCGGGCGGCCCACGGCGGTCCGAACCCAGAACCAACCGCCCTGCTCCCAATCTGCTCCCAATGTAAGCTGCACATACAGCGAAGCCCGTTACCGGCTACTCCGGAAGCGGGCTTCTGACCTGCACGTACGTACGGTGGGCGATACTGGGATCGAACCAGTGACCTCTTCGGTGTGAACTCTCGGCGAGCCGGTCGGGTCGGGCTCGATGCGAGGTCAGACGGCCTGCTGGCGCGCTTCTCGGCTCGGTTCGGCTGGCACCGTTGCTGTACTTCGCTGCTGTACTGCTGGCATCAGACGAGGCGCTGGATGCGGACCTTCGGGCGCTCGTTCTTGAGGTGGCCCAGCTTGTGCTGGCGGACCTGCTCGTCCCAGACCTCCTGGTCGTAATCTGGGTCCGGCGGGATCCACCGGTGGGAGCCGTCGCGGTAGTGGAACTTCTCGTCGCCGGGTCGCAGGATGCTCACCGGGTCCAGCCGAGGAATCGGTGGTGCAAGTGACCGGCGGGCACGTGGGCCAGGTCGCGTGTCGCGTCGACGAGATGGGCGGCCAGGTAGAGGGCCAGCGACACCGGGGCACGGTCGTACTCGGCTCGCAGCTCCCGCCGCCGGGTCTGGCAGGGCCACTCCCCCGCGCAGCCGCCGCACACCCAGGCCGGCTTGATCGGCTGGTGAGTGGTCATCGCGGGCCGTCCTGGCTGGGCCAGTGGCCGCGGTTGATCGGGATGCTGTGGCGGCTTCTGCAAGGCAGGGTCGCGCCGCAGCGGCAGATGTGCCGCCAGCGCCGCCATGACCACACGGGCCGATGACGGCGGGCGAGGGTGAGCGCTGCCGCCAGCACGTACTCGTCGTAGGAGACCCGCCTCATCGGCTCGCCGCAGCCGTCGGGGCCACTATCCGCTGGGTTGGGGAATTGGAAGGGAGCACTGCCGCCTCCTTGTGCCGCAGGTGTCCGGAGGCGTGGATGCCCGATCGCGGGGATGCGCCGGACATCCACGCCGGCGAGGACGGCCCACAGCGCCAACCGGGGGAATCGACCTCCTCGGCAACCTCCCATAGGTACCGTTGGGTAGTCAAGGGCTGACGTAGGTGGTCTACTCGTGTTGCCAACCGAGGGGAACACCGTGCCACCGCGTTACCGCTACGAGCAGATCGCCGACGACCTGGCCGAACGCATCGCGTCCGGTGAGTTCCCGCCCGGCTGCAAGCTGCCCAGCCGGCGGAAGTTGATCGAGCATTACGGGGTGACGGAGCCCGTGATCGACCGCGCCATGCAGGTGCTGCGAATCAAGGGGATGACCGAAACGCTGCCTGGCGTGGGCGTCTTTGTCGCCGAGTAGGTCAGCCGTCACTTCGCGCCGTCACCAATGCTGCGCTGTGGGACACCCGACCTCAAAGTGAGGAGGACGGAAGGTCATGGACAAGCTCATAGCCGGAGGGCTAGGGGCACTCGTCAGCATCACGGCGGTAGTCCTCGGCGCTTGGCTTGTGGGGCTCGAATACCCGGTTCGGCCGTCTGAAGTGCGGTTCTGTGCGAGCTCGAGCCCTGCGCAGCCGTCATGCTCGTGGCCATGAGCACGTCGTTGGTGTACCTGCTGCTTCGCCAAATACTGCAGATGTTGTCCCAGCTCGCCCGCGACGATGGGGCCAAAGACCTGGAAATCCTGGTGCTCCGCCATCAGGTGGCGGTGCTGCGCCGCCAGGTGACCCGCCCCGACCTCGAACCCGCCGACCGGGTGGTGCTGGCGGTGCTGTCGCGGCTGCTGCCCCGTCCGCGCTGGTCGGTGTTCTTCGTGACCCCGGCGACGCTGCTTCGTTGGCATCGTGAACTCGTCGCCCGGCGGTGGACGTACCCGCATCCGCAGCCGGGCCGGCCACCGGTCGACAAGCAGGTCCGCGACCTGGTGCTGCGACTCGCGGCGGAGAACCCGACCTGGGGGCACCGCCGGATCCAGGGTGAACTGCTCGGCCTGGGCTACCGGGTCGCGGCCCAGCACGGTGTGGAAGATCCTGCGCAACGCCGGGGTCGACCCGGCGCCGCGGCGGTCCGGACCCACCTGGAAACAGTTCCTGACCGCCCAGGCCCACACGATCCTGGCGTGCGATTTCTTCACGGTCGACACCGTGTTCCTCAGGCGGGTCTACGTGCTGTTCTTCGTCGAGATCGCCACCCGCCAAGTCCACGTAGTTGGGGTGACCACCCATCCGACCGGCGCCTGGGTGGCCCAGCAGGCACGGAATCTACTGATGGACCTCGACCAGCGAGCAGCTTGCCTCCTGTTCCTGCTCCGCGACCGAGATACGAAATTTGCGGCGGTCTTCGACGCGGTGTTCACCGCGGAAGGCATCGACGTGATCAAGACCCCACCGCAGGCACCCCGGGCGAACGCGTTCGCCGAACGATGGGTGGGCACCGTACGCCGGGAGTGCACCGACCGGATGCTCATCGTCGGCGAGCGCCACCTCGCGGCCGTCCTCGCCGAGTACACGGCCCACTACAACAGCCACCGCCCACATCGAGCGCTCGGCCAGCGGCCGCCCAACCCGCCGTCGGGAGTCACTGACTTGACCGCCGCCAGGATCCGACGGCGCCCGATCCTCGGCGGGTTGATCAACGAGTATTCGCAGGCAGCATGACCGAACCGGCTTTACGACCCCCACAGGATGGTCGTCCTACCCCGCTTCGCCGTCGGCATGATCATGGCCCGCAAGCTCATCGCCGCCGACAACCCCCACGACGCGATCTTCGCCTCCCGACGCGGCACCTGGCTGTCACCCAACAACGTCCGCCGTCAGTGGCGCGAGGCCCGCGCCGACACCGACCTCGCCTGGGTCACCCCCCACACCTTCCGCAAGACCGTCGCCACCCTCATCAAGGAAGAACCCGACACGAAGAGCGCCGCAGCACAGCTTGGACACTCCAGCGAGGAAGTCACCGCCACGTACTACATCGCCAAGCCCGCCCAAGCCCCGGACGTCTCGGACATCCTCGAGCGACTCGGCGCCAACCGCGGACGACGTCCCACACCCGCAGTGCCCAACGATGCGCAGGGATGGCGAACCTGGTTGCCGACCCCGGTGAATGGGGGGTTTTCGGGGGGCGGTTCAAAACCCCATAGACAAAATTAAAGCCCTGACCAGCGTTTCCGCTGGTCAGGGCTTTTTATCTGTCGGGACGGCCGGATTCGAACCGACGACCCCTTGACCCCCAGGCAATGACCATCTGACTCTGAGCTGCGGCACAGACTCGACTGCCCTGGCCGAACGGTCCGCCAGAGTCCGAGGGCGTCCACCGCCGTGCGCCCCGATCGTCACTCAGTTAGTCACTCGGCTGCCCTAACGCTCGGACTTTCAAGGCGGCAACCGGCTACGGGAGCCAGGCGGGATCGTTGCTTCTTGTGATGAACAGGCCGGCAGAATCTTCGCCCTTGACCAACTCCGTGTGTAGCGGGAACGAGACAAGTGGGCTCCACCGGGAGCGGTGGGCAAGCTGGACCTCGACGATCGCCGTGTAGGGGCCGGCATCAAGCGGCAGAGCTTCTGTCAACTCTCGGCCAAACTCAACGAACCGCTCAACGGCCTGCCGACCGCTGACGTGAAAGGGCGACGGCATGACCCGTCCCCCGCCGACAGGCGCGGGTTCAAGCTCGGGCTGAGTCGCCTGCCAGGACATCAGAACGGGTAGGGACGGAGCCGCCACCCTCCCGCTGTCAAGCCCCGGGTTTGATGGAGAGTTGGTTAGCTGGTTTTCAGGGCTGCGGTGACCGGCTGGGTCATCGCGTGTAGGGCCTCGTGTTCGGCGGGCGGGATGTGCCCGAGCTCGCCGTGCAGGCGGCGGTTGTTGTACCAGTCGATGTACTCGACGGTGGCCATCTCCAGGTCGTCGAGCCCGCGCCACGGACCTCGGTTGCGCACGAGTTCGGCCT
>NZ_JBSFYQ010000104.1:0-4637 GCF_053599855.1 Micromonospora sp. NPDC005161
CCCGCCCGCCCGCCGGGCGGGCGGGCGGGCGGGCGAGCCGCTCGTGGCGAAGGACGACGGCCGGTGGATCTGTCCCGCCGACCGGCCCGAGCCGGCGGGGGGCTACCCCCGCCGGGGTGAACTGGCTGGAACTCGTCGGCTGGGCCGGCTCCGCGCTGCTGGTCTGGTCGCTGCTGCAGACCCGCATCCTGCGGCTGCGCGCGCTCAACCTGCTCGGCTGCCTCATCCTGATCGGCTACAACGCCGCCGTGCACGTGTGGCCCATGGTCGGGCTGAACGTGGTGCTCACGGTGATCAACGTCTGGTACCTGCGGAAGATGCTGGCCACCCGGCACGACGCGCAGACCTACGAAGTGGTCGAGGTGGGCACCGGCGACGCATTCCTGGCCCACACCCTGCGGGTGCACGCCGCCGACATCGCCCGGTTCAACCCGGACTTCCGCTGGGACCCGGCCGCCGCCGACCGGTCGGCGTTCCTGGTGGTCCGCGCCGACGAGGTGGTCGGCGTGGTGGTCTCGCACGCCGAGGCCGGCGGGGTGGCTCAGATCGACCTGGACTACATGACCCCGCCGTTCCGCGACTTCACCCCCGGCGAGTTCGTCTACCGGCGCAGCCGCCTGTTCACCGACCGCGGTTTCCGCCGGGTGGTCAGCCCGCCCGGCATGGTCGCCCCCTACTACCACCGGCTCGGCTTCCGCCCGGAGGGCGACGCGTACGTGCTGGAACTGCCCGCGCCCGCCTGACCCGCCGGCCTGAGGATTGCGCGGCCCGCCCGCGGGGCACAGAGGGGCGACGCCGCCCGGGCCACGGTCGGCGGCGGGCCGGCCACCGCGGCCGGCCGGGTCGGGGTCGAGGGGAGAGAACCGGGCGTGCAGAGCTACTGGAGCCAGCTGGCCCTGGTCGGAGTTCTGGTGATCGTCAACGCGGCCTTCGCCGGCAGCGAGATGGCCCTAGTCTCGCTGCGCGACAGCCAGCTCCAGCGGCTGGAACGCGGCAGCCGCGCCGGCCGCACCCTGGCACGGCTGGCCAAGGACCCCAACCGGTTCCTGGCCACCATCCAGATCGGCATCACCCTGGCCGGCTTCCTGGCCTCCGCCGCTGCGGCGGTCTCGCTCGCCAAGCCCCTCGTGCCGCTGCTCGGGGTGTTCGGGGGCGCCGCCGAGACGGTGGCGATCGTGGTGGTCACCCTCGCGCTGACCTTCGTCACTCTGGTCTTCGGCGAGCTGGCCCCCAAGCGGATCGCCATGCAGTCCGCCGAGCGGTGGGCGCTGCTGGTGGCCCGTCCGCTCGACCTGCTCGCCACCGTGACCCGACCGGCCGTCTGGGCCCTCGGCGCCACCAGCGACCTCGTGGTCCGGCTGGTCGGGCTCAACCCGAAGCACCAGCCGGACGAGATCGGCCCGGACGAGCTGCGCGACATCGTCGCCGGCAACCATGGCTTCACCAAGGAGCAGCGCACCATCATCGCCGGCGCCGTGGAGATCGCCGACCGGCGGTTGCGGGCCGTCCTCGTACCCCGGTTGCGGGTCTTCACGCTCGACAGCGGGACCAGCGCGGAGTCCGCGCGACTGGTGCTGGCCGCCACCGGGCACTCCCGGGCACCGGTGGTGCGCCACGGCGGCCTGGACGACACGCTCGGCGTGATCCATCTGCGTGACTTGGTGGGGGTGCCGGACGACCGGCCGGTCGACGAGATCGCCCGCCCTCCGATGCTGCTGCCCGACTCGCTGCCGGTGGTGGACGCGCTGCGCCAGTTCAAGGCCGAACGCCAGCACATCGCTCTGGTGGTGGACGAGCGCGGCGCCGTCGACGGCATCGTCACGCTGGAGGACATCCTGGAGGAGATCGTCGGGGAGATCTACGACGAGACCGACCGGGACGGCTACTCGGTGCGCCGCGAGCCCGACGGCGCGCTGGTGCTGCCCGGCACCTTCCCGGTGCACGACCTGCCGGACATCGGCGTCGAGCTGCCGTCCCGGCCGGCCGGCGACTACACCACCGTCGCCGGGCTGGTGCTGGCCCGCCTCGGCCACATCCCCACCGTCGTGGGGGAGGACGAAACCCTGGACGGCTGGGTGCTGGTGGTGGCGGGCATCGACCACCGGGCGATCACCGAGGTACGGCTGAGCCGGGTCCCCGACGAGGCGCACGTCGACCAGGACGCCGAGCCGGTGCTGGACGAGGCCCGCAGCTGAGCGGGCGCGCCGCGACGCGTGGGTGCGTCGGTTCAGGCGGGGGAGAGGTTCTGCAGCCTGACCTGGCCGCGGGCGACCAGCCGCTGGTCGGCGTCGGTGATCTCCACCTGCCAGAGCTGCTGGCTGCGACCCCGGTGCACCGGCGTGCCGACCGCCGTCAGCTCGCCCTCCCGGACCGCCCGCAGGAAGTCCGTCTGGTTGCTGACGCCGACGACGGTGCCCCGGTCGCCCAGCCAGAGCGAGCCGCCCACGCTGGCCGCGGTCTCCACCACCGAGCAGTACACCCCGCCGTGCTGGATGCCGAACGGCTGGTGCAGCTCGGGCCGGACGCGCCAGCCGATGACGACCCGGTCGGCGGTCGCCTCCTCGAACTTCAGGCCGAGCAGGGCGACGAAGCCACCCGTCAGGTCCGGCATCTCCACGGCAAACCCTCCTCGATCAACGGGGCGCAAGCCTAACTGGGGCGGCTTGCGCGAAACCCGGTACGGGTCGGTGCCGAGGATGGGGGAGAATTGGCGACCGTGACCGACAGCAGCCTTCCGCCGCCCGGGCGGGACTCCCTGACCGACGATTTGCTCTGGCGTGGCCTGATTCAGGACTCGACCGGCCTCGACGAGCTGCGCGAGCTGCTCGACGGTGCGGACGCCGCCACCTTCTACGTGGGCTTCGACCCCACCGCGCCGAGCCTGCACGTCGGCCACCTCATGCAGGTCACCATGGCCCGCCGGCTGCAACTCGCGGGCCACCGCCCGTTGCTGCTGGTCGGCGGGGCGACCGGGCAGATCGGTGACCCGAAGGAGAGCGCCGAGCGGACGCTCAACCCGCCCGAGGTGATCGCCGGCTGGGTCGCGCGGATCCGCGAGCAGTTGGCCCCGTTCGTGTCGTACACCGGCGACAACGCGGCGCGACTGGTGAACAACCTGGACTGGACCGGCGAGATGTCGGTGGTCGAGTTCCTCCGCGACGTGGGCAAGCACTTCCCGGTGAACAAGATGCTGGCGCGGGAGGTGGTGCGGGCCCGGCTGGAAACGGGAATCAGCTTCACCGAGTTCAGCTACCAGCTGTTGCAGGCCAACGACTTCTTCGAGCTGCACCGCCGGCATGGCTGCCAGCTCCAGTTCGGCGGCTCCGACCAGTGGGGCAACATCACCGCCGGCGTCGACTACGTACGGCGGCGTGGGGCCGGGCCGGTGGAGGCGTTCACCACGCCACTGGTCACGAAGTCCGACGGCACGAAGTTCGGCAAGACCGAGGGCGGCGCCGTCTGGCTCGACCCCATGTTGACCAGCCCGTACGCGTTCTACCAGTTCTGGCTGAACGTCGAGGACCGGGAGGTCGACCGCTACCTGCGGTACTTCAGCTTCCGGTCGCGTGACGAGCTGGAGGAACTGGCGAAGGCGACCGCCGAACGGCCGGCAGCCCGGCTGGCACAGCGGGCGCTCGCCGAGGAGCTGACGACCCTGGTGCACGGGCCGGAGGAGACCCGGCAGGCCATCGCCGCCAGCCAGGCGTTGTTCGGTCGGGGCTCACTGGATGAGCTGGCCCCGGAGACGCTGCGCGCGGCGCTGACCGAGGCCGGCCTGGTGCAGCTCGCCGGCGAGTTGCCGGACGTGGCGGGCCTGCTGCGCGACTCCGGCCTGGTGCCCAGCCACAAGGAGGGCCGTCGCGTGATCGCCGAGGGCGGCGCCTACGTCAACAACAACCGGGTGGCCGAGGTGGACGCCACGGTGTCACCGGCCGACCTGCTGCACGGGCGGTACCTGGTGCTGCGCCGCGGCAAGCGCTCCTTCGCGGGCGTTGAGCTGCGCGAATAGGTACCTGTCAACGGTGTGACGGGGGACGCGTCCGGCGGATTTGACGATCATCCCGCCGGACGCGTAACTTTCTCTCTGCCAGCGCGGAACGGACGAAACAGGCGAAAGTCTGAGAGGCCGGAGCGCGGTGAAGACCACCGGGTCGGAGGGGTTGCACCTCTCAGACCTGGTACCGGGTGGGGCCCCAGAGTCGCCGCGAGGCGGATTTGGTGAGGCGGAACCGACCGGGTAAGGTTAACGACCGGCAGGGCGCCGGGCGAGTTCGCGGGAAACCGCGGCGGCCGGCCTGCCGAATCCATGATGAGGGCGGCGCAAGCCGGTCGAGACATGGTGCCCGCATGACGGAGTGACGCACGACAGACCGCGAAAACAGCGGTTTGACACGGCGGAAACCGGCGGGTAACGTAGTAAAAGTGCCTGACGCCAGATGAGCGTCAGGGACACGGTACGGAAAGCCCCGAGATGGGGTCCCAGGGAGTGGGGCTTTTGATCGGTGTGTGGTTGTTCTTTGAGAACTCAACAGGGTGCTTGATAAGCCAGTGCCAATTATGATTTATACCCCGGACTGGTGGTCCTTTTGGATTGCTGGTTGGGATTCCTTTGGCAACATTTGTTTGTTGTCAGGATG
>NZ_JBSFYQ010000105.1:1882-3240 GCF_053599855.1 Micromonospora sp. NPDC005161
GTTGGTGTGGGGCTGATGGGTTGTGGGTTGGTCGTTTGTTGAGAATTGCACAGTGGACGCGAGCATCTTTGTGGTCAAGTTGTCAAGGGCGAACGGTGAATGCCTTGGCACCAGGAGCCGATGAAGGACGTGGGAGGCCGCGATAGGCCTGGGGGAGCTGTCAACCAAGCTGTGATCCCAGGGTGTCCGAATGGGGAAACCTGGCTGGAGTCATGTCCAGTCACCCACACCTGAACACATAGGGTGTGTGGAGGGAACGCGGGGAAGTGAAACATCTCAGTACCCGTAGGAAGAGAAAACAATTTAGTGATTCCGCGAGTAGTGGCGAGCGAAAGCGGATTGAGGCTAAACCGGCTGCGTGTGATACCTGTCAGGGGTTGCGTGGTCGGGGTTGTGGGACCCTACTGAACAAGCTGACACTTGTTCGAGAAGTTACAAAGTCAGTGGCTAGTCGAACAGTCTGGAATGGCTGACCGTAGACGGTGAAAGTCCGGTAGGTGAAAGTTGCTGACCTTCTGTGGGTGTTCCCGAGTAGCGGCGGACCCCTGAAATCTGCCGTGAATCTGCCAGGACCACCTGGTAAGCCTAAATACTTCCTGGTGACCGATAGCGGACGAGTACCGTGAGGGAATGGTGAAAAGTACCCCGGGAGGGGAGTGAAATAGTACCTGAAACCGTTCGCCTACAATCCGTCGGAGCCTTACGGGGTGACGGCGTGCCTTTTGAAGAATGAGCCTGCGAGTTAGTGGCATGTGGCGAGGTTAACCCGTGTGGGGGAGCCGTAGCGAAAGCGAGTCTGAATAGGGCGATTCAGTCGCGTGTCCTAGACCCGAAGCGGAGTGATCTAGCCATGGGCAGGCTGAAGCGCGGGTAAGACCGCGTGGAGGGCCGAACCCACCAATGTTGAAAAATTGGGGGATGACCTGTGGTTAGGGGTGAAAGGCCAATCAAACTCCGTGATAGCTGGTTCTCCCCGAAATGCATTTAGGTGCAGCGTCGCGTGTTTCTTGCCGGAGGTAGAGCACTGGATGGTCTAGGGGGCCCACAAGCTTACCGAAACCAGCCAAACTCCGAATGCCGGTAAGTGAGAGCGCGGCAGTGAGACTGCGGGGGATAAGCTTCGTAGTCGAGAGGGAAACAGCCCAGATCACCAGCTAAGGCCCCTAAGCGTGTGCTAAGTGGAAAAGGATGTGGGGTCGCATAGACAACCAGGAGGTTGGCTTAGAAGCAGCCACCCTTTAAAGAGTGCGTAATAGCTCACTGGTCAAGTGGTTCCGCGCCGACAATGTAGCGGGGCTCAAGCACACCGCCGAAGCTGTGGCATTCACATTTTAACCTCGCTTGGACTTGATTCCTTG
>NZ_JBSFYQ010000105.1:3337-4454 GCF_053599855.1 Micromonospora sp. NPDC005161
TGTGCAGGTGTGTGGATGGGTAGGGGAGCGTCGTGCCGCGAGTGAAGCAGCGGGGTGACCCAGTTGTGGACGCGGCACGAGTGAGAATGCAGGCATGAGTAGCGAAAGAAGGGTGAGAAACCCTTCCGCCGGATGACCAAGGGTTCCAGGGCCAGGCTAATCCGCCCTGGGTGAGTCGGGACCTAAGGCGAGGCCGAGAGGCGTAGTCGATGGACAACGGGTTGATATTCCCGTACCCGCGAAAGAGCGTCCCTGACGAACCTCGTTGTGCTAACCACCCAAACCATCCAAGACCTTCGGGTTGAGGGTGGGGAGCGTGGGAACCTGATGGGTAGTAGTCAAGCGATGGGGTGACGCAGGAAGGTAGCTGAGCCCGGCCGGTGGTTGTGCCGGGGTAAGCGTGTAGGCCGTGTTGTAGGCAAATCCGCAACACATGAAGGCTGAGACGTGATGCCGAGCCGATTCAGGTGAAGTCAGTGATCCTATGCTGCCGAGAAAAGCCTCTAGCGAGTTCTTAGCGGCCCGTACCCCAAACCGACACAGGTGGTCAGGTAGAGAATACCGAGGCGATCGGGCGAACTGTGGTTAAGGAACTCGGCAAATTGCCCCCGTAACTTAGGGAGAAGGGGGGCCGGAGACGTGAAGCCCCGCGCGGGTGGAGCGTTGTATGGCCGCAGAGAGCAGGGGGAAGCGACTGTTTACTAAAAACACAGGTCCATGCGAAGAAGTAATTCGATGTATATGGACTGACGCCTGCCCGGTGCTGGAACGTTAAGGGGACCTGTTAGCTCTTCGGGGCGAAGCGGAGAACTTAAGCGCCAGTAAACGGCGGTGGTAACTATAACCATCCTAAGGTAGCGAAATTCCTTGTCGGGTAAGTTCCGACCTGCACGAATGGCGTAACGACTTCCCCACTGTCTCAACCACAGGCCCGGCGAAATTGCAGTACGAGTAAAGATGCTCGTTACGCGCGGCAGGACGGAAAGACCCCGGGACCTTTACTATAGCTTGACATTGGTACTCGAATTAGCTTGTGTAGGATAGGTGGGAGCCGGTGAAGTCCATACGCCAGTATGGGTGGAGGCAATCTTGAAATACCACTCTGGTTGATTTGGGT
>NZ_JBSFYQ010000106.1:0-4314 GCF_053599855.1 Micromonospora sp. NPDC005161
ATGCGATCTCACCCGCCCCCTTCGCCTCCACAGAGGCCATTCACTCCACAGGTCCCCAGCTCAGAGCCCTACCGCCCGACTACGCAATCGCCCTGCAAACACCACGCCCACCCGAACCCAGCATCGATCAACTGCGATGCAACCAGGCGGGCGGCGCCACCACGTCAGCCCCGCGAATGATCGAGGCTAAGTGCTCCAGTTCGTAAGTCCTTCGGGGGTTGACGGTCCCTGCTCGGATGCGGTTACCCAGTGATGGGACTGACAAGGACGTCGCAGACGAAGTCGAGGGCTTCTTCGGTGGTGCCGCTGAACCAGATCTGGCTTTCGTAGGTGTTGTTGCTGGCCTTGTAGATGGCGGTGCCCCATCGGTGGCTCGGATGAACGCGATCATGGAACGGTGGGTACGGACCTGCCCCACGAACTACTCGACCGCACCCTGATCTGGAAGCAGCGGCATCTCCTGCACGCCCTTCGCCAGTACGAAGCTTTCTGCAACGCGCATCGGCCGCACCAAGGCATCGTCAACGCACGGCCACTCCGGCCGCTGCCTCAACCAATCACCGACCCAGACCGCCTTACCCACCTCAACATCCGCCGACGAGCTTGAGAATAGACACACGTTGGACTGAAAGGCGCGTGCGCCCTACAAATGTCCATAGCTTCGGAGGTTCAGCGAGAGCAACATTGCCCGCACCCCCGCCGCTGGGACGGGAGCGTGGGTCACCGACGTGGCCTCGTCGAGACACAACTATGGGGAGTGTGCGCGATGGGTACGGCGCGCTGGACAAACAAGGACGCGCAGGCAGGCTCTGCCGGTGGCGATACGACGCCGGGACTGCTGAGACGTCGCACGATGCTGGCCGGATCGGTCGCCGCCGCTGCCGGCGGGCTGGCGGCATTTACAGGTGTGGACACGGCCGAGGCGGCACCGCCAGCCCGGCCGGGAACGGCGTCCAAGCCCGGCCCGGCGTTCGCCCTCACGGTGGCGCCCAAGACGGACCTCGCGGCCGGGCCCGGCCGCGCCTTCGTCATCATCGCCCGGCCTTCCGACCTGAGCGCCGCCCGCCCTGAGCCGCGCGACAACGTGCGCGATACGAACAGCAGCGTGCCGCTATTCGGCATGGACGTCGCGTACTTGAAGCCGGGTCGGCCCGTTGTGCTCAGTTCATCGCACGACGAGGTCGTCGGGTATCCACTTGCGACCTTCGCCGATGTCCCATCCGGCGAGTACGTGGTTCAAGGATTCTTCAACACGTACGAAACCGATCACCGCTCGGACGGATCGGTGATTCAGGTGCACTGGCCGAACGGCGATGGCGGTGACATCTGGCATTCACCGGGAAACGTCTACTCCACGCCACGCACGGTGCACATCAACGGCAATTCTTCCGCGACCATCCAGCTTACGCTCAATCAGGTGATCGGTCCGATCGGTACCATCCCGCCCGGTGGTACCGGACAGCAAGGAAATCCGCAGGACTCCAAGCACGTCAAGCACCTGAAGATCCGGTCGACGATACTCAGCGCGTTCTGGGGACGCGATGTCTATCTCGGCGCCGACGTGCTTCTCCCAGAGGGATACGACGATCCGGCCAACCGCAATGTCCGGTATCCGATGGATCTGGCGGCCGTGCACTACCCGCTCAGCAATGGCAATCCGCGCGGGTTCGACGAATCACTCGGCAACGACTTCTCCAAATGGTGGGTGTCGAAGAACGCGGCACGCTTCATCTCCGTGGTGGTGCGCAGCGAGAATCCGTTCTACGACGACTCCTACCACGTGAACTCCGCCAATATCGGCCCCTACGGCGACGCGGTCGACCAAGAACTCATTCCGGCGATCGACCGCGCCTTCCGGACGATCGGACAGCGATGGGGGCGAACGATACAGGGCGGATCGACCGGAGGGTACATCGCTGCGGCGGCCCTCGTATTCTATCCCGACACCTATGCCGGTGCTTGGGTCGGGTACCCCGACCCAATTGATTTCCGAGCGCACGAACATATCAACATCTATTCCGACCCGAACGCATTTTTCACCGAGAACCCTTGGGTGCGGGTGCCGCGCCCGGGGGCCCGGGAGATAAGCGGCGACACGATTTGGACCGTCGGCCAGGAGAACGCCTATGAAAGGACCGTCGCGTCGCGGGGCCGCAGCCACGGGACATGGGACATCTGGCAGGCGCTTTTCAGCCCGCAAGGCAAGGATGGCTACCCCGCGCCGATCTGGGACAAGGAGACCGGCGTCATCGACCACGACGTGGCCGCATACTGGCAGCAGCACTGGGACCTCTCGTCGGTGATCACGGCGAGGTGGAACACGCTAGGCCCGAAGATCGCCGGCCGAATGCAGCTCTACGTCGGCTCCGAAGACACGTACTTCCTCGCCAACGCCGTGGAGTTCTTCGAACAGAGGACGAACACGTTGACCTCGCCGCAGCCGGACTTCCAGTTCATCTACGGCCTGAGCAAGCCACACGGCTGGACCCCGGTGACCACCGCCGAGCTGCTGACCACGATGGCCGACTTCATAGCGAAGCACGCGCCGAGCGGGACGGATGTGAGCGGCTGGCGGGGCAGCGAGCAGCCGCCGACCTTCATGGTTACCCGCGGACGGCAGGTCGTGGACGAGGGTGTCGACTCCGTCCTCTCCGGCTATCACTCATGACCGCGACCCTTGGATGCGAGGTGATCCGAGACAAGCATGATTACCTCGCATCCAAGGGTTCTAAGGGCCTGCAGAGGATTAACACGCGGATTCCGAATGTAGACGCGTCAGTCGTGGTAGTCGTTCTTGACCTGCGGAGCTGATGCCTCTGGCGGGAAGTCGCCTCTCCCTGTACTTGCGAGGCCGGTCGCCTGTTTGCGCAGGTCCAGCGAGTCCTTACCACATCAGCATGTGCCAGAATCGAAATCGGCATGTTATTCATCTGCACGCCCTAACGGAACTGAGCGTCGCGGTCGGGATGCTTTGTGCCCTCCAGTGAGGCAGGGCCCCGGCAAAGTCGTCAGGTGATGCCGAGTAGGGCCAGTGGCCGGTTGCTGTCGCGGGCGTGGTGGCGGTTGGCGGCGGCGATGTTGGTGACGCCGGTCAGACGTAGTGCGCCGATGGCGGCGTTGCGCAGGGCTGCCATGACCTGCGGCCCGGTGCCGGTGCGGATCTGGGATCGGTCTTCGTCGTAGGTGACGTCGCGGATCCAGTGGACTTTGTTCTCGATCGACCGATGACCGCGGATCCACGCGGCGAGTTGCGCCGGTTTGGCTTGGTGAACGAGTAGGTCGGTGATCGCGTAGACGGTCTCGGTGGTGAAGCGTTTCGGCTGGTCGAGCCGGCGCCGGCGGCGGCGGATCTGGATGGCCTGGGCGGCGTTCGGGAAGTCGATCCCGGTGGAGACGGACAGGATTTTCAGGGTGCGGATCTCCCGGCGGCCGTGGCCGCGGCAGGTGCCGCGGTCTGCATCGGCGACGGCCCGCCAGGGCAGGGCGGCCAACTGGTGGTGCAGGCTCGGCTGGTTGCCCTTCACGGTGAGGATCCAGTGGGCGCCGCGTTCGGCGAGGTAGGCGACGTGGTCGCGTTGACAGTGCAGCGCGTCGGCGGTCACCACGACCTCGCCGAGGTCGCCGAGCTGGTCGAGCAGGGGTGCGAAGCGGGTGATCTCGTTGGTCTTGCCGTCGACGTCGGTGCTGGCCAGCACGACACCGGTGGCCTGGTCGCAGGCGGCGAGGACGTGCCGGGCAACACTGTCGCCGGTCCGGGAGCCGCGCAACGTCTTGCCATCCACGGCGATCGCCCGGCGTGTTCCCGCCGCCGGCACGGGAATCTGCGCGGCGAGCCAGGCGCCGATCACCACGGCCAGCCGGTCAGCGTCCAAGGCCTGCAACAGCCTGCGGATCATGGCCTCAGACGGCCGCCGGTCCGTGTCGATCCCGAGCACGGCCGCGGCATCAGCAGGTAGATCAGCGACCCACTCACCGATCGCCGCGTACGAGCGGTAACCGGCAACGACCGCGCACACCGCCGCTGCGACCACGGTCACCAGAGCATGCCGGACTCCGCGTCGGGCACGGGGATCGGGCAGGGAACCCAACGCGGCGAGCAGGCCGGCAGCCGACTCCACGGTAGAGACCCCGGGCGGTGCGGTCGACAACGATGAGATCAGCGATGATGGCAACGCGGGCATGGCTCACTTCAGATAGATCAACAGGCCTCGAGAACCTCGATGATCTTCTGGAACGGCCATGCCCGCCCCGCTACCCACACCCAGGGCGCGTCTACACCAACCACCTCAAGCCGGACACCCCTCACGACTTTGC
>NZ_JBSFYQ010000107.1:0-4017 GCF_053599855.1 Micromonospora sp. NPDC005161
TGATGCATCTCCTCACGACCAGCGGGCGCACGGTCTGCCGCAAGACCTCGCACGGGTCAGATCCGGAGAGTGCTGACCCGCCAGCCGCTACCGACGCCGAGTCTGCTCCAAGAACCGACCCGACAGAACCCATGAGATCCGGACGTCGGACATTCCAGGTCGTGCAAGACCACGACTACGCTCACCGATCGGCTTGCGTTACCCGCAACATCACCGCCAGTTGAAAGTGGGCAGTGCGACGATCATCAATGGATGTGCGTGGATCGGCACCCCTGACGGCTGCAGTGCGAGCGGGTGCCTCCGTACGCACTCGCGCCCTTAGGACGTACCCGTGTTGCGAAAGTTTGGTGATCGCCGATGTAGGACATAGATAGGCGTCACACACGCTCCCAGAGGAGTCCCCTCATGCTTCGAACCACCCCTCCCCTGATCGCCGGCGTCCTTGCCGCCGCGCTCGTCGCGCCGGTCGCGCCGGCGCAGGCGAGCAACCCACTCGCCCCGATATCCAGTTCCCTGGCGCGGACGCTGACGACAGCCTCCGGCACGATCCCGGTGTTTGTGCACGGTACGAGCATCGGTGCCGCCCGGCAGGCGGCCGCCGACACCGGCCTCAAACTCATCACAACCTGGAACAAGATCGGCATCGCGGTTGCGCGCGGCACCGCCGAGCAGATCGTGGCCGTTCGCGGTCATGCCGGTGTCACCTACGTCGAAGGTGACCAGCCGCTACGGCCATACCTGTCGACCTCGAACGTCGCTACCCGAGGCGAGCAGGCGCGCGCTGAGCTGCGCGACGGACAGGGACGGCCGGTCGACGGCCGCGGTGTGTCGGCGGCGATCATCGACACGGGCGTGGACGGCACGCACCCGTTCTTCCGCAACGCGGACGGTACCAGCGCAGTGAAGCTCAATCTGAAGAACATCTGCGGCCCGCTCACCGACCTGGGTCTGCCGCTCCCGCTACCCAACGACTCGTGCTTCCTCGACCTGAGCGCGGCCAACGACACCGACACGCTGTCGGCCGGCGGGCACGGCACGCACGTCGCGGGGATCGTCGCCGGGCGGGACACGACGCTCACCGACGGCACCCGGCTGCACGGCGCTGCCCCTGACGCCACGCTGATCAGCCTGTCGGTCGGCGCGGGACTGAGCATCTTCGGTGCGGACAGCGCGCTGAACTGGGTGCTCGACCATCACCTGAACCCGTGCGCGGGCTGCCCACCGATCAAGGTGAGCAACAACTCGTACGGCCCCAGTGGCGGTGGGGCGTTCGATCCGAACTCGGCGACCACCAAGTTGCAACGGGCGCTGGCCGCCGAGGGTGTCGTCACCGTCTGGGCGGCCGGCAACGACGGCCCGGACAACATCGCCACCAACCCTCCGGGTCAGGACCCCACTCCGGGCATCCTCATGGTCGCCTCCTACGACGACCATGGCACCGGCACCCGCGACGGTAGCGTGTCGACGTTCTCCAGCCGCGGGGCGGCGGGACACCCGGAGACCTACCCGGACGTCTCGGCACCCGGATCGAACATCACCTCGGCCTGCCGGCCATACCTGCTGATCTGCTCGACCGGTCTGGACCCGCACAACGGCCCCGGGCCCCTGGACCTCGGCACGTTCAACACGATCAGCGGTACCTCGATGGCAACCCCGCATGTCGTGGGCATCGTCACCCAGCTGTTCCAGGTCGCACCGAACGCGACCCCGGCCCAGGTCGAGGACGCGCTCAAGGCCACGGCGTACAAGTTCACGGACGGCGCGGCCTACCAGACCGTCGGGCCCTACACCACCGCAGTCGACAAGGGAACCGGCCTCGTCGACGTGTACGCCTCGGCGGTCCTGCTGGGGGCGACACCTGCCTGACGGCCGATCAGCTCAACGGCGCAGTAGCGAGTTCAGCCGCCACCGTCACCGACAACGAAACAGCGCCACCGAGCGGACGATCACCGGCTGGCGACATGCCGCGATGACCGTGTTTGCTCTGGCACAGCTCACGATCCACGACCAGGACCGCCCGTACGCCGGGGCGTTCATTAAGTAGTACCGGGGACGACTCCTCGCCGCCGACGAGGCGTCGGAGCGCCTGACAACAGGAGAAGGTCATCCCGATGGCGTCCGAGGACAGGCAACACTTCGAGCGCTAGGTGTACTGCCCAGGCAGGTTGGTTGAGGTCGTGTGACGACACGACGTAGATAGACGTGATGACGAAGGCCTCCGGTTGTGGAGTGGAGCTGTCTAGGAACCGCTCCGGCAACCAGGAGGCCTTCGTGTCCCACGCTAACGCCGCTTTGACTCCTCGTGCACGTCTTCGCCTCGCGCGTCTGATCGTTGATCAGGGGTGGCCGGTGGCCCGTGCCGCGGAACGCTATGACGTGTCCTGGCCGACCGCGAAGCGGTGGGCGCTGCGCTATGCCGAGCTGGGTGCCGACGGGATGGCAGACCGGTCATCGCGGCCGCATCGCAGCCCGAACCGCACCCCGCAGCCAGTGGTCCGCAAGGTCGTGTATCTGAGGTGGAAGCACCGCTTGGGGCCGGTGCAGATCGCCGGCCGCCTCGGTATGCCCGCCTCGACGGTGCATGCGGTGCTGACTCGCTGCCGGGTGAACCGCCTGTCTCACATCGACCGGCGCACTGGTGAACCGGTGCGCCGCTACGAACACGACCAGCCCGGCGACATGCTGCACTCAAGAAGCTAGGCCAGATTCCCGACGGGGGCGGCTGGCGCTACGTCGGCCGTGCCCAGGGCAAACGCCACCGGGAGGCCACCGCCCGCCGCACCGGTGCCCGCAACGGCCTATGGCAACCACAGGTCGGGACCGCGTTCGTGCACACCGTCGTCGATGATCACTCCCGGGTCGCCTACGCCGAAATCTGCGACGACGAGAAAGCCGCCACCGCCATCGCCGTGCTACGCCGAGCCGTCGCCTGGTTCACCGACCGAGGCGTCACCGTGCACCGAGTGCTCACCGACAACGGCGCCGCCTACAGGTCCTACGCCTGGCGCGACGCCTGCGCCGAACTAGGCGTCACCCCGAAGAAGACCCGCCCTACCGCCCACAAACCAACGGCAAGGTCGAACGCTTCCACCGAACCCTGACCGACTGCTGGGCCTTCGGCCGGTTCTACTCATCCGAAGCCGCCCGACGCAAGGCCCTGCCCGCCTGGCTGCATCACTACAATCACCACCGCCCCCACACTGCAACCGGCGGCAAACCACCCGTCACCAGGTTGACCAACGTCCCTGGGCAGTACAGCTAGGCCTGCTCCCCTGAATACCGGGAGCCTTCCGGGGACCGGGCGTCCGCGACGGACAGCCCGGTCCTCCGGGTCAGGGCGGCCCGGCTGCCCTCTACACCGAGCGACGCGTCAGTGCACCTGCCCACCATCGGCAGGCTGCACGCTTCATCGCCACCGTGGTCCTGGTGTCGGGGCGCGCCGACGGGCACCGCATTGGTTCAGCCGAGTGGGCCGCCTCGGTTACCACCATCCAAACAGCAGCGAAAAAAGATTGGCAGGCCCGGGCCACCATGGCCACCCCCGCTCATCGACATCCAGACGTCCCTCCGGACGCAAGCGGTCACAATCCGTAACACTCGGATCGCGGCAGTTGAGTACGCCCGGCGGTGGCGCTCTTCGGCCAACCGGGAAAGCCGTGGCCCGAGGTTTACTTGACCCTCGACCCGGTCGAGGGCTCACTCTGCATGGGTGACGTCCGGAGAACGCGACAAGTGAACAGACCCGCTCTTGATTAGCCTGGAATTGCTGCAGCCGATACTGCGGGCCGGCTGGGGAGCGGATACCTGCGACGCGCATATGTGCAGGACTGGCATCCAGACAACGCAGCCCGTGGTCAATGCGGAGCGACCGCACTGATCATTCAGGACCTGCTCGGCGGAGAACTGATCCTCGGTGAAGTCGTCGCCAGAGACGCCAAGGTCGGCTACCACTATTGGAATCGGTTACCCGACGGCCGCGACGTCGACCTCACCGCTGATCAGTTCTACCTGCAGGAA
>NZ_JBSFYQ010000108.1:0-3924 GCF_053599855.1 Micromonospora sp. NPDC005161
AATCTCTACGGCGGATCGAGACGGTCGGGCCGGCGATAGCCGTCTCCGGCAAGCCTGGCTGTACGCCCAAAGCTGCCAGCACGGATTGCGGCATGACAGTGTGCCTGATCTTGGCAAGTCATACCGGCCACTCATGTAGTCGCGCAGGGACCAGCCGCTGGCGGCGGGCTGCTTCCCGCTCACGGAGCACCTCGCCGACGCCGACGGCGTCGTCCTCCTCGTAGTCTGAGACGATGCGGGGGCCGTGCCCCCGCGCCGTCCACTATCGCCAGTCGGTGTGCGCAGCCTGCTTGCGACCGACGGCCATCCCCATCACGATCACGGTGTACGCGCAGAGCACGGCGAGCCCGGCCCACCCGGGGAGCGGGAAGTACCCGGCCGACGGCGCATAATGCGCGGTCACCTGCGGATACTCCACCATCGTCTGCTTGACGGCGAAGCCTGCGGCCGGGGTGAGCCGCAGCACCCACTCGGAGAGCGTGTCGGGCAGTAGCGGGAACGCCGCGACGGCGTAGGGCAGGGCGGCCAGCGACAGTCCGATGAGGATCGCTGCCCAGCCACGGCGCAGCCACACGCCGAGCCCATACGCGAGGACGGCGCAGAGGGCGAGCACCGCCGCGACGCCGACGATCACCCGAGCGCCGGTCAGCACCGGCACAGGCTGCACCGGGATGCCGTTGCCCTTCAGGATCGCCATGCTCGCCGGGAGGACGACGCCGACGGCGACCAGACCGGTGACGAAGGTGGCCGCCCCGACGACGGCCGCCCGGGCGGCGATCACCCGCCGGGAGGCCGTCTCGCGAGCCGTGCGGGCGCCGTAGCGGGCCGCGGCGATGAGCACGATGATCAGCGCGACCGTCAGGCCGAGCAAGGTGTTCTCGACGCTCCGCGCGCCCTCGTCGCTGAACGGCCCTATGTCGCCGGTGCCGCTGACCGTGATGACATCGTCCTTTTCCACGGCTCCGGAAGCGTTATGGTACTTCTCCCAGTCGGTGTGGTTCATCTGGCCGATCGAGTCGCTGGCCCACGCGCCGGTGGCACCGCCCTCGACGGCGACGTTGTCGAAGACGCCGACGGCCTGGGTGAACCGGACCTCCTCGATAGCGCCGCCGAGGCCGATTTCCCGGAGCGTGAGGTCGCCAGGGGACGTGGCGAAGAGGCCGACCTGCACGTTGTCCGGCAGCCCGTCGAGCTTCGCCGTTCCCACGGTGTGCCACTGCTCGCCATCGGCCGACTCGGAACCGGTGATGGTGTCGCCCGAGCGGGTCAGGCGCAGCCAGCGCGGGGACTGCTCCGAGACGCCGCCTGCGCCTCCGGCGACGTCGTGCTTGTAGTCGTACTGGAAGCGCACGCCGTGGCTGCCGGTCATCATGAGCGCCGCGTAGTGCGAGCCCTGCCGCACGCCGTCCTTGACGATGATCCCGGCCTTCGCCCACGGCACCAGCCCGGACACGATCTGGTCGTGGTTCGGCGGGGGATAGGTGATCGTCCCGGTCATCAAGGTCATCCGTACCGTGATGCTCCCCTCGCGGCCCAGGTCGCGATGCAGGAACCAGAACCTGTCGCTGACGATGGAGCCGTCGCCGGCGACGGGAGCGGCCGGGCAGGGCCCGTCGCAGGACGCACGGGTGCCGGAGGTGAACAGCAGGCCCAGCGCGATGACGGTGAGGGCCGCGGCGGCCAGGGCGATCAGGCGGCCCGGGCGGCGGAACGCGGTCCATTCCCGCCGGAGGAGTTCAGTGGTCGACATGCCGTCCGTTTTACGGATCGGCGCGTAACACGGCCCGAACCGGCTCTGTCATGCTGTTGTTAGGTCTTCCAAGGCATGCTGGAGGCATGATCAGGCTGCGCAGCGGGACCGTGGGGGTACGGTTCACGATCTTGTACGCCGTTGTGTTCCTCCTGTCGGGTGTCGGGCTGCTCGGCCTGACCTTTCTGCTCTCTGACGGCAGCCTGAGCAGCGTCGCCCCCGCCGGGAATCCCCCCGCCCACGGCAGCTTCGCCGTGGCGCAGCAGCGCATCCGGGAGCTGGAGGACCAGCTGGCCGAGGTGCACGCGCAGCAGGCCAGTCAGCTGCTCGCCGGTTCGCTGGTGGCGCTGATCGTGATGGCCGTCGTGTCACTGCTGCTCGGCCGGGCGCTGGCTAGGCGCGTCCTGCGGCCGCTGCGGATCATCACCAGCGCCACGCGGCGCATCTCCGCCGACAGCCTGGACCGGCGGCTTGCCGTCACCGGCCCGGCCGACGAGGTGAAAGACCTCGCCGACACCATCGACGAACTGCTCGAACGGCTCGAAGTGTCGTTCGCCGCACAGCGCCGCTTCGTCGCCAACGCCTCCCATGAGCTGCGTACGCCGCTGACGACCATGCGGGCGTCGCTGGACGTCGCGGTCGCCAAGCCCGACCCGGCCGCCTCGACGGTGGCGCTCGCGGACCGCCTGCGTACGCAACTGGACCGGGTCGATCACCTGCTCGACGGGTTCCTCGTGCTGGCCCGGGCACAGCACGGCGCGCTGGCCGACGCCGCCCCGGTCGACCTCGGCGACCTCATCGGCGCGGCACTGTGCGACAGGTACGCCGACGTGGAGACGAAGCGGCTGAGCGTAACGGTGGACGTGCCGCCGGGAACGGCGACCCAGGGCAGCCCGGCGCTGCTGGCGCGGTTAGTGGAGAACGTCGTCGACAACGCCGTAACACACAACGAGAACGGCGGATGGATCGGAATCACCGGGTCCGCGAGCGAGGAGGAGACGGTGCTCGTCGTCGAAACCGGCGGGCGCGTCCTCGACCAGCGGGAGGTCGACCGGCTGACGCAGCCCTTCGAGCGGCTCGGCGACGAGCGTACCGGCTCCTCGGGACTAGGCCTGTCCATTGTGGCCGGCGTAGCCGCCGCCCACAGCGGCCGGCTCATCCTGCTCGCCCGGCCGGAGGGCGGCCTGCGCGTAACGATCACGTTTCCGGTCGCGAAGGTACCGGCGGCATGACGTGCAGAGCGCCGCATGCCGCGGTCCTCCTGGTTGGAATTTAGGTCGGCATGAGGATCCTCGTCGTCGAAGACGATCACGCACTCGCCGAGGTCGTCGCGGAAGGGCTGCGCGACCAGGGAATGGCCGTCGACCTCGCCCACGACGGGCTGACCGCCGCCGCCAAGCTCGACCTCACCGCGCACGACGTGGTGGTCCTGGACCGGGACCTGCCCGGCCTCCACGGCGACACGCTGTGCCAGATGATCACTGAGCGGGCAGACCGACCGATGGTGCTGATGCTGACCGCGGCGAGCGCGCCCGGCGACCGGGTCAGCGGGCTGACCCTGGGCGCGGACGACTATCTCGCCAAACCCTTCCACTTCCCGGAGCTGATCCTGCGCATCCACGCGCTGGCCCGCCGCAAGCCAGACGCCCGGCCCCGGACGCTGCACGCAGCCGGGATCGAGCTAGACCCGATACGCCGGACCGCCGTTCGCGACGGACGGCAACTCAACCTCTCGGTGAAGGAGTTCGCCGTGCTGGAGGCGCTGCTGCGGGCAAGCCCGGGCTTCCTGAGCACCGAGACCCTGCTCGAACAGGTCTGGGACGAGAACGCCGATCCGTTCACCAACACCGTTACAGTGACGGTCGGCCGGCTGCGGCGCAAACTCGGCGGTCCACCAGTCATCGCGACGACGCCAGGAATCGGCTACCGGATCGCCTAATCCACCGCCCCACAACGGCACCCAGGCGAATGATTCGAGCGTGACACCCTAACTGGACGAGCCGACACACTCATCTCGGCAGATCCGGTCGTCGCGCGGACGGAGGTCGACGCTCTGATCGCGGCAGATCCGGATGCCGGCGTCACTGGTATGAGAAGCCGGCCAAGTGGTCAGCCAGATTGAATCGAGTGCTGCAGCTGGGACAGCTGAGCCGACCAAAGAGGCGCGTCAAGCG
>NZ_JBSFYQ010000109.1:0-3270 GCF_053599855.1 Micromonospora sp. NPDC005161
CGCTTGACGCGCCTCTTTGGTCGGCTCAGCTGTCCCAGCTGCAGCACTCGATTCAATCTGGCTGACCACTTGGCCGGCTTCTCATACCAGTGACGACGGCATCCGCATCTGCCGCTGACAGCGCGTCGGAGACGACCGGATCTGCCGAATTGCGCGCGTTCCTTCTCCGCTCCGCTTGGCCATACGCCGATACGCGCTGCACATGAACCGCGGCTGTCACCACGCGGCCCGGAGGTATCAACTGATCAGAGGCGCGGGCCGACTATGCCAGGGAGAAGATCCGCTGCAGCCGCACCAGGGCGGCGGCATCACCCTCGATTCGCAGGCGGTCTCCTGCGCGCCCGCGAGCAAGCTCCATAAAGCCCTCCCGATCGGTGACGACCCTGACTGTGGCGTGTTCCCCCGCCGGACCAGGGGTGACATCCACCGTGCCGTCGTGAACCCGAACGGCCACTCGCTCACCGTCGACCTCAATGTCGTAGGTCTCATCCAGACCAACTGCGGCATCCGGATGAAACGTCGCCTCGAAGCCGAGCAGGAGGGCGCTGTCGGGTAGGCGATCGTCGGCGGGATCGCGCAGCAGTGGGCGCCCCCAGCGCGCGAGCTCGAGGATCGCCGGCTTGAGCGCGTAACCGCGCTCGGTCAGCTCGTACAAGGTCGCTGGTGTCGGTGGCGGCACTTCGCGCCGGTCGATCACCCCGGCCTCCTGGAGATCGCGCAACCGGGCCGCAAGGAGGTCCGTAGCCAGCCCTGCCAGCCCGTGTCGCAGGTCGGTGTAGCGCTTCGGCCCGCTCAACAGCTCACGGACGATCAGTAGGGTCCAGCGCTCGCCGAGGACATCGAGCGCCTTGGCCAGCGGGCAGAACTGTCTGTATCGACGCTGAGACACGCGCCCGATCCTACCGGCCGGCTAGACAACAGGCACCACTACATGCTTCGATAACTTGTCCCTCAGCTTGGAAAAGTTGTCTATCCTCGGTCGTTCAAATCCACTGAAGGGTCCCCATGGCACTGCGTGATGTCCCATTCCGACGCCAGGTCCGCCACATCCACCCCGCCGTGCATGACCCGCGTACCTCCGCCGTACGCCGGCAGATCGCACGGGACTTCGGCGTGCTGGCCCCGCCGTTCGCGCTCCACCTCCCCGCACCCCAGGCACTGCACGCGTACTGGGCCATGGTCCGTGAACCAACCTGGGGCCCACTTGTCGATCGCACCAAGAAGGAAGCCGTCGCCGCTGCGGTATCGGCGATCAACACGTGCCCCTACTGCGTAGACGTCCACACGACGATGCTCGACGCCCTTGGAGACCGAGCCCCGGCCGCAGCCATCCTCTCCGCAGCCACCGACGACATCGCGGACCCGGAGCTGCGCGCCGTGGTCGCCTGGGCGCGCGCGAACCGCCAGCCGGACACGCCCCTCCTGCGACAACCGCCGTTTCCCAACGAGCACGCGCCCGAACTGATCGGCGTTGCCCTCTCTTACCACTACATTAACCGCATGATCAACATCTTCGCCGTCGCCTCACCGTTCCCGTTGGCAGACTCAAAACTCAAACCGATCTTCAAGCGCGCGGCCCTCCCCGTCTTCCGGAGACTGCTTGCACGCAAGGCGCGCCCCGGTGCATCGCTCGACCTGCTTCCCCCGACCCCGCTACCCGACGACCTCGACTGGGCCCGACCCAACTCGATCATCGCCGATGCCTTCGGCCGAGCCGCCGCCGCATTCGATGCGATTGGCCGACAGGCGCTCCCAGAGCCGGTACGCCAGCTAGTCACCGCCAGGCTCAGCACCTGGCGTGGCGAGGAGCAAGGCATATCCCGCAGCTGGACCGAAAACGCCATCGAGACGCTGCCGGCACCGCAACGGCCACTAGGCCGATTCGCGCTGCTGGCCGCACTCGCATCCCACCAGGTCGACGGTCGGGTACTCAACGACGCACGTACGCACCCCGGACCAGCCGGAGATGAAGCGCTCGTAGCCGCGGCCGGCTGGGCAAGCTTCGCCGCCGCGCGCCGGATCGGGTCGTGGCTGCACCCCGCGCCCGCAACACCAACCCCGTAACGACCCCCATCCCCCGACCATGACCAGCCGTCCGGACCGCATGACACTCGCAACCAAGGGTGACCACGTCACACGCCAACGCCCACCGAGCGACGCTTCCAGCATCCGGTCATGGCCGCAATCCGTGCGTTGCGCATGTACCGTACGGGTTACTGGGCGTAACCGAGTGGTCGGCTGCTGCGCGCGGGGACGCTCCCGACGTGCTGCATCGGCGGTCGCGCTGCTCGGGCTGGTCGCGCCGGGGACGGTCACCCGGCGAACTCGAGGCGCCTAACGATGAAGTCGTCCACGATTCGTTGATCCTCGGGCGCGAACGCCGCCCGCGGCACCGGAATTTGGCTCATGCCGTACTTCAGCAGCCAGGTGTGGCGTCGCCGCCGAATCCGGGTGATGCCGGACCAGTCGATCTGTGTCCGGCTGCTCGCGGTCTGGATGTCGACGCCCGACGTGCTCACCTCGTACCGGAACGGCTCGACGAAGAGGCTGCGCTGCAGCAACCAACTCAGTACCGGAAGGAGTTCGGTCACGGCGAACGCGGCACACAACATCAGCACGACGTAGAGCAGCCGATCGTTGAACCCCGTCAGTGTCGCGAGCAGCGTGGCCAACAGCACAGCCAGTGCCGCGAGGGCGAGCAGGAGCGTCCGCATAACCCGTTGCCAGCGGCCCAGTGCGTCTTGGCTCATCCGCCGCAGCAGGCCGTACGTCATCTGCACTTCCCCGGTCACGTGCACGTGCCGCAGTATGGCACGGCATCGCCGCAAGCCGCCGTCGCCCAAGCGTGACAGCGATGGCCGCCCAAAGCGTCGGGAACCTGCCGAGTGAACACCATGGTCCACCACGTCAGACAGCTATCCGCCATCTGGGTTGCACCCGCGGAGTAGACAGGCTTCCTGCCCCTACTACGGCGACTCAATATCCGGATCTGCCGCGATCAGAGCGTCGACCTCCGTCCGCGCGACGACCGGATCTGCCGATGTGCGTACGTCGGATTCTGGTTTCATGGCTCACATTGGGTGGCGTGTCACCTTAGACTGGAGCACCGGTCTGTCGGTCAGCTCAGGCAGGGTGATCAACGCTGCCGTCGCAGAGTGGGTCATCCGCCGCCCCAGAGTGCGACCGGCACGGCGAGCAGAAGCCGCGGGGGTGAGGTCCTGACCATGCCGAACGACGCCCATGCACCCTTGCGCTACGAGCTCCGTATCC
>NZ_JBSFYQ010000110.1:0-3244 GCF_053599855.1 Micromonospora sp. NPDC005161
CACACAACCGTCCATGATCGACGGTGGCTGCCCTCGTTCCCACACCGCACCGAGCCACAGCTCAGCCAAGGTCAACAACCCCGGCTGGAGTACTAAGGGGTTGATCCACGTCAGGGCAGCCCGACGGCTGTTCGGGGAACGGTCGCTTAGCAGACGGAGGGCGTTTCGTGGTGCAGCGCGCCTGCGGCAGGTGGCGCGCTGGAGTTCGTCAAAAGGGTGGTTGGGCGGGCTCCGGTGGTCGGCCGTGGGCACGGCGCGCATCGGTCACGGCCACGGCGAGGAGCACCGCGGCGGCGACGGCCGTGGCGGCGAAAGGAGGCGCGGACATCAGTGCCGGGTAGGACAGCGTCAGCGCCGCGAGGGTGATCAGACGGGCGGGAGAGACCCGGCCGAAGACCTCGTACTCGAAGCGGGCGCGGCCGGCGATGAACAGGGCCGGGCCGAGCAGGATAGGCGCGATCCAGGTCGCCGGGGCGGGATCGAAGGGGTGTTCGATGGTGATCTCGTATCCGAGGGCCGTGGTCACCACCCCGATGATCATGACCAGGTGGGTGTCGGCGGCGGACCGGCCGATAGTCGACGGATTGTCCGAGTGGGCGATGGCGTCGGGGAGGATCCGCCCGGCGCGGTGGTAGTAGATGCGCCAGAGCAGCACTGAGGTGATCGCGGCGACGGCGAAGGCGAGGGTGTGGTCGCGGTCGAAGGGTCCGGTGCTGTAGGTCAGGCCGATCACCAGGATCGTCTCACCCAGGGCGATGAGAAAGAACTGCTGGTAACGCTCGGCGAGGTGTTCCGCGGCGATGTCCCACTCGGCGGTGGTGGCACGGCCCAGCCCAGGCACGGGCCAGCCCCACCGTCCGGCCGCGTACTCGATGCCGAGCGCGAGCGCCCACAGCGGTATTAGCGCCCGGCCGTCGAGGATCGCCCCGGTGATCCACAGCACGCCAGTGACGCTGTAGGTGGCGAGCATCCGCCACTTCAGCTGCCGGCGCTGCCGGTCGCGCAGGGCGAACTGGAGCACCAGCGGCCGGGTGAGCTGACCGGCGACGTAGGCGAACGCGAAGGCTTCCGCGTATCCGGTGAACGCCCGCGGGACGGCCACACCCATCACCAAGCTGGAGCCGAGCGCTACGGTGACCACCGCCTGGATCGTGATGGATTCCGGGTCGTAGCGGCTGGTCGTCCACGCGATGCCCTGCCACAGCGCGTACAGGGCCAGCAGCAGGATGAGGGTCTTCCCGGCGCCGGGCAGCGCCCGAGACCAGGCGCTGCCACCGGGCTCGACCACCACGTCCTCGAACGCCCGAGCGACGATCCGCGTCAACGCGAAGACGAACACCAGATCGAAGAACAGCTCGAGGAACGTCACCCGAGCAGGGCGAGCCTGCGCCGGCTCCGGTCTGGCAACCGTACGTCTCCACATGACCAAGACCCTCCTCGACGCCGCGGGCCAGTCGTAACACGCCGACGGACAGCCAGACCGGTAAACCGACCGAGGAGTGCGGGAACAGCGGACGAGCCCGCCGTCGGCTGCTGTCGTGGGCACGTCGCCCGGGTTTCGATCGTCTCCTGCGCCGCCCAAACCCGGAGCAGCGCCGCGGCCACCGAGTGCCGGCCGGTCTGTCGCCTTATGTGCATAGCCCCGTCAGTGACTCTCGGGACCGTATAAGGCCAGAGCACGCGGGCGGTCTTCACGAGCGGTGATGGGTGAATGCGGGACAGGTGGGCACGCTGAGGCGCTCATTCCGCCCGCGAAGTCATCTCTACGGCACTTCGGCCCAGGCCCTCTCGAGTTCACCAGGAACCGCGACCTTAACCTCGGCGCTGGACCGTATCCGGACGAGGACGTGGGTGTTCAACCTGCCCGGCAACCCGCAGAAGTAGGAGCGGTGCCGCAGCTTCGGGGCCGCCAGGTCGATCGTGCCGATGCGGGTGTCCCACTCCCGATGCCGGTAACCGTTGCGGGAGTTGACCCGCTCTTCAGTGCGCTGCCCATAGGCGGCGCCGCGGATCGCCTCCGCCTCGACGGACATCAACGCCTGCGCAGAATGCGCACATCGCCTGCAACACGTCATCGATCTGCTCGCGCAGCAGGTCAACAGGGTTGACACTTTCGCATACGGCCATCGCATTCTCTGTCTTCCTGCTCTGCTCGACCGTTGCGAAGGATGGGCCTGACCCGGTTTGACGGACATCTGAGATCTGTGGGGGCTGTGAGCCCCCGGGAGGATGTTCATCATGGAAGGCATGGAAAGAAGCCGCGCCGGCCTCGCAGGGCGTTCACGCCGGAGTTCAAGGCGGAGATCGTCGCGGTATGCCGGCGTGGAGACCGGACGGTCGGTCAGGTCGCGAAGGACTTTGACCTGACCGAGACCGCGGTGCGGGACTGGGTCAAGCAGGCTGGCCTCGACGTTGGGACGCGGTCGGACGGGCTGACCACCGCCGAGCGGGATGAGCTGGCGCAGTTGCGGCGGGAGAACCGCCGGCTGCGTGAGGACGTCGACATTCTCAAGCGGGCCACGGCTTTCTTCGCGAAGGAGACCCGGTGAACGTGTATCCGTTCATCGAGGCGGAGAGAGCGCAGCAGGGCAACGTGAAGCGTGCCTGTGAGCTGTTGGAGGTCTCCCGGTCCGCCTACTACCAGCACCATGCCGCCGGCCCGTCGACGCGGGTCCGTCAGGACGTCGAACTCACCGAGCAGATCATCGAGGTGCACGACGCCTCCGCTGGAACCTACGGCTCCCCGCGCGTGCACGCCGAACTGCGCGCCCAGGGCCGCCGGCACTCCCGCAAGCGGATCGCCCGGCTCATGCAAGCGGCCGGCCGGTGCGGTCGGGCACCGAAGCGGTGGCGGACGACGACCGTGCCCGACCCGGCGGCGCCCGCGCGTCCTGACCTGATCGCCAGGGACTTCACTACCGCAGCCGCGGCGGTGAACACCCGCTGGTGCGGAGATATCACCTACATCAACACGTGGGAGGGCTGGCTGTATCTGGCCACCGTTCGACCTGGCCTCCCGTCGGGTCGTCGGCTGGGCCACCGCCGATCATCTGCGCACCGACCTACCCGCTCAGGCTCTATCCCACGCCGTGACCAGCCGTCGCCCCGAGCAGCCGGTGATCTTTCATAGCGACCGCGGCTGTCAGGGTGGATTCAACTGGTCGTCGCAACACCTTGATCACGGAGGTTTGCGATGGGGCGCGGCAAGAGGCAGATACCTGAGGTGCCGGCTGGTGCGCGGCGC
>NZ_JBSFYQ010000111.1:0-3075 GCF_053599855.1 Micromonospora sp. NPDC005161
ACTCGTCGCCCGGCAGATGCTCACATCGGCCCAGCGCGCCGGGATCAGCTTCGCTGAGCGATCCTTCGGATGACGAGGGTGCACGGATCTGCCGCGATCCGGGCGTCACGGGGCGTGACCGTCGGTGTGCCGGTGAGCGCCCGATCATGCCGATGAGCGCACTGATGGCGATGCGACGCGGCTGAGTTCGGCGGCCAGCATGGCCTGATCACCGGGCAGGATCCCGCACTGCTGCCGTGCCCGCTGTGTGGGCACGGCGAGCGCGCTGCGGACATCGACCAGCGGCCGTCCGTCCAGGTCGCCTTCGATCAGAATCGTGCCGTCGAGGTGCGGGACGGCGCCCAACTATGCGAGGTCACCGGCGCTGTCCCCACCGCTGGCTACCCGGCCGGGACCTGGTTCATCGTCCGCCGGGAACGCCAGCACCCCGATTGCACGGGGGGCGAGCGGCCTGGGGAAACGGGCCGGGCGCATCCCGACACCACGCCCCAGGCCGACTCAACCGCTGTTGCGGGGGGCTGTTCGGGACGAGTTTTGTGTAGCGCCCCGAACAGCCCCGGATGGATTAGACGCCGAATGGTGCCGGGTAGATGATGGTGCCGCTCGGGACCGGGAGGGCGTTGTCGAATACGAGGGCCATCATGGCCTCATCGGGCACCTCGAAAGACGGGTGGATCCCGTAGGCGGAGGCCCGGCTGAACCCGAACCGTGGGTAGTACTCGGCGTGGCCGAGTACGAGGACGAGGTTTTCGCCCATGGTGCGGGCGACCTTCAGACCGGCCCGGATCGCGGCTGAGCCCGCGCCCTGCTTCTGGTAACGGGACAGGACGGCGCAGGGGCCGAGTGCCAGGGCCGGGGCGTCGCCGACGTGGCAGCGGGTGAATAGTGCGTATCCGCCGACGGTACCGTCGGCGCTTTCGGCCACGATGGACAGCTCGGGTAGCCACGCTGGGTCGGTGCGCAGCGCCTCAACGAGGTCGGCTTCCAGCGGTGTGGGGAAGGCGTCGAGGGTGACCTCGCGGATCGCGGTGATGTCCTGATCGGTTTCGGGTCGAGTGGTCCAGCTATGGAACATGTTGGATATTCCTTCGGCGTTCTTTGAGATGGAAACGTAGGCGGTGCGGTGAGGTTCGGGCCGAGAAACATCGTGTTCTGCGGCCGGCTGGCTCACGACCGTCCCTGCTGGTCGCGGAAGGTGTAGGTCTCGCGCAGAGATCGGGTAATGGCCTTCTTGTGATCCTCGCGTTGGGCGCGTAGCCGTGCGTCGCTGCGAGAAGTTGCCCAGGCGTTCTCCCGCTGGAGCTTGCGGTAGCTGTCCAGACGACGCTCGCTCACCTCGCCGGCGGCGATCGCGGCTTGGACGGCGCAGCCGGGTTCGGAGTCGTGGCCGCAGTCGCTGAACCGACACTGCGAAGCGAGCCGCTCGATGTCGGCGAAGACCTGCTGCAGGCCATCGTCAGCGTCGAACAGGCCGATCCCGCGCAGGCCCGGGGTGTCGATGAGCACGCCGCCGTTTGGCAGCGGGACCATCTGACGGCGGACCGTCGTGTGGCGACCTTTGCCGTCTTGGGCTCGCACGGCGCCGGTCGCCAGTACCTCGGTTCCCAGCAGTGCGTTGCCCAACGTCGACTTGCCGGCTCCGGACGGGCCGAGCAGTACCACCGTGCCGGTGAGCGCGGCCGTAAGTAGTTCCAGCCCGTGACCAGTGGCGGCGCTGGTGGTGATGATCTCTACGCCGGGGGCCAGTTGGGTCAGCTCGGCCGTGGCCGTGCTGGGGTCGGCTGACTGGTCGGCCTTGGTCAGCACGATTACCGGGAGCGCGCCACTCTCCCAGGCAAGGGCCAGCAGCCGTTCGATGCGGCCCAGGTTCAACGGGACCTCGACAGAGACGACCAAGGCGGCCGTGTCGATGTTGGCGGCTAGGGCCTGACCATGCGAGGAGCGTGAGGCCGAGGAGCGGACGATGACACTGCGACGTGGCAGCAGAGCGGTCAGCTCGGGCTCATGGCCCGAGCGCAGGGCGGCCCAGTCGCCGGTACACGGAGCCGAGACAGGGTCCGATGCGCCCACCAATGAGGTGCCGGCCCGTAGCGGGCCGGTCTCGGTGATGACGTCACACCTGCCGCGATCGACGCCGATAATGCGTGCAGGGATGAGACCTGCGGCGCGATGCGATGTGAAGGACCGTTCGAGCTTTGTATCCCAGCCGTAGGCGGAAAGGCCGCCGTCGGAAGATGATCTAGGAGAAAAAGAATCGGAAGACAACAACGTAAAACCCTTGCGAAAAGGGACCCTGGGAAGCCCTGCGTTGCGTCCGCGGATTCGGCGCGGACGTGGCGGAAGGATTCAGCTGAGGGGCCGGGACGTGAGGATGGACCGGACGCTGCGGGCAGCAGCCATCACCACGGCGGTCATCAACCTCACCTCCCTCAAGAGTTTCCAGTTGCCCCCTAGATGGGTGGCGGCGGCTACTCTAGCACACTTGATCGACCTTGCCGGCATCGTCGGGGCCGCGCTTCCTTCGACTTACCGTTCCAGTCCTACTTTCTCGGCTCTGACAGTCATGGCCGCAGCCCAGGCGCAGCGGGCGTCGCCCGACTCTCTATCGCGACCCTGCGCGCTTGCTCGCTCAAATCCGAACTTGCGGCGCCTTCGCCGCTGTCTGAGCAGGCCGGGCTGCTATCCCCCAGGCCGAACCAGGCTGAATTGCGAGCGGCATCCGCACATGCGCGATCCGCGCGCTAAAACGATGTCGTGTCGAGCTAGCCCGGTTGTCGTCCGGAGGTGCCAAGGCGTGTGGATTACGCCGCGACGCTTCTCGCGCAAAGGGCCAAACTTGCTATGCCACCGTTGCTGTCTGGGCAGGCGGGCTGCTGGCGCTGGCGCCGAGCCAGTGCCGGGTTGCGGTCAACATCCGCTCACTCATGCCGCGATCCGCGCGTTACGCAGCGTGGCTGGCGGCCACGGGCGCAGCGTCCGGACATGCCGATGAGAGTGCGTCGGCTAATACGGCAGTCCGAGATCGTGATGTGTGCGAGGGTTCCTGTCGTAACGCTGGACAGCCCACCGTGCCGC
>NZ_JBSFYQ010000112.1:0-2946 GCF_053599855.1 Micromonospora sp. NPDC005161
CAGCCCACGGCAGGTCGGCGACATCGTCCGCGCCGCTCTCCACCTCACCCATTTCGAATACCGATACCTACCGGATTCTTGTTGAGATCACGTCACTAGAGAGGGTGCCTGGTGGTCCGCGGTTACCGAGGAAATGGTGGAAATGGGCTAGGGCTGGCTAAGAGGGTGTTTGAGAAGCGTATGAGGTGATGCTCCGACGGTTGGCGCGACTGCTCTGGCGGCGAGCGGGTTGCCTTCCCGCGGGCGGCTTCTAACCTGATCCGCCGATACACTCGATCATGCCGTTTGATCAGCAGCCCGTGCTCCGTGGAGACCTCGTTGGCGTCAGGCCCATGCGCTCGGCGGACTTTGATGAGCTCTATCAGGTTGCTCGGGATCCTCTCATCTGGGATCAGCATCCGGTCAAGGATCGGTGCCGGTACGAGGTCTTCACGCGGTTCTTCGCGGAGTCCCTGGCGTCTGGCGGCGCTCTGGCGGTCACGTCGGCTGCGGGCGACATCATCGGGTCGTCCCGATTCCACGGTTACGATCAGCGACGCAGCGAAGTCGAGATCGGGTGGACGTTCCTCGCCAGGTCGTACTGGGGCGGCCAGGCAAACGGCCAGCTCAAGACCCTCATGGTGGGACACGCGTTCCGCTTCGTCGAGCGGGTCGTGTTTCTCGTCGGCCCAAACAATCGGCGTTCCCAACGAGCACTTGAGAAAGTCGGCGCGGTTCGCGTAGGAAGCCGGCCTGACGCGGCAGGCCAGGACAGCGCCCTGTTCGAGATGCGGCGCCCAGCGGGCTCTACGACGTCCGGGTGAGTCTTGGGGACGCGCTGGTCAAGGTCGAGGTGGATCATCAGGCCCATGTGAAGGTGCGGCGGGCTTGTCGACGTGCGGGGTGGCCGCGGCTGATGCGGCGTGTCATGCCGGCGATGGCGGCCCAGCGGATGAGGGCTTCGGATACGGCGGGGTGGCGTTCGTAGTCGCGGGCCAGCCGGCGGCAGGCGGTGAGCCATGCGAGGGTGCGTTCCACTACCCACCGGCGGGGGTGGACGGCGAAGCCACGCTGGTCGGCGGGTTTGCGGACGATCTCCTGCGTGGTGCGCAGCGTGTCGCGGGTCCAGTCGACGAGTCGTCCGGTGAAGCCCTGGTCGGCGAAGACGTGCCGGATCGGCGCGGCCATGTAGGCATTGAGCAGTGCAGGCTTGGCGCCGTCGCGGTCCTGCCAGCTCGCAGCAAGCACTGTCACGGTGACCAGCAGGCCCAGGGTGTCGGTAATGATGAACCGCTTCCGACCGTTGACCTTCCTGCCGGCGTCGTAGCCGCGGCTGCCCCGGCCGACGGTGTCGGCACCCTTTACGCTCTGGGAGTCGATTATCCCCGCGACGGTTCCGGCTGGCGGCCCTGCTGCACCCGCGCCTTGACCCGCAGCGTCGCCAGGAGTTTCTCCGTCACACCGGCTTCTTCCCACCGGGTGAAGTACCAGTACACCGTCTGCCACGGCGGCAGGTCGGCGGGCAGGTACCGCCACGGACACCCGGACCGCACGACGTACAAGATCGCGTTGACGATTTCCCGCCGCGGGTGCTTCTCCCGCCGGCCGTCCGTGTTCGGCTCCGGCAACAGCGCCTCGATCAGCGCCCACTGGGCATCGGTCAGATCGGAGGGGTAGCCACGACGCGCAGACACCGCGCCACCCTGCCCGTCCCGCCGACGGAAGTCATGCCGCCACGCCGTCCACAACAGACCTTCTCAAACACGCTCTAACTGGGCGTTTTGATCACTCGTAATATGTATTGCTGCTTTCGTGGGCCTGGTCGGCGAGGCGGCTGCACGGTCGAATGGTCACTACTGAGGCCAGGTTCACCTGATTGATGCCGATGCGGGATGCCCTGCTTTGATCCGCAGATCGTGTCTGGTTCTGAAAGTTCGGGAATCGCCGGACCCAACGGCGATCCACCGCCTGGTCCACAGTAGACATGCCGTATGGCCGAGCGACCCGCCTACCCCTGCGACCTGTCCGACGCCCGCTGGGCGCTGATCGCACCACGGCTGACCGCCTGGCGCCAGGCCCGCACCGACGCCGGGATCGGCGGACGTACCGCCACCCACGACCTGCGGGAGATCTTCAACGCCATCCTCTACGTCAACCGCACCGGCATCGCCTGGCGCTACCTGCCCCACGACTTCCCGCCCTGGCAGACCGTCTACGGCTACTTCACCGCCTGGACCAGCGACGGCCTCTTCGCCCAGCTCAACTACGACCTCACCGGGCTGGCACGCGCCAAGGCCGGACGCGCCACCCAGCCGTCGGCCGCCGTGATCGACACGCAGAGCGTGAAGACCTCCACCAACGCACCACTGGCCCAGCCAGGGCATCGACGCCGGCAAGAAGATCGTCGGACGCAAACGCGGCATCGTCACCGACACTCTCGGCCTGCTGCTCGCGGTCATCGTCACCGCCGCCAGCGCCAGCGACAACACCATCGGCATCAACCTCCTCGACCAGGCCAAAGCCACCCACCCCGCCCTGACCAAGACCTGGGTCGACGCCGGCTTCAAGAACAGGGTGATCGAACACGGCGCCACCCTCGGCATCGATGTCGAGGTCGTCGCCAAAGACCCGCACATCAAAGGGTTCTCGGTGGTCAAACGCCGATGGGTCATCGAACGCACTCCCGGCTGGATCATGCTGCACCGGCGCCTGGCCCGTGACTACGAAGCCCTACCCGACAACTCCGCCAGCATGATCCGCATCGCCATGATCGACAACCTCACCAAACGCGTCACTAACGAAACCACCCCAACCTGGCGAGACGACTGAAGGCAGCATCACTCGCAAAATACGTGAATCAGACGCCCTCTAATACTCCAGCCGGGGATCGTGATCATGGCTCGATGAGGG
Source organism: Micromonospora sp. NPDC005161 (assembly GCF_053599855.1). Classification (NCBI taxonomy): domain Bacteria; kingdom Bacillati; phylum Actinomycetota; class Actinomycetes; order Micromonosporales; family Micromonosporaceae; genus Micromonospora; species Micromonospora sp. NPDC005161. The sequence continues at coordinate 2,890 of NZ_JBSFYQ010000112.1, forward strand.
CTTGTCGGGTGTAGTGGCTGGCCTTGGCGCGGGCTTGGTGGCGGCGTCGACGGATGG
>NZ_JBSFYQ010000113.1:0-2604 GCF_053599855.1 Micromonospora sp. NPDC005161
CGAGGCGGCCTGGGCGTCGCCGATGTAGTACGGCCGCAGGGTGAAGCCGTGGGTGGTGAAGAGCAGGTCACCCCCCGCCGTGGTGCTGGCCTGGGTGATCGCCGCGCGGGCGTAGTCGCCGTCGCGCTTGAGGTGCCGGTAGAGGGAGAGTTCGCGGTAGTTGCCGCTGCCGGGGTTGCCGAGGATCTGCATGAGGAGGGGCCCCCAGAAGATCGACTGCGTGTCGGGACGGTCGATCGCCCGTTCGATCCGGATGCTGAACGGCATCCGGATCTCGATGGTGTCGCCCGGCGCCCAGGTACGGCTCAACGTCAGGTAGCTTGCGGGTTTCGCGTCGACGTCCTGGCTGACGCCGTTGATGGTGACGTGGAAGCCCTTCTGCACCCAGCCAGGCACCCGCAGCTTGATGTCGAGCGGCCCGCTGCCGTTGACGGTCAGCCTGGTGTGGTCCTCGCGCGGGTAGCTCGTCTCCTGAGTGACGGCGAAGCCCTTCTCGGCCCAGGTGAGGGTCGACGGTACGTACAGGTTGACCCACAGCGTCGTGCCGTCGGCGGACTTGAAGTAGACCGTTTCCTGGTACTTGGTGTGGTTCTCCAGGCCCGTCCCGCCGCAGCAGGTCCCGGTGTTGCCGTAGCTACGGCTGATGCCCGGGGTCAACGGTTGGAAGTAGGTGACCTGTGGGTTGCTGACGCTCGTCGTGTCGGCCCGCGAGCCCGCGATCTGGTTGAACAGCCCCCGCTCGTAGTGGTCCATGTACGCCGGGTCGTGCTCGTGCAGGAACAGATTGCGGGCCAGCTTGAGCAGGTTGTACGCGCTGCAGGTTTCCGCACCGCCCTGGGCGATCGAGTTCGCGATGTTGTCCCGGTTCTGGAACAACTCGGTGTTGTTGTTCGAGCCGGGGTAGTTGCCGCCCAAACCACCGTGTGCGTACCTGCGGTGCGGCACGAGCATGCCGAAGAAGTTCTTGGCGGCCTGGAAGTACTCGGGGTCCCCACTGTGCTCGTAGACACGCATGTAGCCGACGAACTGCGGCATGTGCATGTTGACGTGCAGCCGATCCGGGCGGCGCCGACCGGGCCTGGTGGCCGGCGTCGTGACCAGGATGTCGCGGTTCTCCACGCAGGCGTCGAAGAGCGACTCCCGGTTGTCGAAACGCTTGGCGGTGTCCAGGTGCTTCACGTCGCCGGTGAGCGCGTAGATCTCGGGGAACACCTCGTTCGCGCCGCCGGACTCGCCGGCGATGTAGAGGTCCCACATGTAGTTCAGGTTGTCCCGGGTGATCGGGCCCGCGTACTGGGGGTGGTTCTTGTCCCCGATGGTCAGCGCGAGGTGCGCCCAGTTGGCCATCTTGACGACGACGTCGAGGGCCTTGGGGTTGTCGGTGTGGTAATACGCGTCGAGCAGACCGCGCATGATCTTGTGCTGCGTGTACCACGGCGCCCACGTGTTGGTGGCCGCGTTGCCGCCGTAGACGGCCCACCGCGGCGGACCGAGCCGCAGCACCGTGTCCTCCGGGAGCGCGCCCAGATAGCCGGGGTGGGTCGGCACCCAGTCGGCGGCCCCGCTGCTCTGGGCCGCGACGATGCCGCCGTCCCGGCCGTTGGGCGAGGCGTCCTTGATCGCGGTACCACCCTCCTCCTCGAACCGGTACCAGGCGATCGACCCGCCGGCGGTGCTCCCGGTCGGCGAGTCCAGCATCGACCGGACCTCCGCCTGGCTCAGGGCCCGGTCGAAGATGTGGAACTCGTCGATGCTCGCGTCCAGGAACGCATCGCCGTACTGCGACCGCCCGATCCACCGGTTACCGGGATTCCCGAGGTTGGCCGGGCTCAGCGTCATGGCCGTGTTCTGGCCAGCCTGCTGACCGTTCACGTACAGCGTGCCGGTCTGCTGGGTGAGCGTGACGGCCAGGTGCACCCACTGGTTGGTCGGCAACGCCGCGTTACCGTCGATCCGTTGCTCCCCACCACCACCGCTGACCGTGATCGCGAACCGCGGCACGTTGCCGGTAACCCCAGCACGCGGAGTCAGGAACATGTTGACCGTGGTGTTCTGACCGAAGTCGAACAGCCGGCTCCAGTTCTGGGTGGCCGCGAGGTTCACCCAGGTGGCGATGGTGAAGTCGGCGAGCTGGCTGATCGCCTCCTGCGGAAGGGTCACGTGCTGCGCCCGACTGGGACCATTCAGGCGGAGCGCGCTGCCGAAGCGGCCCGGCACCCGGCCGATCTGCGGCTCCTGCGGCTCCTCACCGCCCGGACCGCCATCGCCCATCCGCGCGGTGATCGCAGCCTGGCACGCCGCGAGCTCATCGACCATCCAGTCGAGCTTGCTCTTGAAGATCGGCTCGCCAAGGTCCGCGTAGCCCTGCGCCAGGGCCGTCATGAAGTGGCCAGCCCAGTGGCCGCTGAGCAGACCGCCGTCCTCCCACCCGCCAGGGACGGAAACGCCCGCCGGGTTCGGCCGACCAGCCTGGTTGTTGAACAGCACAAGGAAGCGCCGCTCGTCGAACTGCCGGAGCCAGGCCTTCATGCGGTCGCGCTTCTCCTGGAGCAGTCCGTCGCCCAGCTTCACCTCCCGCAGCTGGAACGGCCTGACCGGGGCGGT
>NZ_JBSFYQ010000114.1:0-2197 GCF_053599855.1 Micromonospora sp. NPDC005161
GGTTCGGCTGGCACGGTTGCTGTACTTCGCTGCTGTGTGCGCCACGAGGCGCCGGAATGTCGAGAGGGGTGAGAGTCCTCTCCGTTGGGCCGTCGTAGCGGCCTGATCGAAGCTGGGGGCAGCCTGATCCGGGGGACGCCGGTGAGGGTGGCAAGCAGCCCCGACGATGCCGGGACGTGCTGGTACTGCCAGACGGTGCGGGTCCGGCTAGCGAGGCCAGGGTGCGTAACGCGAGTGAATCAGTGGTCGAAGCCTCGTAAAGGGTGCCGGCTCAAATCTGGTGGATAGGGGCCGGGTGCAGTGCGTGACCATGCCGGTTGGCGGGTCAACTCCGAAGCCGTGTGCAGCAGACGGTGGGGAGGCCACGTCGAAGGTCTACGGCGTAGGCGTGGCGAGGCTGCCGGGGTATAGCTGAGCGCCGATCTGGCTGATCGATGATCCGGTGAACGTGGGAACCATCCGCGGTCGCCCTACCCGACACAGGCAACCGGCCTGGTGGGGAGGGGCAGGTCCGTCGCCGACTGTCGGCCGTGGGGTGGGGCGGAGGCCTCGTAGTAGTCCGAGCCCGGGAGAGCCGTGGCACATGGCGAAGGGGGCCAGCAAGTCCGTAGTGGAGGTACTGGAATGCCGGGAGGGCGTTGGTGAATACCGACGAGCTGGAGGCCGCCACGTATGAGGCGCGCCGTCGGGTACTGGAGATCCAGACGAAGCTGCACCGTTGGGCCCGTGATGATCCTGATCGCCGGTTTGACGATGTGTTCAATCTTGTCGTCGATCCCGCGTTTCTGCTCGTGGCGTGGGATCGGGTGCGGCACAACAAGGGCGCCAAGACGGCCGGCGTGGATGGGCGAAGCGCCTACTACGTGCAGGCCGTGGTGGGGGTCGAGGAGTTCCTCGACCGGCTGCGGACCGCGCTGAAGGATCGCAGTTTCCGGCCGATGCCGGTGCGGGAGCGGATGATCCCGAAGGCGGGCGGTAAGCAGCGCCGTCTCGGGATCGCGACCGTGACCGATCGGGTGGTCCAGGCGTCCCTGACTCTGGTGTTGGAGCCGATCCTGGAGGCGGATTTCCTGCCGTGCAGTTACGGCTTCCGTCCGGGTCGGCGGGCTCATGACGCGATCGCCGAGGCCCGATATTTGGCGGCCCGCTCGTATGAGTGGGTCGTCGAGGGTGACATCACGGCGTGTTTCGACGAGATCGCGCATCCGGCGCTGATGGACCGGCTGCGCAAACGGATCGGAGACAAACGCGTCCTGGCCCTGGTCAAGGCGTTCCTCAAGGCCGGCATCCTCGGCCAGGACGGGACGCTGCGCGACAGCAACACCGGGGTGCCGCAAGGTGGGATCCTCTCCCCCGTGCTGGCCAACCTGGCCCTGTCGGTGCTGGACGAACACATCGCCCAGATCCCCGGCGGGCCGGGCAGCACCCCAAGCCAGCGGGCCACCCGCCGACGCAAAGGCCTGGGCAACTACCGGCTCGTCCGCTACGCCGACGACTGGCTGCTCATGGTCACGGGAACCCGCGAGCATGCGGAGCAGATGCGCGAGCACGCGGCGGCGGTCCTGGCCCCGATGGGATTACGCCTGTCGGCGGAGAAAACGAAGATCACCCACATCGACGAGGGTGTCGACTTCCTCGGCTGGCGCATCCAGCGCCACCGCAAGCGAGGCACCAACCGGTATTACATCTACACCTACCCGTCCCGCAAAGCGATCAAAGCGGTGACGGTCAAGGTGAAGACGATCTACCGGCGCAACGTCAACCAGCCGCTCCAGACCCTCATCGGCCAGCTCAACCCGGCGCTGCGGGGCTGGTGCGCCTACTTCAGACCCGGCGTGTCCGCCGCTACCTTCGCCGACCTGTCCAAATACACCCTGGACCGGTTCCTGCGATGGGCACGACGCAAACACCGCCGGATCACCGTGAGGACCATCCGCCGCCGCTACTGCAACGGCGGATGGTGGCCAACCACACCGGAGATCGGCCTGTTCAACCCGGACAAGATGCGCACCACGCGCTACCGCTACCGGGGAACAGCCATCCCCACCCCGTGGACGGCCATGGGATAAGGACCACGAACCCCAACGGGACTTGTGGAGAGCCCGGTGCCAGGACGACTGGCACGCCGGGTTCGGGAGGCGGCCCAAGGAAACGGACCGGTCGAAACACCAGCACCGCGCCTTGGGTCGACCTCACA
>NZ_JBSFYQ010000115.1:0-2132 GCF_053599855.1 Micromonospora sp. NPDC005161
CCAACATCGCCCGCGCCGCCAGACGCGCCAACCGCCGCTCCCACGACCTCATCACCGCCGTGACCAGCAGTAATCCTAGAACGCAATGACCCTGGTCACCTGGAGGTCACCCGCACCACGACATCTTCGATGATCGTCCTCAAGGGACGGCGGCCGGGTTACGAGACGTACCTCCGCTCAGCGACTCTTCCTTCAGAGCGCTTTGTCGATCTGCCGAACAATGTCGTCGATTGTTTCCACTGCGTCACGCGCATCTTGTGCTCCTAGTGCGGTGACGGTGCCCGGCGCTGTTGGATCGTAGTCACATTGGTGGACGATCTTGTTGCGCCTGTCCACGATCACACCCAGGCTAATCTTTACTTGACCGGGATCCGCGAATGTGGTCTTCCATATCGCAGTGATCCCAACCAACGAAAGCGCCGCCGCAACATCGTCTGGACGTTGAAACGTCTCTCGGCCCAAGCGCTCGGCGATGAGGGATCGTGCAGTGAGTTCCTGCATGGCTGGGTCATTCTCTGTTACCACTGCCGCTAGGGCGGATAGTGGAAGGCCGATCTTTCCACCGAGCGCTGGCTGTCGGCGTCCGAAGACAATATCAACAGCCAGGTCAAGAACCACGCCATGTATGTATCGATCCCATGCGGCAACGCTCTGGACTAACGCAGCACGGTACAGGTCGGCGGCGTCCACGATGCCGTTCGTCATGCTGCCGATAGCTTGTCCGAGCCCGATAAGATCCTTGGCTCGCGCAATGTCGCCGTCGAAGGCCTTGAGACGAAGCGTCGCCATCATTCACCCAATAAGGCTTCGATCCGCTGCGCAAGTCCATCAAATGTTGATCGAAACTTCTGGATATTCGGAAGCGTGTTCTTCCACACTGCACCTGTCCGGCCCACATCCTCCTTGGTTAGCGCAAACACTGGCTTTCGCACTTCTTGAGAGTGTGCGATCAGTGTGTTGAAATCTGGTATTGCGGCGAGCCAGCGCTCATCCTGCAACTCGACCTCGCTATACACCTCCTCTGACAATAGCGCACCGGCCTTTTTCAGCGCAGGAAGTAGTTCGCCCTGAACGGCGCTCCCCAGTCGGCCGAAGAACTGCTCATATCCAGCCGTTGGCGCACCACTTCGAAGGCGATATCGCTGGATGATGACGCCCAAGAACTTCAGGTTGGGGCTAGGAAACGGGTAGTCGGCCGTCGCCAAACCTTCAATCTGACTGGCCCTTTGCGCCCACGCGATCCATCTAGGGATGACCCGCGCAAGCGAGTCAATCGCCATCACCGAGAAGATGTCTGGACTAGTCGGCACGAGGAAGAAGTCTGCTGTCGAAACCAGGTTCTGGTTGATCGCTCCAAGCCCAGGACTTAGATCCAAAAGGACATAGTCGGCATCATGGTGCGAGGCCGTGATTTCGAATAGATGGCGGAAACTGCCCGGAATGTTTCGCAGCGCTTGCAGGGACTCAGATAACTGCTGCGCGATACCAAGTGAGACTTCGTCCTCGGCAAGTCCAACATGACCCGGCAGCAGGAACAGTCCACTTCGACCATCCACCGGCACACAATCCACCGGCGCCAATGGACGTGGGCGCGACTGAAATGCCGGCTCAAGCGCGTCTTTGATGTTACGGAGGGGATTCTTTGCGTAGAAATCTTCCCTGTCTGCACCCGCAGTTAGGTCGAGCACCATCCCTGTGAGATTGCATTGAGGATCCGCATCGACGATCACGACGCGCTTTCCGCGCTCAGCAAGCATCCAACCAAGGTTGAAGCACGTAGTCGTCTTGCTGACTCCGCCCTTGTTGTTGAAGAGCGCTATGGTCTTCGACATTTCTGATCCTTCCTTGGCTGGCACCGGTCGGCGTGCTGTGTGCGCTGTCAGCGATAGGTCGGGAGGTGTCGGCTAGGTAAGCACGGGCCTCAGCCTACTCGAGATAAGGCGAGAGTCGATCTATCGCATGTTGGTGGTCAGTGGATCACTGGCGGTGCCGGTCTCGTCAAGAGCGAGAACGGCACCGACAAGGATGAACGCCATGCCTAGCCTCGCGCCTTCATGAAGGCTGGCGGTGGTGGCGGGTCGTGAACGTGAAAATGCCCTCTGGGCTGGGATGATGGGACTTGTCGAGGGTCA
>NZ_JBSFYQ010000116.1:0-2091 GCF_053599855.1 Micromonospora sp. NPDC005161
ACATGCCGATGAGAGTGCGTCGGCTAATACGGCAGTCCGAGATCGTGATGTGTGCGAGGGTTCCTGTCGTAACGCTGGACAGCCCACCGTGCCGCTGTACTGGCAGGCAGCGTCGCCCCACTGCCGGGGGCTTCTCATCGGCGGGTGCAGCAGCGACTGCCGCGTCTTGATCCTGTTTCACACGCGTGATGATCGCGGCGGCCGTGTCCCTACGTGGCTGCTCAGAAGTGCCGGGGACCCGCCAACTGGCGTCATGGTCTGCTCAGGGCCGCAGTGCCAGCTTGCCCACGGTGGCCCGGGCTTCCAGTTCCGCGAGTGCCTTCGGCCCCTCGGCCAGCTCATAGATGGTGGGCTGGCCGGGGCCGAGCACCCCGGCCGCGAGGAGCCCGAACAACTGGCCCATGACCTCGCCGAAGATCTGCGGTGCGGCCTGGATCAGGATGCCGATGTTCAGGCCGATGACGTGGATCTGGTGCTTGTAGACGAGTTCCCAGTTGGTGATCGCGGCTTCCCCGCCGGCCAGGCCGTAGACGACGACCCGGCCGGTGACCCGCTTGGTCGCGGCCAGGCTGGCGTCGAGGGTGGCGCCGCCGACCGAGTCCAGCACCAGGTCGGCGCCCGCGCCGCCGGTCAGCCGCAGGACGTCGGCGGCGAGGTTGGTGCCGCGGGAGTCGATGACGTGGTCGGCGCCCAGCGCCCGTACCACCTCGTGCTTGCCTGGCGAGGCCGTGGCGATCACCGTCGCGCCGTAGTGCTTGGCCATCTTCACCGCGGCCTGGCCGGTCCCGCCGGCAGCGGCGTGGATCAGCACGGTCTGCCCTGCGGCGACGCCGCCCAGCGGCTTGAGCGCCGCCAGCGCGGTCGGCCAGCTCACGACCAGGCCCAGCGCCTGCTCGTCGGCCCAGCCTGCCGGCACCGGGACCGCGGCGGCCGCGGGCAGCACCATGTACTCGGCGAAGGCGCCGCCTCCGATGCCGACGCCGATGACGTGGGCGCCGGTCTCCAGGTCGGTCACCCCCTCACCGACGGCGGTGACTTCACCGGCGCCTTCGATGCCCGCCAGATACGGCGGCTGCGGGCCGCCTGCGAACGTGCCGCGGGCCTGCGAGATGTCGACGAAGTTGACGCCGGCGGTGGTGACCCGGATCAGGACCTCGCCCGGGCCTGGGCTCGGTACCGGTGCGTCGGTGATCAGGCGCAGGTCCTGCGGGCCGTTCAGGGATGTCTGCTGCAGGGCGCGCATGGTTGCGGGAAGGCTCATGGCATCGGCTTCCTTTTTCTTTATCGAACGACCAACAGATCGTGGCACGGCCGTGCGGTGCAGGTCAAGGTAAACTTGATCGAACGACAAACAAGTACGGAGAGGCATCCCGATGGCTACTCGCGGTAGGCCGCGCACATTCGACCCGGACACCGCCCTGCGCCAGGCGCTGGACCTGTTCTGGGAACGGGGCTACGAGGGGACCTCGCTCAACGACCTGGCCGAGGCCATGGGTATCGCCTCGGCCAGCATCTACGCATGCTTCGGCAGCAAGGAGGACCTGTTCCGCAAGGTCATGGCGCTCTATGGCACGACCTCTGGCGAGCCGCCCAGGCGCGCGCTGCGCGAACAACCGACCGCGCGCGCCGCGATCCACGCCATGCTGCGCGCCACCGCCGATGAGATCACCCGCCCGGACACCCCGCACTACTGCATGCTCGTACTGGCCGCGCCCACCGGCGCCGTGGAAAACCACACGGTCCGGGAGTTCCTGGCCGACCGCCGGCGCGACCAGCACACCACCATCAAAGACCGGCTCGCCCGCGGCGTCACCGACGGCGACCTCACGGCGCCGCCCGCCAGCCTCGACGCGATCGCCCGCTACTACACCACCGTGGTGCAGGGCCTATCCGTACAAGCCCGCGACGGCGCCACCCGCGCCGAGTTGGAAGCGGTCATCACCTGCGCGATGGCCGCCTGGGACACGCTCATGCCGCGATGACAGTGCGCTGCCGCTTCGCGATCGGTGCCTTCGAGGGTGCCCGAACAGACCGTGAGATCGGGACGAGCCTCTGACAGCGGAGCCATGAACGGGTGCACGGATCTGCCGC
>NZ_JBSFYQ010000117.1:0-1896 GCF_053599855.1 Micromonospora sp. NPDC005161
TGGTGGTTCAGCATGGTCGGATAGCCGCCGCGCTCGGCGCTGTACGTCGCCGGGCCGCCGAACACCTCGGCCAGCCACGTCGCCACGTGCCTGGCATGGTCGGGGTCTATGTGCGCGAATAGCGGCGCCAGCAGATCGTCGGTGACCACCAGCTGCCCCGGTAGCCGCCGTCGGCCATCACCGGCCGCCCGTTTAGCTTCTGGTCGGTGCCCGAGGCGCGATAGACGATTGTGTCGTTGCGGTTGCCAGGCTGCGGGTCACCGACGGCGATGACCAGGCGGGTACTGGCGTCGATGGCGACCTGCAGGTTTGTCGAGTACCGGTAGTTCTTCCTGCGGGCGGCCAGGCGGCGGTCGCGGGTGGGGATCAGCGTGCCGCCGACGATCGCGATTTGCTCGACCGGTCGCTTCCGCACCGGCGCCAGGGCCAGCAGCGGTGCGAGGGTGTCGATGACCCGGTGGGCCGCGGAGTGCGACACCCCGAACAGCGGGCCGATCTGGCGCATCGTCAGGTTCGTGCGCCAGTAGGTGGCCACCAGCAACACCCTGCCGGCGAGGTCAAGGGCCAACTGCCGGCCCGGCCGGCCGTCGGCGATGCCGTCGCCGCCACGCTCGGCGACCAACCTGGACCAGCTTCCGGAACTGGGCGGGCTGCAGCCCCGTGAACGGGAAGATCCACGCAGACCTGGCCGCGGTGATCACCTGCACCCAGGCATCCTGCTCGACCATTCTGACCAGACAGACGCCCGGGGTTACGTGGCGTCCCTTAGCCTCGGCGCCTGGATGACGAACTTCTTCGCCGGCTCCGGGCCGAACAGGCCAGGGCGCTGCTCTACGACGCCGACCCGCACCACGCGGTGATGCTGGCCTGCGACCTGCTGGTGGCCGGCGTCGACGGCGACGCCGTGGTGGCGCTCGCGGCAGAGTCAGCTCGGACATTGCCGGCGCATGACGCGAATCGGCGCCTGACGGCGGTCACTGTCGAACTCGGACTCTCGGAGCCGGAGCTACCGACGGCGGTAGCGCTGATCGCGGCCTACACCTGCGAGCGGATCCTCGACCGCAGCATCCCCGCCGAGGTGGGAACCCACCGTCTCTACGTGGTGGGACACGAGGGCAGCCCGCTGGATGACCTGCTCCCGACGGTCGCCGCCCTGGCCGCGCATCTCGAAGACGACCTCGGCGGGCGGGCCGACGACGACCTGCAAACCCGGCTCGCCGCGCTGGCCCGTACCATCCTGAACCGCCTGACAGCTGGAAATTCGGCTTGAGGCTGCGCTGCCCGGGGGCTTGGGCGACCGCCGACACGCCGCCCTCTCCGGCCCGTGGGAGCATGATCGCTTCTGAGTTTCTTGCGGTCCCGCAGGCGGTCTCAACAACCCAAACGGTGGGCACGGATGCGAAAGCATGGCGAAGAAGACAACTGCGGCGATCCAATGCGAGCGGCGGGTTCATCGCGACAGTGACAGACGCTCAGAACCAGGGTCGAGGCGTGTCGACCTCCGCAACGAACGCGTCCGGCCGGAGTCCGGTGGACGTCCACCGGGACTCCGGCCGTGGCCTTACGTCTAGAAGAGCAGGAGGCGGCTGCCGCCCGTGTTCCGGCGGCCTACGCCATCACCACCACGTCCAATTCCTGAACCAAAGGAGTCCCCTTGAGCCTTAGAGGTCCTAACTCTTTGAGCGGTGGAGTCGGCGCCAGCAGATGATGGCGCAGGCGAGGGTGAGGAAGGCTTCGTGGATGTCGTCGCGGATCTCCCAGCGGATGCGCAGGCGGCGGTTGGCTCAAGATCTCCGGCGGCCTAGTACTCCAGCCGGGGTTGTTGACCTTGGCTGAGCTGTGGCTCGGTGCGGTGTGGGAACGAGGGCAGCCACCGTCGATCATGGACGGTTGTGT
>NZ_JBSFYQ010000118.1:0-1874 GCF_053599855.1 Micromonospora sp. NPDC005161
GCCCCCGAAACCTCGGCGACCACGTCCGCGCCGCGCTCAACCTCACACATTTCGAATACCGGTACCTACCGGATTCTTGTTGAGATCACCTCAGTGAGCCTTTTCCAAGCTGATCATGCAGCTCATTGCCGACGCAGGCAGCCCGGACATCGATGAAGGCGAGGCTCCAGGTAAGACAGCAGTCGACCAAGATCCGATGCCCCGACCGGGAGCCTCGCCTGTGCTGTCTTACCCCTCCACGATCCCCCTGTCCAGCCGGACCCTGACCCACCTGGCCGACCGCATCCGCCAGCACCGTAACCAGCGCCGGTCCCGATGGCGGCGTCTCGCGCCGGGCCGGCAGGCGCTGCTCGCCCTGGCCCACCTACGCAACGGCGACACCTACACCCGGCTCGCTGCCGGGTTCGAAATCGGGGTCGCCACCGCCTGGCGGTACGTGCAGGAAGCGATCGCCCTGCTCGCCGCAGCCGCCGAGGACCTCGCCACGGCGATGCAGCGCATCCAACGCCTGGCGTACGCGATCCTGGACGGCACGCTGATTCCGATCGACCGGATCGCCGACCAGAAGCCGTACTACTCCGGTAAGCACAAGCGGCACGGCGTGAATGTGCAGGTCATCGCCGACGCCGCCGGTCGGCTCGTGTGGGCGTCACCGGCACTGCCGGGCTCGGCACATGATCTGTCGGCCGCCCGCGCCCACGGCATCATCGACGCGCTGACCAGCACGCACGTGATGACCTTCGCCGACAAGGGATACCAAGGCGCCCGCGGCTACGTGCGCACCCCGTTCAAACGGCGCCGGTTCAGGCCGACGCTGTCCCGCCGGCAGAAGGCGGTCAACCGGGCGCACGCGAAGATCCGCGCCCGCGGCGAACGAGCCATCGCCACGCTCAAGACCTGGAAGATCCTGGCCAAGCTGCGCTGCTGCCCACGCCGAGCGACGACGATCGTGCAGGCCATCCTCGCCCTACACCACGTTGAGGCCAGCCGCTACGCAGGATGAAAAGGGCTCACTAACCTCGGTCTTTCATTTGGGCGGCCGTTCATAGCTTCTGATCGATGGAGCCGGTTCGGAATTCGCGCTCCAGTTTCGCCGGCATGCTGACGGCCCGGCGCTGGGCCGGGTTCCTCCGTGTTGATGGTCGGTGCGTGGGGTTGCAGGGTCAGCCGGCGTGGTAGTGCGGCGAGGCGGTTGAACGCGGCGGTCAGATCGTCGGTCCAGGGCCAGTCGGCGGCGATGGCGAGTCGGGTCCGGCGGGCGGTGCGGGTGAGGCGGGCGGCGACGTGTAGCAGTCGGTGACGCAGTTTCTTGGGTTCGGCTCGGGCGAGGTCACCGTCGAGGAGCAGGGTTTGGGTCCAGGCGAGTAGGTCGATGCCGGTCAGGGCCAGTTGGAGCCATGCCTGGTTGATCGCGAACACTCGGGACGGGAACCGGCCGAAGCCGGTGTCCTTGCCGGTGCGGATACGGTCCTTGTCCCGCACCGGGTTTGATGGAGACATCGAAACCTGGGAGGAACACCAGCGATGCCCGCACCGAAGAAGTACAACGATGAGCTGCGTGAGCGTGCGACCCGGTTGGCGGTCGAGGCCCGCCGGGATCCGGCGTCGGCGGTCGGAGCGATCCGGCGGATCGCTGGTCAGCTCGGGGTTCATCTGGAGGCGTTGCGTACGTGGGTGAAGAAGGCCGAGACCGACGCTGGTGACCGTCCGGGCACCACCAGCAGCGACGCGGAACGCCTCGCCGCGTTGGAACGGGAAGTTCGTGAGCTGCGGCGGGCCAACCAGATCCTGAAGTCCGCGGCGAGTTTCTTCGCGGCGGAGCTGGACCGTCCGTCGCGATGAAGGTCGACTTCGTCGACTCCCAGAAGGCCGAA
>NZ_JBSFYQ010000119.1:0-1622 GCF_053599855.1 Micromonospora sp. NPDC005161
TCCGGCATCGCCAACCTCCACAACATCATCCTCACCGGCTGACCACCGGCCCGGTGCCGGGCAACGCCTTCACCCAGTTACGAGACATCCCTTAGTGAGGGCCTTCGAATCTGCCGACAAGGCGCGGCCAGCTCGTGCCGGCCCGTTGGCATCGCTGCCGTGGGAGTTCGATTCGGTGGATCGACACAAACCGATACCCTTATCGGCGCTATTCCGCTCGCCTGAAAATCAGGCTATCTGACGGGTCCCGGGCTGACCGCCCGGGACCCGGTTGGCACGAGAGCCTCCTCAGCGGGACGCGGCGAGGGATTCATCGTTCACCTTGGCCTTGCGCGGAATGGCTCAGTGAGCTGCGGAGGTCGTCGACCGCGGGCTTCAGCCGCGCGCGCTCTTCATCGTCGGCGGCGATGGTCTCAAGAAGGAAGGTCATCATCCTGGTGAGTGCGGGTGCCGGTTCGCGGTACGGGTGCCGGGCGCGGGTGAAGTCGTCGAGTGCGGGCTTCGTCGATCCGGTGGGAGTGTCCAGGGCCTGGGCACATCGGGCGATCCCCGTCAGGGTCCAGGCGGCGAAGTCGCGGTCGTTAAGCCCAGTGCGGAGGTTGGCTTGGTCGACGAGATCGGCGAACACAGATTGGGCCGCGCTTGGTCCGTTGGCACGGCGGACGGCGACCCCCTGGATGGCCAGAACGATCAGCGCGTCGGTGCCGCTGTACCGCCGGGCCATCGCGGCCTCGCGGGCGGCTTGGTTGAACCGGCCCTCGTGCATGTGGACCACGCTGAGGGTCGAGCGGGCCTGGAGGGCCACCACTGGGTCGTGGGCGGGAAGGGCCAGCGACACTGCGTCGCGCGCAAGCCGCCTCGCCTGGTCGTGGTCACCCCAGGGTTCCGGCAAGGTAGCGATATGACCGTTGTGGCCGTTTGAGTGCAGACGCTCCTGATCATGACGGTATAGAGACAGGCGCGGCCTTTCGTTGATCATCCAGGTGTCGAAGCTGGGAAGATCAAAGAGGACCGCGCCCGTTGGGATCATCATCGCTGATTGACGTGTTGGCCGTGCACGCGGACCGCCTGGACGAGCCGTTGGCAGGCCGCCGGGCGAGCCTGGTCACGGCGTTAACGCAGGTGCCGGACCGGCGAGACCCCCGAGGTGTCGTCCATGCGCTGCCCGGGGTCCTGGCCACCGCGGTCGCGGCGGTGCTGACCGGCGCCCGGTCCGCGGCGGCGGTCGCCGAATGGGCCGGCGACGTTCCGCAGCAGGTCCTCGCCGAGTTGGGCGTGTTCCGAGATCCGTTCACCGGGGTCTATCGGGCGCCGGACGAGTCCACGTTCCGGCGGGTCCTGGCCGGCGTCGACGCCGACGCCTTGGACGACGCGGTCGGCCGGTGGCTCATCGCGTCCGGGCTGGCGGCAGACACCCCGAACGACCGGCGGGTGTACAGCGTGGACGGCAAGACCTTGCGGGGTAGCGGCCCGCCCGGAGCGCAGGTGCACCTGCTGGCCCAGGTCGACGTGGCCGGCAAGACGAATGAGCTGTTCAGGTCTCGCGCGACGTTCTGGTTGGTTGGAAAATGTGGGTCGGTCGGCCTGGTCGACGCCGTGTGATCTTGGTGCGGGAGAGCCCG
>NZ_JBSFYQ010000120.1:0-1619 GCF_053599855.1 Micromonospora sp. NPDC005161
CGACACCGGTCAGTTTTCCTTACGTGGTAGGCACTTCGCTGTCTCTACCCAACAGTCTCAGCCCTCAAGATCACGACCGCCGTGAAAGACCGAGGTTAGTACTCCAGCCGCACTTTCAGGTTCGGAGTCTGCGCTGGTAGTGGCTGGTTCGAGCGCGGTACTGGTGGCGGCGTCGCCACCGGGACCATCGCCAGATATGATCTTGGTGGCGGATGATGGTGATCAGGTGTGCCAGGAGACGTCGGACCTCGCCGAGGGTGAGGGGGATGAGTCTGTCTCGTTCGGGATCGCTGCCCCCTTTGAGGCCGCGGCGGTGACGGCGAGGAACGCGTGGGCCCACATGGCCAGGGTGATGTGGCGGTACCAGGCGTCGTATCGGCGGACCTGGTAGTCGTCGAGGCCGACCTCGTTCTTCGCGGTCTGGAAGCATTCTTCGACCGCCCAGCGGGTGCCCGCGACGCGGATGAGTTCCTCGTCGGTGGTGTCGTCCGGGCCGTAGCACAGGTAGTAGGCCAGTTCGGTGGGGTCGGTGATGTTGCGGCGGATCAGCAGCCAGCGGCGGTAACCGTGTTCGGCGGTGCCGGTGTCGGGCAGAGATGCCACGGCCCAGTCGTAGAGTCGAGGGCCTTTGACTCCGTCGCCGCAGCTGCGGCGTTTCCATGCCGGGTCCGGTGCGCGGGCGGCGAGGGCGTCGGCGCGGGAACTGCCGGTCTCGGTGGGGATCTTCTGGTTGCAGGCGACGGCAAGGACATAGCCGACGTGCCGGCGTTGCAGCGCGGCGCGGAACTTGCCGTCCTTGCCGTATGCCTCGTCGGCGGTGACCCATTTCGCCGGCAGCCCGGCGTCCAGGGCGCGGGTCAGCATGGCCAGGCCCTGGGCGGGTTTGGTCGCGAACGTCACCTGCTCGCCGATGCCGGCCTCGACGCGCCGCGCCGGGTTGTCGCACCAGCGTTGTGGCAGGTAGAGCTCGCGGTCGATCAGGGCACGTCCTTTGCTGCTGGCGTAGGCGAGGAACACGCCGAGCTGGCAGTTCTCGATCCGTCCAGCGGTGCCGGAGTACTGCCGTTGCACGCCGGCGGACTTGACGCCTTTCTTCAGGAAGCCGGTCTCGTCGACGATCAGGACCCCGTCGGGCTCGCCGAGGTGCTCACCCACATAGTCGCGCAGGTCATCGCGGACCGCGTCGGCGTCCCACCGGAAATTGTTGAGCAGCCGTTGCATTCCGTCCGGGGTGCTGTCGCCGGCAGCCTCGGCGATGGTCCAGCTGTTCTTACCCGCCAGCGGCGACAGCAGCCCGAGCAGGTAACCCCTGGCCCGGCGGCGCGGTTCCACCCGTCCGAACCGGCGCGCGATACGCGCCATCACGTCGTCCAGGCCCGCAACCCAGCCCGCCACAAGATCCACTGTCACGAGACCGGAAGTCTACATAGTACGATCGACGTCGTGACGGCGCCGGCACCAGTACCGCGCTCGAACCAGCCACTACCAGCGCAGACTCCGAACCTGAAAGTGCGGCTGGAGTATTAGTACTCCAGCCGGGGATCGTGATCATGGCTCGATGAGGGCTTGTCGGGTGTAGTGGCTGGCCTTGGCGCGGGCTTGGTGGCGGCGTCGACGGA
>NZ_JBSFYQ010000121.1:0-1594 GCF_053599855.1 Micromonospora sp. NPDC005161
GTGGTGTTTGGCCGGCTGTCGCGTCGGCGGGCGTGGTCTCCTGGGTCCTCCGGTCGTGGGTTGAGGGCTGGCCGGAGGTCAGCCGGGGGCTGGGATCGCCGCGATCCGGGTGAACGCGGCGGCGATGTGGGAGGCCCAGGGCCATGTGGACGGGATGCGCAGGCGTCGACGGCGTTGGCCGTGGACGAGGCGGGCGGCGGTATGCAGCACGCGGTAGCGCAAGGTCTTCGGTTCGCAGCGGGCCAGGTCGCCGGTCAGGGCGAGGATCTGAAGCCAGGCGATCAGGTCGGCGGCGATCGCGGCGAGGGTGCACCAGGCCTGATTGATCGGGAACTCGCGCGAGGGCAGCCGGCGAAGGCCGGTGTCCTTGGCGCAGCGGATGCGGTCCTCGACCCGGGCGTGGGCGCGGTGGCGGGCTTCCAGCCACTGCAGGGCTCCGGCGCGGGTGTTGGTGACGAACGCGGTGTAGCGCCAGCCGTCGCGTTCCTCGAACAGCGACAGTTGCGCGCCGGGGTGGGGGCGTTCCCGACGCACGATGACCCGCATCCCGGCCGGCCAGCCGGTCAGGGTAAGCAGTCCGGTCAGTTCCGCGACGTGGGCGCCGTCGCGGACACCGCCGTCGGCGTTGATCGCCGGCGACCAGCCCGAGGTGGGGATCTTGGTGATCGCCTGGCGTTCCATTTCGGTGATGGACCAGCCGATCGAGTACTCCACCCTGCGGCCCCGCTTCGCGTCCTGGCCGGTGAGCCAGTCGAGGACGGTGTGGGTGGCCCCGGCCGAGTCGGCTCGCACGAGCAGGTGTCGCCGATACGCGGCCGGGATCTGCGTGAACGCCTCGCCCAGCACGTGCAGGTGATCGGCGGCGGTGTTCGCTCCCGCGTTGCCCGGCCGGAGCCGGATGGCCAGCATCTCCCGGGTGTTGTCGCAGGTGACGAGGAGTGGATGGAACCCGAAGGTGTGCTTGTAGGTCTTGTCCGCGCCGTCTTTCTCGCTGTGCGCCAGCAGCAGGGTCGCGTCGACGTCCAGGACCACCACACCAGCACCGACCTCACGGCCGGCGGCCCAAGCGGCCGGCACCTGGTCGAACAGTGACCAGACCCGGGCCCGCACCGTCGCCCGCGCCCGCGTTATCCGCCGCATCTGCACGTCGCCGATCTCGTCGAGGGCCCGCCAGCACGTCGCCGGCGAGGCGACCTGCCCGAACACCTCACCCTGATGCCGAACCACGCCGATGTCAGCGATCGCTTCACCGCCGTCGGCGATCATCACCGCCATATCGGTCAGGACGCGGCCCCGGTCCCGCCCTGGTGTGAACCCGCGACGCGCCACCGCCCGCGACAACGTCCCGGTCAGGCCGGTCCGGTCGGCCAACGTGCGCAGCAGCACCATCCCGGCATGCGATACCACACCACGACCGCCGACCTCGACGGACAATCCCCTGGACCAATCGGTACTCTGCACCTACGAAGTGCCTTCCGCGCATGGAACTCTGAACGACTCGACACCGGTCAGTTTTCCTTACGTGGTAGGCACTTCGCTGTCTCTACCCAACAGTCTCAGCCCTCAAGATCACGACCGCCGTGAAAGACCGAGG
>NZ_JBSFYQ010000122.1:0-1584 GCF_053599855.1 Micromonospora sp. NPDC005161
GAGCTGTTCAGGTCTCGCGCGACGTTCTGGTTGGTTGGAAAATGTGGGTCGGTCGGCCTGGTCGACGCCGTGTGATCTTGGTGCGGGAGAGCCCGTGAATGAGCTTGGCGCGAGGGCTTGGGGCAGGCGCCCTGGATTGTTGCCAGTGAGCACGTGAGCCAGATTCTTTGTTGAGCTGTGCCCTCACCAGGCCAACCGCTACGGATCGAGGCGGCTGGGACGAGGTGGTGAGTTCATGGATGTGATCGTGGAACGGGTCGCCGGCCTGGACGTCAGCAAGGCTGACGTGAAGGCCTGCGTCCGCTCTCCCCGGCAAGGAGCGGGCCGGCGTTACGGGCAGGAGGTTCGCACGTTCGCCACGATGACGCGTCAGCTGATGGCGTTGGCGGATTGGCTGGCCGAGTCTCATGTCGAGCTGGTCGTGATGGAGGCGACCGGCGATTACTGGAAGCCCGTGTTCTACGTGCTTGAAGAGCGGTTCACCGTGTGGCTGATCAACGCTCGTGACGTCAAGAAGGTCCCCGGACGCAAGACCGACGTCAAAGATGCCGAGTGGCTCGCCCAGCTGGCGCAGCACGGGCTGGTCTCGCCCTCATTCGTGCCCCCGCCGGCCATTCGACGGCTTCGGGATCTCACTCGCCAGCGAGTCAATCTCGTCCGGGAGCGCGTGCGCGCGCTGCATCGGCTGGAGAGCGTCCTCGAGGACGCTGGGATCAAGATGTCCACGGTGATGAGCCGAACCCTCACCATGTCCGGGCGACTCATGATCGAGGCGCTCGTCGCCGGAGAACGGGATCCGCACGCATTGGCCGACCTCGCCCTGGGCAAAGCCCGGCCAAAGATCATCGAACTACGTGAGGCGCTGGTCGGCCGGTTCGACGACAACCATGCCTTCCTCGCCGGGCAAGCACTGAACCACATCGATTACCTGGATGCCCGCATCACGGCCTTCACCCACCAGATCGAACACCTGACCCAGCCACAGGCACGTCAGCGAGAACTGCTGGTCGGCATCCCGGGCGTCTCCGACCGCATCGCCGAGGTCATCCTCGCCGAGACCGGCGGCGACATGGCTCAGTTCCGCACCGCTGCCGCGCTGGCCAGCTGGGCCGGAGTCGCCCCTGGAAACAACGTATCCGCAGGCAAGAACCTGTCGGGCAGAACCACCCACGGCAACCGCTGGTTGCTCGGCGCGCTCGGTGACGCTGCCGCAGCCGCCGCTCGAACCAAGAACTCCTACCTCAACAGCTACTACAAGAGGATGGTCAAGCGGCGCGGACCTCGACGGGCACTCGTCGCGGTCATGCACAAGATCCTCACCGCGGTCTGGCACATGCTCAGCCACGATGTGCCCTACCGCGACCTCGGACTCGACTACTTTCACCGCCGCCCCGATCAAGTCGAACGACGCAAACGCAGACTGCTGCACGAGCTGATCGAACTCGGCGTCGACACCAGCAACCTCATCGCCACTAGCTGATCCGACATCTTGATACCTGTTCCCAATCCGGCGGCTCGGAGCAGCCCCGGGTCCATCTCGCCATGCCCGCTCACTGAACATTTTCGAGCCAGATCACCCGCTTC
>NZ_JBSFYQ010000123.1:0-1560 GCF_053599855.1 Micromonospora sp. NPDC005161
CCGTGGAGGGCACCTTCCAGATGCACGATACCGGGTCACGTCCGAAGATCGTTGTCACTGCGGACGGGCGGGGTGTCGTCGGGCACGCTGGCGCCCGGTTACTGGCTGACGTGGCCGATGCCACGGGGTTGACCGCGTCGTTCAGCGAGGCGTTGGCGTCGCTGCGGCAGCGGCGGGCGGGTCATGATCCGGGTCGGGTCGCGGTGGACGTGGCGGTGATGCTCGCTGATGGTGGCGAGGCGATCGCCGATCTGGCGGTGCTGCGTAACGAGGCCGGCCTGTTCGGGGCGGTGGCATCTGACCCGACGGCGTGGCGGGTCCTGTCCGATCTGGATGGTGAGGCGTTGACTCGGCTGCACGCTGCGCGGGCGCTGGCCAGGGAGGTGGCGTGGGCGCAGACGGTCGAGACCAGGGGCGGGTTGCCGGTCTCGACCGCGGCGGGTCAGCCGGTCCCCGGCCTGGTGCTGGACGTGGACGCCACCATCGTGATCTGCCACTCGGAGAAGGAGGCGGCGACTCGGACGTGGAAGAAAACGTTCGGCTACCACCCGCTGTTGTGTTTCCTCGACGGCAGTCGGGAGGCGTTGTCGGGGTTGCTGCGGGAGGGCCGGGCCGGGTCGAACACCACCGCCGACCACATCACCGTCCTCGACCAGGCCCTGGCGCAGATCCCCGACGCCCACCGGCACGGCACCCCGATCCTGATCCGTTCCGACTCGGCCGGCTGCACGCAGGGGTTCCTGACCCACATCCGTGGCCTGCGCGCCCACGGTGTCGACACCTGCTTCTCCGTCGGTGTCGCGATCACCGAAGGAATCCGGGAGGCGATCCGGCAGGCCACCGGCTGGATCCCCGCGGTCAACACCGACGGCGGGCTGCGCGACGGCGCCGAAATCTGCGAGATCACCGGCGCTGTCCCCGCCGACGGCTACCCGGCCGGGACCCGGTTCATCGTCCGGCGGGAACGCCCGCATCCCGGCGCGCAACTGACCCTGTTCGACACCATCGAAGGCCTACGTCACCAGGTCATGGCCACCGACACCCCGGTCGGGCACGGGTCGATCCAGTACCTGGAGGCCCGCCACCGCGCCCACGCCCGCGTTGAGGACCGCATCCGCACCGGCAAGGACACCGGCTTCGGCCGCTTCCCGTCCCGCATCTTCGCGATCAACCAAGCCTGGCTGCAACTGGCCCTGACCGGCATCGATCTGATCGCCTGGACCCAAACCCTGCTCCTGCACGGCGAACTGGCCACCGCCGAACCCAAGAAACTGCGCTACCGGCTACTCCACGCGCCCGCCCGGATCACCCGCTCCGCCCGCCGCACCCGCCTGCGCATCGCCGAACACTGGCCCTGGACGCAGCAACTGGTCACCGCGTTCACCCACCTCGCCGGGCTACCCCGACCCATCACCTGAACCCGGCCGCCCCGCCCCGACGAGCACCCCGAGGGACCCGGCCACGCGCCGGGCCATCACCATGCCCACACTCGGCCAACCGCAGACAGAGATCAACTAATGCCCGAACGATCCATGATCAACCACTAGCGAAAGACCGAGG
>NZ_JBSFYQ010000124.1:0-1474 GCF_053599855.1 Micromonospora sp. NPDC005161
CGGTCGTTGCAACACGGGGCTGTTGTAGTGAGCGTAGTTGCTCGGCGAAGACCTCGGCCGGGGTCTTCCAGCCAAGGATCTTGCGGGGCCGGTTGTTGACCGCGAGGGCGACGGCTTCGAGGTCCTCGTTGGACCACCTCGACAGGTCGGTGCCCTTCGGAAAGTACTGACGCAGCAGCCCGTTCGTGTTCTCGTTCGTCGGCCGCTGCCAGGGCGAGTGCGGATCGGCGAAGAACACCGTCGTGCCGGTATCGAGGGTGAACTGCGCATGACCGGAGAGCTCCTTCCCGCGGTCCCAGGTGAGGGTCTTGCGCAACTGCGCGGGCAACTTCGTCATCGATGTCGTAAGCGCGGTGTTCATCGCGACAGCGCCGTAGCCGCCGAGCGAGGGACCGTTCTTCACCGGTGGTTTCTCGCCCCAGCCCTCCAACCGAGGCAGATGCACGAGAAGCGTGCAGCGGCTGGCGCGCTCGACGAGCGTGCCGATCGCGGAGCGGCCCGTCCCGATGATCAGATCCCCTTCCCAGTGCCCGGGGACCGCGCGGTCCGCGGCTTCGGCGGGGCGCTCGGAGAGGACGACATCGGCAGTGACATGCCCTCGCGGCTTGTTCTGGGACCGCGCTCTGGGAACCCGCAGCGCCCGGCCGGTGCGCAGACACGCAACCAGCTCACGCTTGAGCGCTCCACGCCCCTGAATGAACAGTGACTGGTAGATCGCCTCGTGGCTGATGCGCATGGACTCATCATCGGGGAAGTCGACACGGAGCCGGTGCGAGATCTGCTCCGGGCTCCACGCCGTCGCCCAGCGGCGGTCCTGCCGATGCGGCTTGTTCAGCCCTTTCCACGCGGGGCGGCTCAGGCCCGGTGACGATCGTGCCGTCGGGTCGGCGGACGCCGCCGGCGAGCCGGTCCTGTACGTACTCGCGTAACCTGCCATTGCTCACGAGCTTCGCGGTCTTCGGGCGCTTCGCGGCCTGCTGCGCCTTGCACTGCCCCACCAGAGCCCGGTAGACCGGCTTACCGCCCCTGGTCGCCGCATTACGGCGCAGCTCGCGTGAGATCGTTCCCGGGTCGCGTCCGATCCTGCGGGCAATCTCGCGCACTCCGACCCCCTGAGCGCGCAACAGCGCGATCTCCTCGCGCTCGGCGAATGACAGGTAACGGCCCGTGGGCTCGTCCAGACTGATCGGCGGCATGCCGCCAGCGTGACGAAACCACCGGGACCCGACCGGCCATGACACACCCACAGCCTCCGCGGCCTCTACCGTCGTTACTCCCGACGCGATCCGCCGCCAAAAGTCCCGCTGCACCGCACGAGACGGCTCCGGCCGTCCCGGTGAACGCATCGACGGTCGCAATGCCCGATCCGACGCCCACTGGCGCCGCGCACCAGCCGGCACCTCAGGTATCTGCCTCTTGCCGCGCCCCATCGCAAACCTCCGTGATCAAGGTGTTGCGACGACCAGTTGAATCC
>NZ_JBSFYQ010000125.1:0-1435 GCF_053599855.1 Micromonospora sp. NPDC005161
GAGCAGCACGCGAACAACCCGATCGAGGCTGATCACAGCCAGCTAAAACACCGGCTACGACCGATGCGCGGCCTACGAACCGATCCGACCGCGCAGGTGATCATCACCGGACATGCCTTCATCCAGAATCTCCGACGCGACCACTACGAACTCGGACTCGACGCCCCCTCTGCCAAGCGCATGGCGGCAGCGTTCACCGAACTCGCCCGGGCGATCTGACCTCCGACCAAACCGGGGTTCAACACGTCCGCCGATCAGACAACGCAACAGCGCCGTCACGGCACGGTTTGAGTCAGCTCGCTCATCGCAGCGGGAACGGGCAGGATGGCCGTATGCGTCTGGTGTCCCTGCTGCCGTCCGCGACGGAGATCGTCTACGCCCTCGGCCTGGGTGACGACCTGGTTGGGGTGACGTTCGAGTGTGACGTGCCGCCCGCCGCACGGGGCGACAAGACCGTCGTGGTCGGCGGCCGGGACACCCGCGGCCTCACTCCGCACGAGATCGACGCCTACGTTAAGGCACAGATGGCAGCAGGCAGCGACCTCTACACCCTGCACGGGGACGCGCTGGCCGGCCTGAAACCTGAGCTGATCCTCACGCAGGACCTCTGCCGAGTGTGCGCCCTGCCCTCAGGCCAGGTCTCGGACGCCTTGGACTACCTCGGCTGCCGCGCCGACGTACTGTCCCTGGACCCGCACACGCTCGACGAGGTCCTCGACACGATCCTTGCGGTAGGCGTCCGGGCCGGCGTACCCGAACGGTCCGAAGCGCTGGTAACCGGCCTGCGCGCCCGGCTCAAGGCCGTCGCGGCGGCGGTCGCCGGCCGGCCGCGGCCCCGCGTCGCGGTCGTGGAGTGGGTCGACCCGCCGTTCACCGCCGGGCACTGGGTGCCCGACCTGGTGCGAAGCGCCGGCGGCAACCCGGTTGCCGCCCGCCCCGGTGCCCGGTCGGTGCAGACAACCTGGCAGGAACTCAGTGACGCCGCTCCCGACGTCGTACTCGTCACGCCCTGTGGATTCCACCTCGAAGGCGCGGCGCAGCAGGCCGAAACGGTCGCGCCGAGGTTTCCCGGGGCCGCGGTGTGGGCGATCGACGCGGACGGCCTCGTCGTACGCCCGGGTCCGCGGCTCGTCGACGGCGTCGAAGCGATCGCCGCGATCCTGCACCCCGACGCCGTGCCCGAACCGCCCGTGGGCACCGTCGCCCGGGTGGTATGACGCCGGATAACCCTCTACAGCCGGTGGTTCCCGCTGACGTCACGACCCGCCAACTGCTCGCCGTCGAGGCCGAGCCGCTGCGGCCCTCGCCGCGCTCTACAGCATCCCGATCCTCGACCGGAATCCCCGGGTATGATCCAAAAAGGTCGATGAATACTGATGCCCGACCCACCGAGCAGTTTCCGAGCGAATGCGACCCCTAAATCGACACCGAAGGA
>NZ_JBSFYQ010000126.1:0-1405 GCF_053599855.1 Micromonospora sp. NPDC005161
GCGCTGCAGCCCGCACCGGGCGACCCCGATCGTGCAGGCCATCCTCGTCCTACATCACGTCGAGAACCCGACCCACCGAGGATGAAAAAGGCTCAATGGTCCGCCAACGTCCATGCTCGTCCGGGGTTGCACCCGTCGATCGTCGCCCAGTTCGTCACCCGACCGCAAGATCGCCTCGGCCTCCGTATCCTGTTCGTTTGTCAGCAACAGAAACGAGATGTGGATGGGGCAACTGAGTGACTATGGAGTGCCAACGGTGCTCCGCGGCGCGGTCGAAGTTCAGGGCGACGTCTATGCTCTCTACCTTACCGAGCACCGCGACGTCGAATCGTGGTCGTTGGGCTTCATGGAATCCGGCGATCCCAACGAGCAGTCGACAGAGCATGGAATGGACACGTACTGCCTGGGGGCAGGATCGGACAGCCATAGCTACTGGTATGGCGGCATCGTTGAGTGCGAGATTAGCGCTTCGAAGCAACCGACCTTGCCCAAGATGCCACCCAGCGATACGAGCGAACTGCGGCTCGTACTTACGCAGCAGACCGCAGGGCAGCTCGGGCTGCCTACGCAGGTGAGCTTCACCCTTTGCCTTACTCTGCGGCAGTTGCTCATGGTCAAGCGAGGTCTGACCAGGGTTCTCACCTCGGGTCGCCCCGGCGATACTCCTCGGCTGCTCTAAGGTATGAGGCGCGCCCTCTTCGCCAAAGGCAAGTAGCAATCCACCGGAACCGTCCTCGCAATCCCGAATGCCGCCGATCCGCCCTCCTGTGGAGCGGGTGCGAATGCCATCTACGTTCGCCTAAAAAGAAGATCGAATAGTGTCAGACATGTACCAAGTACGTGGTGTCAGGCATGACTCCGGGCCGCACCCTGGGAGGTTTGTAGAGGATGCCGGACCTGATTCGCTACTCGGAATCCGACCTGCGCCGATTCTTTAGCGGGGTCGTGCCGCCTGGTGCTTCCGGGCTGCTCGACGTGGAACTGCCGCGGGATGTGGATGTCTTCTTCCACGCTTATCCGATCGAAGCGGTGAACGTCTCGGCGGCGCCCCCACGCCTGGCGGTCGGCTGGGCGTGGCACGGGGTGTGTGAGGTTCAGATCGACCTCGCCGATGGATCGGTATGGTCGGTCGTCCCGGTCGAGAACAGCGCTTCGGAAGTCACCTTCATGAACAGCGACATCGGTAAGTTCGTTGTCTTCCTCCGATACATGGCAGGGATGGCCGCCCTCGCAGAGACAGAAAGCGGACGGGCTTACCGTGAACGGGCCGAGGCGGTTAGGCGTGAGCTCGTCGCGCTCGATGAGCGGGCCACTGAGGTGATCTCAGCAAGGTTCGGCGGCCGAGTGGGGATGACACGGGCGTAACGTCCATACCGGACGGTGTTGGATATGGACGTGGAGCCAT
>NZ_JBSFYQ010000127.1:0-1404 GCF_053599855.1 Micromonospora sp. NPDC005161
CACGGTGAGACCCAGAGCCATACGCCGATGCAGCGTGCCTTTCGTGATTGGAGGCAGCGGGCCTGGGACGACAGCCGGCACCAGCCAGGCGGGGAGCAGCGAAGCGTGACCACTTCGGTGTTCTCTGGGAGGTCACGTCGGCCCGCTCGCCCCGCATCACCGCGGTCAGCGCACTGTTCCGCGTCCGGCTGCGGTGAGCACGTCGGGCGCGGTGACCACTTCGCCAACCTGCGCCCACCTCCAAGGCCAGGCCATCCAGCAGCTCCTTACCGCCCTGACCTGCGGATACTCCGCTACCAGGCGACATAGAGTGCTGTCAACTGCTGCTCAATATGGCTGAGCACTCCGTGTGAAGCAGGACGCTGAACCGACTCTGACCTGCGGAAACGGAAGACTACACGTCGAGGCGGGTGCCGTTCAGCGCCGCTCGGTGCCGTTGGATGCGGTTCAACGCCGTTCAGTGCACCCAACTGCTCCCAACCTGCTCCCCCGATCGCGGCCGCACATCGATGTACACGGTCAGGTACTAAGCGATGAGTTCGAGCGGAGAGCTCAGGGACATCGGGCTGCTCACCGCCACCGGTTTCCGGTGGCGCGTACGTAGTTCCGCCACACGTACCGCCATGGGGTGACGGCGAGGATGACGACAACCAGGGAGCAACTGACCACGGTCTCGGTCATGGCCGCGTCGAGGTCACCGGTGGTGGCTCCGGGGAGGGCGACCAGTGCGAGCCAGAGGAGCTTCCAGAGCGACTCGAACAGCAGCACGGGAAGCAGCTTGACCGGGTATCGCAGGCCGAGGAACGCCAAGAGGGACATGGCGGTGAGCATGCAGAGCGTCACGCCCTCGTAGAGCGGCAGGGTGGCGACGTCGGGCAGGAGCGGCCACTTCACCAGGGCCAGTCCGACACCCATCAGGAGGTAGCCGGCGCGCATCAGGTGCAGGCGGGTCAGGGACAGATCGGAATGGATAGTGGGTGCGGCGACAGTGGTAGTGGACATGGGATTTACTCCTGGTCGAGATGGGATGGTGGCGGTCGTGCGGCAGTACGTGTTCGGGGCGTGTGGGTCAGCCTCGTCGCGTGAACCCAGGGGGTCTACTGGTGTTGCTGTTCCTGGGAATCAGGGTCGTGCGCGGCGTCGATGGAGGTGAGGGAGATGAGGGTGACGCCGAGGTCGCGGACCTTGGTGAGCAGGCCGTGCAGCTCGGCTTGGTCCGTCACGGCGCCGCGAAGTGTAGTGGCGTCGTCCTCGTGGGTGAGGGCGAGGCCGCCGAACCAGGTCGACCAGTGCTGGTCGAGGTGTCCGTGGATACGGAGCTCGTAGCGCAAGGGTGCATGGGCGTCGTTCGGCATGGTCAGGACCTCACCCCCGCGGCTTCTGCTCGCCGTGCCGGTCGCACTC
>NZ_JBSFYQ010000128.1:0-1391 GCF_053599855.1 Micromonospora sp. NPDC005161
TACTCCAGCCGGGGATCGTGATCATGGCTCGATGAGGGCTTGTCGGGTGTAGTGGCTGGCCTTGGCGCGGGCTTGGTGGCGGCGTCGACGGATGGACCAGAGCAGCGGGTCGGTGCGGCGGCGGGTGGGTTCGATGATCAGGATGTGGAACAGGTGGCGTAGCTCGTTGACGGTCAGCGGGATCAGCCCACCCGGGTTGTAGCGGTGGCGGTGACTGGCGGTCGCGGCGGCGAGGAAGGCGTGGGCGAGGATCGCGAGGGTGGTCCAGCGGTGCCAGGAGGTCCAGCGGCGATTCTGGTGCTGGTCCAGGCCGAGTCCCGTCTTCGCGGCTTGGAACGATTCTTCGATCTTCCAGCGGCGGCCTGCGACCGCGACGAGCGTGTGCAGCGCGGCGGGTTCGGGTGACCAGCAGCGGTAGAAGGCCAGCTCACCGGTCCTGCGGTTGCGGCGGATCAACAGCCAGTGGTGACCGCCGTGCTCGTCGGCGGCGTGTGGCAGGGCGGTGAAGGACCAGTCGTAGTAGCGGTAGCCTTTCGCGCCCGGGCCGGCGGACATGCGCTGCCACGCGGTGGCGGGAAGCCCTGCGGCCAGCGCGTCGACGCGGTAGGTGCCGATGCCGGTGGTCACCTGATGCGAGCAGGCCACGGCCAGGACGTAGCCCAGTCGCAGCGTGCGGAGCCGGGTGGCCAGACGCGGATCGTTGCCGTAGGCCTCGTCACCGGCTGCCCATCGGCACGGCAGCCCGGCGGTGACCGCGGCCTCGATCATCCTGGCTGCCAGTTGCGGCTTGGTCGCGAACCGCACGGTATCCGGGATGCCGGCCTCGGCTCGGCGCTCGGGGTCGTCGCACCAGGATTTCGGTAGGTAGAGGGCCGCGTCGAGCATCGCGTGACCAGCGTTGGTGGCGTAGACGAGATGCACGGCGAGCTGGCAGTTCTCGATTTTCCCGGCCGTGCCTGAATACTGCCGCTGCACGCCGACGGTGTGCCGGCCCTTCTTCAGGTCACCGGTCTCGTCGATGACCAGCACGGCGTCAGCCTCGCCGAGGTGGTGCCCGACGAACGCGCGGACGTCGACACGGACCGCGGCGTCGTCCCACTTCACCCGGGTCAGCAGGTCCTGCATCCCGTCCGGGCCGGCGTCCCCGGCGTGCTCGGCGATGGTCCAGCAGTTCTTCCGTGGCAGAGGCGCCAGCAAGCCGCGGACGAAGTCACGCATCCGCCGCCGGGGTTCCGGCCTGCGGAAACGTTGCCCGACAGTCAGCATCAGGTCGTCGAACAACACCCGCCACCGTCGGGCGTCTACCCTGTATCCGGCAGCCACCGCTGCGTCATGGTCAGTCCACACAACCGTCCATGATCGACGGTGGCTGCCCTCGTTCCCACACCGCA
>NZ_JBSFYQ010000129.1:0-1375 GCF_053599855.1 Micromonospora sp. NPDC005161
CCGGTGCCAGGACGACTGGCACGCCGGGTTCGGGAGGCGGCCCAAGGAAACGGACCGGTCGAAACACCAGCACCGCGCCTTGGGTCGACCTCACAGTGCTGGCATCAGACGAGACGCTGGATGCGTACCTTCGCACGCTCGTTCCTGAGGTGGCGTTGCTTGTGCTGGCGGACCTGCTCGTCCCAGACCTCCTGGTCGTAGTCCGGGTCTGGCGGGATCCACTTGTGCGAGCCGTCGCTGTAGTGGAACTTCTCGTCACTGGGTCGCAGGATGCTCATCGAGTCCAGCCGAGGAAGCGGTAGTGCAGGTGGCCTGCGGGGACGTGGGTCAGGTCGTGGGCGGCTTCGACGAGTTGGGCTGCCAGGTAGAGGGTGAGCGACACCGGGGCTCGGTCGTACTCCGCTCGCAGCGCTCGACGGCGGGTGTGGCAGGGCCAGTCGGCACCGCAGCCACCGCAGGTCCAGGCCGGCGTGATCGGGAGGTGGTTGGTCACTTCGGCTCCCTCTGCTCGGCCGGCGGTTCCGATGACGGAGCGGATAGCCGGCCGTCCTCTGAGGGCCAGTGACCCCGGTTGATCGGGATTCGATGCCTCGCATGGCAGGGCAACTCGCCCCCGCATCGGCAGACCTTCCGCCATCGCTGCCATGACCAGACCGGCCGGTGCCGCCTCGCCAGGGTTAGCGCGACAGCCACCAAGTACTCCTCGTACGACACGCGAGGCACCAGGTCTCCCCTCGGGCATTCTTCGATCTCACGGGCAGGTGGAGCCGGCCGTTGGCTGTTGCCCCAGCTCATGTCACCGTAACGACGTAGGACTGTAGATACAATAAGATGTAGAACTGTTGGACACGTAGCGTCACATTCGTGATCGACCCCAGCGCGGATCGCGCCGTGTTCCGGCAGCTCGCAGACCTTCTGCGAGACCGGATCGCGTCTGGCGACCTCGCGCCCGGGGCCTCGCTTCCCAGCGAGCTGCGGTTGGCTCAGGAGTACGGGCTGAGCCGCACGAGCGTCCGACAGGCTGTAGCGCTACTCCGGTCGGAAGGGCTCGTGATCGTGGAACCACCGCGCGGCACATTCGTCCGCGCCGACGAGCCGACCGAAACGGTGACCCTCCTCAAGGGCGACACCGCCACCGCTCGGATGCCCACCCCCGCCGAACGGCGCGAGCTGGAGATCGGTGAGGGCATCCCGGTCATCGTGATCTTCCGCGCCGACGGCTCGCGCCAGGTGTACTCTGCCGACCGCATCCGCGTCGGCCGCTGACCGATCCCCGCCGCCGCCACGCAGACTGCAGAACTGGCTGCGCGGCGTCTCCTACCCCAACCCGGCACGAGCCGGGCTGCTGCACGCCCATCTGCTTGCGGCTACCCGC
>NZ_JBSFYQ010000130.1:0-1372 GCF_053599855.1 Micromonospora sp. NPDC005161
CAGGGTCATTGCGTTCTAGGATTACTGCTGGTCACGGCGGTGATGAGGTCGTGGGAGCGGCGGTTGGCGCGTCTGGCGGCGCGGGCGATGTTGGTGTCGCCGTTGGTGCGGTGGTAGCCGATCGCGGTGTTACGCAGGGTGGCGATGACGGCGGGTCCGGTACCGGTCCGCGCCTGGTGTAGATCTTCACGGAACGTGACATCTCTGACGTGATGGACGTGGTTTTCGATGAGCCATTCGCGGCGGGCCCAGTCCTGCAGGTCGGCGGGCAGGGCCTGGCCGGCGGGCAGGGACACGGTGAGGTAGGCGGTCTCGCGGCTGGTCTTGCCGCTGCTGGCGAGGGTGCGGGTGCGGGTGATCCGGACGGCCTGTGCGGCGTGGGGGAACCCGATGCCGCCCGGGGTGGCGAGGGTGACGGCTTTGACGGTGCGGGTCTCCCGGCGCCCGTGCCCGCGGTCGCGGGTTCGGTCTCCGGCCGGGATCTGTGGCCAGGGTAAGGCTTTGAGCTGGGCGAACAGGGTCGGCTGGTTGCCCTTCACCGGCGTCATGAGGTGGGCGCCGCGGCGGGCGATCTCGTGGGCGTGGCCGGTCTGGGTGTGCAGCGCGTCGGCGACGAACAGGATCCCGTCCAGGCTGCCCAGAACTGTTTCGATGGCATCGAGTAGTGGGGTGAAGGCGGGGATTTCGTTGGACTTCGCGTTGATGGTGACTTGGGCCAGGACGATGCCGGTGGTGGTGTCCAACGCGGAGAGCAGATGGATCTGGCGGCCGCCGGGGCGGCGGGCCCCACGCAGGGTTTTCCCGTCCACAGCGATCACCGTCCGGTAGCGCCTTCGCCGTGGAGTGACCGGCTGGGCGCGGCTGTGGAGCCAGCCGGCCAGCACGGTGGCCAGCCGACTGGCGTCCAGGCGGGTCAGTAGCCGCCACACCGTCGTACCCGCGGGCACACCGCGGTCGAATCCGAGCCTGGCACGGGCGTGTTCGTCGAGGTCGTGGAGCCAGTCGGTGATCGCGGCGAACGACGACGCACCGGCCAGCACCGCACACACCGCGACGGTGAGCAGCCCGGACAGCGGGTAACGCACACCGCGTGGGTCACGGGGATCAGGGACCGCGGACAAGGCGTGCAGCAGACCAATCTGCTCACCATCGGTGACCAGGGCTGGTGGGGTATCGGTGGCGGGTGTCGTTACGGCCAGTGTGGTGATGAGGGATGATGCCATCGGCGGGTGAGGTCCTCGGGGTGTCGTGAAGCGTCGAGAACTCCATGATCACCGATGCGATCTCACCCGCCCCCTTCGCCTCCACAGAGGCCATTCACTCCACAGGTCCCCAGCTCAGAGCCCTACCGCCCGACTACGCAATCGCCCTG
>NZ_JBSFYQ010000131.1:0-1370 GCF_053599855.1 Micromonospora sp. NPDC005161
GGCCATCACCATGCCCACACTCGGCCAACCGCAGACAGAGATCAACTAATGCCCGAACGATCCATGATCAACCACTAGCGAAAGACCGAGGCTAGGTGGGTGCCAGGCCGAGGACGGCGACGAGGCCAGCAAGGGCGGGAGTTTGGTTCTCGGGCTGCTCGCGTCCGACGGCGAGATATCGCAGCGGGATACGGGCAACAAGGACCATTTTTGGTGCCGGCCTCGTCGCCGCCATCGGCGCCGCCCTGCCAGGCGCCTCCTGGCAACGTTGCCGCACCCACTACCTGCGCAACCTGCTCACCAAAGTCACGAAGTCGGCGCAGCCGTGGATCGCCACCCTCGTTCGGACGATCTTCGACCAGCCCGACGCTGACGCCGTTCGGGCCCAGTTCGGCCGGGTCGTGACCACGATCGAGGCGAAGTTCCCCGCCGCCGCCGAGCACCTCGATGCCGCCCGCGACGACCTGCTCGCGTTCACCGCCTTCCCGCGTCAGATCTGGCGCCAGATCTGGTCGAACAATCCCCAGGAACGACTGAACAAGGAGATCCGTCGCCGCACCGACGTCGTCGGCATCCTCCCAAACCGGGCGGCGATCATCCGACTCGTCGGCGCGGTCCTGGCCGAGCAGACCGACGAATGGACCGAAGGCCGCCGCTACATGGGCCTGGAACTACTCGCCAAAGCCCGCCTGATCACGATCGACACCGACCAACACGACAACGACCAGACTGAGGTTCCCCCGGTTTGCCGGAGGGTTGCGGCGGGGCGGACACCCGAACTGCTGGCGGATCCGTATCCGGTCGTCGACGGGTTCCAAGTCAGGTCTCCAGCGCATGGGCAGGGGCAACGATGCGCTGTCCGCTGCGGTCCTTCTCTCGCTGCTGGAGCATGACGATCGCCAGCCTTGCTGATCTTCAGCAAGCGATCACAGCAGGATCCCGCTGCGACTGGCACACGGAGGCGGCACATCAAAAGCCGCAGGTCATCAGCCTGCGACCACGGGCGGAGCCTCGGGTTAGAAGTCTCAATGTGATTCCGGTTGATCTTGCTGGGCAGGGTCAGGCGGCCGACGTGCAACGGCGTCGGCGGTGGGTGGGTGCGGGTCAGGCGGTGGTGCTGGCAGGTGTGGTGGGTCGGGTGAAGGTTTTGCCGTCGCGGACGAGTGCCCAGAGGACATCGACGCGTCGTCGGGCGAGGGCGATCATTGCTTGACGGTGGTGTTTTCCTTCGGCGCGTTTCTTCTCGTAGTAGGCGCGGGACGCGGGGCATTCTCTGAGCAGCACGCGAACAACCCGATCGAGGCTGATCACAGCCAGCTAAAACACCGGCTACGACCGATGCGCGGCCTACGAACCGATCCGACCGCGCA
>NZ_JBSFYQ010000132.1:0-1209 GCF_053599855.1 Micromonospora sp. NPDC005161
GGCTCCGGGCGGTCAGGCTTGATCCCTGCGCCGGGCACGGCGGGCCCCACCCCGTCGGTGGTAGCCGTCCGTTCCGACCCGTGCGCGGAATCGGGCAGGCCCCGTCCCCGGCGGGATGGTCGGTTCGTTCCGGTCTCTGCGCCGGGTTGGGCAAGCCGTGATCCGGGCGGTCATGGCCGTCCCGATCCCTGCGGCGCGTGCGGCGAGTCCTATCCGTCGGCGATGGTCGTCGTTCCGCCGTGACGTGCGGGATTCTGGCAAGCCCTCGATCCGGCGGCGATCGCCGTCCGCCCGATTCCTGTGCCACGTCCGGCGGCCCATCCCGGCGAGGTCGTCACTCGTGCTGATGCCTGGACTGGCGGGTCCCGGTGGTGCTCGCCGCCCCGTTCGGTCCTGCCGTGGACGCGGCCCCACCGCCCTCTCGGGGCGGTCGCTGTTGTGAGCGATATACCTGTGAGGCATAAATATGCCTCTGAGGTATACCGCTCGTTGACCACCTCGCCAAGGTTCGTCTCATCCTCCGTTCGCGGTGGTCGACTCGATGCCAGCGATGTCGGCGATGTCGTGGTGTTCCGGGCGGCCGGATGGCCCGGTATCGGTGATAGCGAGTCGATCAACCCCAGCCGGTCGAGTTGGGCGCGCGAGGATGGGTCTCCCCGCGTCGAATGTCCCGTATCGGATGGCTCTGGCGTGTGAGCGGGTGCACTCGTGGGGTGGAATCGTGGCGGGCCGGGGGTCGTTACACACCCTGACGATCGCAGCACCACGGCCCGGCACCCCGCCCCCTACAGGGTTGGGATGGCAGCCGGGCCCGGGTTGGAATGCCCGCGGGTGGCCGGTCGTTGCAGACCCCTGACCGACCGCACCAGCACCCCCTCACCCGGGGGCCGCTGGAACGGAGCCCCCGCTCACCGGGGTGCCGATGGACGGGCCAACCCCGGAATGGGCCGGCCCCGGCGGTCGTTACACACAGACCCGGCGCCACGAGCCCCCCGCCCGTAGGCCGCCGACCGATGACTTTCCCCCATGCAGTTGAAAGCGCCGGACGAGGTGCTCGCACCCTGCGCCGTCCCCCCGGGGCGTGTGGGTGTCTACCCCCTGAAGGAGCTGATCCCTCATGAACACGATCATTCGTAAGAGCATGCTGTCTGTTGCTGGTCTCGCGTTCGCCGGTGGTGTGTTCGCCGGTCCGATCGCCGCGCACGCCGC
>NZ_JBSFYQ010000133.1:0-1206 GCF_053599855.1 Micromonospora sp. NPDC005161
GCGACGGTACGCCGGGCACGATCGGCCCGGTTCCGGGTAACCGGCACCTCTCCGGGCGGTCAGGCTTGATCCCTGCGCCGGGCACGGCGGGCCCCACCCCCGTCGGTGGTGCACCGCCCGTTCGGACCCGTGCGCGGCTTCGGGCAAGCCCCGTCCGGCGGGATGGTCGGTGCGTTCCAGTCACTGCGCGGATTCGGCGAGCCCATCCCGGGCGGGTGTTCGGTCGGTTCCGATCCCTTGGGAGAGTGCGGGCAGTCTGCGCTCCGGCTGGCCATCGTCCTTCGTCCCGTTCCCTCTGGCGAGGTGAGTCCCATCCCGGCGGGCCATGGCGTCCGGTCCTTGTTCCGAGTGCGACGGTGCGTCCGCCTCGTCAATCATGGAGTCGTGGTGGGTGAACTCTCCTTGACTATCCGGTTTGCGAGGCACCACGACTCCATGATCGACGCGAAGCTGCGGCGCGCGAGGCTGCGGCGGCGAGCCAGGATCCTGTGGGCGTTTTGGAGAGCACTTCCCTGCGCTGGGCCGTATCCCGCTGGTGCTCGCCGCCCCCGTTCGGTTCTGCCTCGGGCGTCCCCCGCCGACCTCTCGGGCCGGTCGCTGTTGTGAGCGATATACCTGTGAGGCATAAATATGCCTCTGAGGTATACCGCACGTTGACCACCTCGCCCGGGCTTCGCCTCGTCCTCCTTCCGCGGTGGTCGACTCGATGTCAGCGATTTCGGGGATGTCGTGGTGTCCCGGGTGGCCGGATGGGCCGGTATCGGTGATACCGAGTCGATCAACCCCTGAGCCAGCCGAGCTGGGCGCGCGAGGATGGGTCTCCCCGCGTCGAATGTCCTGTATCGGGTGGACTCTGGCCTGTGAGCGGGTGCACTCGTGGGGTGGAATCGTGGCGGGCCGGGGGTCGTTACACACCCTGACGATCGCAGCACCACCACCCGCCCCCCGCAGAGTTGGGATGGCGGTCGGGCCCGGGTTGGAATGCCCGCAGGTAGCCGGTCGTTGCAGACCCCTGACCGACCGCACCAGCACCCCCTCACCCGGGGGCCGCTGGAACGGAGCCCCCGCTCACCGGGGTGCCGATGGATGGGCCACCCCCTGGAATGGGCCGGGCCCGGCGGTCGTTACACACAGACCCGGCGCCACGAGCCCCGCCCGTAGGCCGCCGACGTTGAAGACTTTTCCCCCCGTGTTGTTGAAAGCGCC
>NZ_JBSFYQ010000134.1:0-1139 GCF_053599855.1 Micromonospora sp. NPDC005161
CCGGAACGTGTCAAGGATTTGAGGCCAGCGGGAGTTATGCGGCTTGAGGTTCCGGCTCTGGTTTGTTGATCCAGACCTGTTCGGGCAGATCGAGGATCTTGGGTAAGGACCGGTTGGTGCCGAAGCGTTCCGGGTGCGCTGCGCGGGCTGCGGTGAGGGTGTCCTCGCGGCCGGCACGCACGGCGTGGTGGCGGCCGTGGTGGACCTCGGCTGGCGTGTGCAGGCCGATCCCGGAGTGTCGGTGGCAGTTGTTGTACCAGGTCACGAAGTCAGTCATGAACGCTCGTGCGGCGGCGAGGGACGCGAACCGGTCCGGGAAGACCGGCGCGTACTTCAACGTCTTGAACCAGGCTTCGCTGTACGGGTTGTCGTTCGACACCTTCGGACGGGAGTGCGACCGGGTCACGGTCAGATCTTCGAGCAGGTCAGCAACCGATTTCGAGGTCATCGACGTTCCCCGGTCGGCGTGGATCACGTGTGGGACACCGTGGACCTGGAACACCTCACGCATCATGCTCTCGGCCAGAGGTCCTGACTCGCGGGCGTGCACGCGGATGCCGACGATGTACCGGGAGTAAATGTCGATCATCACGTAAGCATCGAAGTAGGAGCCCTTCACCGGGCCGGCCAGTTTCGTGATGTCCCAGGTGAACACCTGCCGCGGCGCGTCGGCGACCAGCTCCGGGCGCTGACGGGCCGGATGCCGGGCCAGCCGGCGACGTTCTCTGACCTGCCGGTAATCACGCAGGATCCGGTACATCGTGGCGATCGAGCCGACGTAGACGCCCTGGTCGAGCAGAGCAGCATAGATCTGCGCCGGAGCGGCGTCGACGAACTGCGGGCTGTCCAGCAGCCGCAACACGTGCTCCCGCTCCGCCGCGGTGAGCGCGTTCGCCGGCGCCGGCCGCAGCCGGCGTGACGGACGGGGCTGGCGCCGGTCCCGATCAACGCTGGACCGGGCGATCCCAGTCATCGCCGCCGCGGCCCGCGTCGTCGTCCCCGCACCGGTCAGCTCCTCAAACGCGTCCATCAGCGCTTGCCGAGCCCGAAGACGTCCGGACCGTCCGGCTCGCTCCTGGAGATGTCCTCCAAGAGCTCGCGCGCTTTTCCCATGATCGTCAACGCCGTCTCGGTCCGCG
>NZ_JBSFYQ010000135.1:0-1063 GCF_053599855.1 Micromonospora sp. NPDC005161
GGCGGTCAGGCTTGATCCCTGCGCCGGGCACGGCGGGCCCCACCCCCGTCGGTGGTGCACCGCCCGTTCGGACCCGTGCGCGGCTTCGGGCAAGCGCCGTCCGGCGGGTTGGTCGGTTCGTTCCGGTCTCTGTGCGATTCGGCGAGCCCATCCCGGGTGGGCGGTCGGTTCCTGTCCCTTGGGGGTAGGTCGGGCAATCCGCGTCCCGCCGGCCATCGCTATTCGTCCCGATCCCTCTGGCCAGTGCGGTGAGTCCCATCCCGGCGGTCGCTCGTCGTCCGGGCCTTGTTCCGGGTGCGACGGTGCGTCCGCCTCGCCGATCATGAGTCGCAGTGGGTGACATATCCTCAGCCGTCCGGTTTGTGAGGCACCACAACTCCACGATCGACGCGTGAGGCTGCGGGCGCCGCGAGGCTGCGGCGGCGAGCCGGATCCTGTGGGCGTCGTCGTGAGCACTTCCCTGGGCTGGGCCGTATCCCGCTTGTGCTCGCCGCCCCCGTTCGGTTCTGCCTCGGGCGTGGCCCCGCGGGGGTGGTCGCTGTTGTGAGCGATATACCTGTGAGGCATAACTATGCCTCTGAGGTATACCGCTCGTTGACCACCTCGCCCCGGGGTTCGCTTCATCCTCGTTCGCGGTGATCGACTCGATGTCAGCCATGTCAGCGATGTCAACCCTGTCGGTGTTGCCGGCGATTTCGAGGACGTCGGCGATTTTCAGCGATGTCGCGGTGTCCCGGGCGGCCGGATGGCCCGATATCGGTGATACCGAGTCGATCAACCCCTGAGCCAGCCGAGCTGGGCGCGCGAGGATGGGTCTCCCCGCGTCGAATGTCCTGTATCGGGTGACTCTGGCCTGTGAGCGGGTGCACTCGTGGGGTGGAATCGTGGCGGGCCGGGGGTCGTTACACACCCTGACGATCGCAGCACCACCGGTCCGGCACCCCGCCCCGCAGGGTTGGGATGGCGGCCGGGCCCGGGTTGGAATGCCCGCGGGTAGCCGGTCGTTGCAGACCCCGCGACCGCACCAGCACCCCCTCACCCGGGGGCCGCTGGAACGGAGCCC
>NZ_JBSFYQ010000136.1:0-1048 GCF_053599855.1 Micromonospora sp. NPDC005161
CTAGGCCGTGTTTCATAGCTCTGTTCAGAGCCATTCGTTGATCGCGGCGACGTGGAGTGTGGCCTGGTAGCGCACAGCGAGTTTGTCGAATCTGGTGGCCATGGCTCGGTGGCGTTTGAGCTGGTTGATGCCGCACTCGACGGCGTGACGCTGGCGGTAGGCGATGGGGTCGAAGGTCGGTGGCCGGCCGCCCTTCGCACCTTTCCTGCGCCGGCTGGCGGCCTGGTCGATCTTGATCGGGATGGTGGCCGGGATGCCACGTCGGCGTAGTTCCGCCCGGTTGCCGCGTGAGCTGTATGCCTTGTCCGCCAAGACCCGATCGGGTCGGGTGCGGGGTCGGCCGCCGCCGGGCCGGGGGACCCGGATGCAGGCCAGGACCCGGCTGAACTGCGGGCTGTCGCCGCGCTGCCCGCCGGTCACCAGCATCGCCAGGGGTTTGCGGCCCTGCTCGCAGGCCAGGTGCACCTTCGTGGTCCAGCCGCCCCGCGACCGGCCC
This sequence comes from Micromonospora sp. NPDC005161, assembly GCF_053599855.1. NCBI lineage: Bacteria > Bacillati > Actinomycetota > Actinomycetes > Micromonosporales > Micromonosporaceae > Micromonospora > Micromonospora sp. NPDC005161. The sequence goes on from NZ_JBSFYQ010000136.1 coordinate 497, forward strand.
AATGCGTGATCAGCGGGCTCGTCCTCGACTCCGCCGGGTGGTTCCTTCTGCCGCTCGGGTTGGGTGCGGGCGCCTGCGGCGTGCTGATGCGCCCGCGCGATGGTCGAGTCGACGCTGACATCCCAGCCGATCAGACCGGCCGCGTCGGCGCGGGTTTGCAGCCCGGCGACGATCCGCTGCCACACCCCGGCGCGTTGCCAGCGACGGAACAGTCCGTAGACCGTCTGCCAAGGTCCGTAGCACTGCGGCACGTCCCGCCATGGCGAGCCCACCCGCACCCGCCACCGGATCCCATCAATGAGCTGCCGTTTACTCCACTTCGGCGGCCGACCCGGCCTCTTACCCCTGGGCAGCAGCGGCACAAGCGCCGCCCACTGAGCGTCGGTCAGGTCGTGCCGCCTCGTCACCGGTATGGTGGCCACGAGGTCTCCGGTTTCAGGTTCTGCTTGGTCGCTGAACCATCTACCGGAGACCTCACTGCGTATCGATCACCGACACGCCACAACCCTGATCAAGGTCGACCGCCAGCCCCCGCTATGAAACACGGCCTAG
>NZ_JBSFYQ010000137.1:0-1014 GCF_053599855.1 Micromonospora sp. NPDC005161
TGAACTGGTCATGCCCGTCCTGCTGCCCGCAGCGAAGGCGCGTCTACACCAACCATCCCAAGCCGGACACCCGTCACGACTTTGCCGGGACCCTGGGTTCCAGCCGATCGCGGCGGTGCTCGCCATTGTGCTGTTCGCGTGCTTCCTGATCTTGTTCGCGGTGTTCTGGGTTGGATGGCTGATGCGTGGGCACGAGTTGTGGCGCGCGGAGAGGCGAGGGGCAAGAGGCGAGGACGGCAATTAAGCCCCCGGCAGTGTGGGGCACACAGGGGGCACAAGACACCGTCAAACGTCGTCAACCAGCGAGCAACGCTGGCAGCCCGAAGCACCGCGTGAGCAGGTCACCTGTCCTGTTCCCGCTGGTGATGGGCCAGCGGCTCTAAATTCCGCTTCAACTCCTCGACGTAGCCTGCCGTAGTGCTGATCAAGGTGATGGACGACTACGGATGCTGGCCATTGTGGGTTCGTGACGAGGACAGCGGCGTCTACGAGCCGCGCGATCCTGCCACGCTCGGACTCTCCCCCGGCCTCGTGGGGCGACTGGCGGCCTGGCAGCAGTGGTCGGAATCCATGGTCAACATCGCCGATCCAAGTGACAGCAGAGCTATCGGGGCAGAGGAGGACGCAGCCTTCGCCGCCGAGGGACGTGTGCTGGCGGCGCGTGTTGCGGAAGAACTGCCGCAGGCGGCGGTCTGGTTCTACGGCGGCAGCAGCGCCGACACTGCCGGACCGGACTGAGCCGGGCCCAGGGCGCGGCTGTCGACAGCAACGGTGACAGCAACAGGCCGGGACGAGGACGGTCGGCAGTCGCCGGGCGCGGACAGTCGCCGGAGCTCACGGATGCGGACGGACACGCCCAGACGGAGCGCCCAGAACTTGTAAGCGAGGCGTCAGGCGGCTAGCTGAACCGAAGGGGCACCCAGGGCGATTGCGTAGTCGGGCGGTAGGGCTCTGAGCTGGGGACCTGTGGAGTGAATGGCCTCTGTGGAGGCGAAGGGGGCGGGTGAGATCGCA